>JAICMC010000096.1 GCA_025929465.1 Nostocoides sp.
CTTTGTGGTCCTGGAGGCCGCCGCTGAGGTCGGCCACACCTGGCGCAACCGCTGGGACTCGCTGAAGCTGTTCACCCCGGCCCAGTACGACGCCCTGCCCGGCATGGCGTTCCCGGCCCCGGCCGACACCTACCCGACCAAGGACCAGGTCGCCGACTACCTGCAGGCCTACGCCGCGGCGTACGAGCTCCCGGTGCTGCTCGGCACGCGTGTGACCGCGCTGCGCCGAGACGGCGACCGGTTCGTCGCGCAGACCACGCAGGGCCTGCTCCGGGCCCGCCAGGTCGTGGTCGCCACCGGGCTCTTCCAGGTCCCGGTCGTCCCGGCCGTCGGTGCCGGCCTGGACGGCTCGGTGACCCAGCTGCACAGCGCGGCCTACCGCAACCCGGGCGAGATCCCCGCCGGCCCCGTGCTGGTCGTCGGCGCCGGCAACACGGGTCGTCAGATCGCCCTCGAGCTCGCCGCGACCCACGACGTCACCCTCGCCGTCGGCTCTCGGTCGGTGCAGCTCCCGCAGCGCGTCCTCGGCCGCGACCTGTTCCGGTGGCTGACCATGCTCGGCGTCATCACCAGGACCGGGTCGTCGCCGCTGGCGAGGCGGATGAGGGCTCGCGGCGACCTGGTGATCGGCACCCCCGACAAGAACCTGCTGGCCGCCGGGGTCGACCTCCGCCCTCGGGTGACCGTCGCCACCGGCGACACCCTCACGTTCGCGGGCCGCACGAGCCTCCGGCCGGCCACGGTCATCTGGGCCACCGGCTTCCGCCTCGACCACTCCTGGATCGAGGTCCCCGGCGTCGTCGTCGACGGGCGCGTGGTGCACGAGCGCGGCCGCACCCGCCTCCCCGGACTGTCGTTCCTCGGGCTGCCGTGGCAGCACACCCGCGGCTCGGCCCTGCTGGGGTTCGTCCGGGACGACGCCGCCTGGCTGGCCGAGCAGATCCTCGCGGACAGTCGTGGGGTGGAACAGGCCTGAGACACCACTCCACCGGGAGCCGGTCGGAGCCATCCGGGGGTGCGGCCACGGCATCCTCGTGACCCGTGGACTCACCCCTGAGGGTGTCGGCGCCCGGGATGTCGGTGGCGGGGGTTAAAGTGCGCTCACTCTCGGGAACATAGTTTTCCAAAGCAACCATGTTCGTCGAGAGTCTTCCCCCGTCGGAGGGAAGTGCATCTCACCTTAGGAGACAACTGATTCCCCTAAGCGCGTCCTCTGGAACAAGCCAGGGGAGAACAGAAAGAGAACCCAACGAATGAAACTCCGCAACTCTCGGTTGCTCACCGTGGCCGGTATCGGTATCGCAACGGTGCTCGTCATCGGAGGAACCGCAACGGCTGCCAGCCGGATTACTGCCCACGACATCGCCACGGGCGCAGCGAACAGCCGCGTAATCAAGGACGGGTCGGTCCACCAGAAGGACATGAACCCGAACGTGGTCGGACTGCTCCACAGGCCCGACGTGCTCGGGTCCTCGGTCGAGAACTTCACCACCAACCCGCAGACGATCACCGCCATCGGTGGCTCGTTCGCCGCCCTGCACACCGACCTTGGATCGTTCAGCCTGCCTGCTGGCACCTACCTCATCACCGGGGACGGTTTCTTCCACTCGGACACCGCCACCAGCGGGCTGACCCGGCTGCAACTCGCCATCCGGGGTGACGACGGTACGACCTTCGGCCAGGACTACGGCACGTGCTTCACAGGCCTCGCCTCCGCGACCGCCAACCGTGAGGCTTCCTGCACCACCGTGCGCACCATCACGCTGAGCGCTACGCAGACGATCAAGGTCCAGGCGTTCGGCTACGCGGACGACACCGGCTCGGCAGACTCCGGCAAGTTCGTGGTCACCCCGAACGTGTCGGTCATCAAGGTAGGCTGACTCTGTAGAACAGGATGGCGGAGGCCCAGCCGCCTTCGACGGCTGGGTGGCCTCCGCCATCCTCAGCCCTTGATCTTGGTCATCAGAGTGAGGGACACGCCCTGGGCCTGGTGGTACCTGCGCACCGGGACCGGGACCGGGGCCTGGGTGGTCAGGTCGGTGCGAGCGGCCTGTGGCCGAGAAGCTCATGACCATGGTCAGCATTGCCACGACTGCAGCGATGTTGCCGACGCTCGCGCCGGTGGGCTCACGCCGCCCCGGCGATCACGATGATGGTCCGCCAGAACGATCTCATCTCGGCCCTGTCCGAGAGGGGCTCGTCCGGTCACGACGAGTTCCTCAAGGAAGGCGTGCATGTCTACACCGACGACGCCACCTCGAACGCGAAGGCGGCCGAGTACTTCCCGGTCGCGCCTCAGGGCCTGCCGGCCAGCGCCGGCTTGACCTGAACGGCACGACACCGGCCCCGGGTTCTCAGCTCGTCTTCGACGCCGACCAGACGTCGGGGAACAGCAACGACTACAACATCCTCGTCGGTGAGGCTGCCTACGGCCACGACTTCTGGCTGACCAACGGCTCCAGCGCACAGGCGAAGCTGGCCGCGCCGTCCTGCGACGGGACCGCTGTGGTCGCGACCGAGTCCAGCGACCAGCTGATCACCGAGAGCCACTGCACCGGCGGCAGCGGATCGGCTTGGCACGGAACCCTCGTTCAGTGGCAGGCCGGGCTGCCGGGCGCCCAGATGCAGGCCGCAGGCTTCTCGCTAGGCTCGGGCGTCCTGGGTGACGGCGTCATCCGCGACATCGCGATCGACAACACCGACTACGTGTTCACCAGCGAGCCGGCGATCACCACCGTCCCGGTCACCGGCAGCGTGTCGGCCAACGAGGTCGTCCGTCGCCACGCCACCATCCTGAACCTGACCTTTGAGACCGACCCGCTCGGCGTGAATGAGGCCCAGGGCAAGAAGCTGACCTTCAAGGTCACCGACAACGGCACGGTCGACCGCACCTTCGAGACCAACATGGGCCGCTGACCCTCAGCGTCCAGCACTATCCGCGTTGGGTCCCCGAGGAGCTCCCCGGGGACCGGATGTGTGTCCAGGACCTGGCTGTCGCGCGGCGATGTCGCGGCCGATGATCTCCTTCATCACCTCGGTGGTGCCGCCGTAGATGGTCTGCACGCGGGAGTCGAGGAAGGCCCGGGCGATCGCGTACTCCGTCATGTACCCGTAGCCGCCGAACAGCTGCAGACAGCGGCTCGTGAGCCGCACCTGGAGCTCGGTGGCGAACCACTTGGCCTTCGCTGCGTCGACGGCCGACAGGGCGCGTGCGTTCAGGCGTAGTGCGCACTGCTCGACGTACGCCGACGCCACGTCCACCTCGGTCTCCAGCTCGGCCAGCACGAACCGGGTGTTCTGCAGGTCTCCCACCCGCACTCCGAAGGCGGTCCGTGAGAAGACGTGCTCGGTGGTCCAGGCCAGTGCGGCTCGGGCCGCCGCGACAGCGGCCACCGCGATCGAGAGCCGCTCGCGGGGCAGTCGCTCGACGAGGTGGACGAACCCGCGGCCCTCCTCGCCCAGCACGTGCTCGCGCGGCACCCGCACGCCGTCGAAGAACAGCTCGGCAGTGTCCTGGGCATGGAGACCCAGCTTGTCCAGGACGCGGCCGCGGGTGAAGCCGGGCTGGTCGCGTTCGACCACGAGCAGCGTCAGCCCGGATGAGGCCTGCCCCGGGTCGGTGCGCGCCACCACGACCACCACGTCGGCGGTGCCTCCGGAGGAGATGAACGTCTTCTGTCCCGAGAGGACCCAGTCGTCGCCCTCAAGCCTGGCCGAGGCCCGGATGCCCTGGAGGTCGCTGCCCGCGCCCGGCTCGCTCATCGCGATCGCGCCGATCAGCCGGCCGCAGGCCAGACCCGAGAGCCAGCGCTCGTGCTGGGCGGCGTTCCCGAGGTCGAGGAAGTAGGGGGTGACCACGTCGTCCTGCAGGCTCAGCCCCAACCCGAACGAGGTCGCGGCGATCCGGGCGACCTCCTCGGCCACGACCATGCGGTAGCGGTAGTCCTCCACCCCACCGCCACCGAGACGTTCCGGGACGGCCAGGCCGAGCAGTCCACGACGGGCGGCCGCCTCCCAGACCGGACGCGGCACCACACGCTCCTGCTCCCACGTCGCGTGGTGGGGGTCCACGTCGCGGCGCAGGAACTCGCGAACGGTGAGCCGGTAGGCCTCGTGGTCCTCGTCGTAGAAGGTCATGGCTCGCTCTCGGGAGGGCACCGCCGGGTCAGGACCCATGTGGCCAGAGATGGCAGGACACGGTCTGCCCGTCGATCTCGACAGGCACCGGTTGCTCGGTCCGGCACCGTGCGACGGCCACGGGGCAGCGGGGATGGAAGGGACATCCGGTCGGCACGTCGAGCGGGCTCGGCGGCTCCCCGGACAGGCGGGCGCTTCCCGGTGGGCGGACGACGTCGATCCGGGGTACGGCGTCCAGCAGGGCGCGCGTGTAGGGATGCCTTGGGCTCTCGAACAGCATCTCGGTCGGACCCTGTTCGACGATCGTGCCGAGGTACATCACCGCGACGCTGTCGCAGACCGCCCGGACCACACCGAGGTCGTGGGAGATGAAGACCAGCGACAGCCCGAGCTCGGCCCGCAGGGTGTGCAACAGGTCCACCACGACGGCCTGGGTCGAGACGTCGAGGGCACTGACCGCCTCGTCGGCCATCAGGACCTCGGGCTCGAGGGCCAGGGCCCGGGCGATGCCGATGCGTTGGCGTTGCCCGCCCGAGAAGGCGTGTGGCCGGTCGCCGAGCGCCGAGGCGGGGAGTCCCACGAGCTCGAGCAGCTCGGCGGCGCGGCGGTCCACGGCGGCCCCCGTCCGGAGCCCGTGCACGGTGAGGAGCTCGCGCAGCATGGAGCCGATCGTGCGGCGCGGGTTCAACGAGGAGGTCGGGTCCTGGAACACCATCTGAACGCGCCGGGCGGCCGCCCGGTCCCGGCGCCTCGTCAGCTCGACGCCGCCGACCGATACCGACCCGGAGGTGATCGGCCCGATGCCGCAGATGGCCCGGGCCAGCGAGCTCTTGCCGCATCCGGACTCGCCGACCACGCCGAGGCTCGACCCGGCAGCGACCGAGAGGTCCGCGCCGTTCACCGCGTCGACGTACGACGGCTTCCGGCCCAGGCCGGCGGGCACCCGGTAGCGAACGTGCAGCCCCCTCACCTCGAGCCCCGTCACCCCGGCCCCCTTCACACCGAGCCCCGTCGTCTGGAGCATCAGCCCACCTCCGTGGTGCGTCGGCCCTCGATCGCCGCGGCCCCGGAACGCAGCGCGACGGTGTAGGGGTGGCGGGGGCGAGCCAGCACCTCCGCGGTCGGGCCCTCCTCGACGATCCGGCCGTCCTTCATCACCAGGAGACGCTGCGCGATCTGGGCGACCACGCCCAGGTCGTGGGTCACGAACAGCAGAGCCAGGCCCCGATCCCGACGTAGACCGTCGAGCAGGCCCAGGATCTGGTCCTGGACCGTCACGTCGAGAGCCGTCGTCGGCTCGTCGCACAGCAGCAGCCGGGGGTTCCCGGCCAGGGCCATGGCGATCATCACGCGCTGACGCAGACCACCGCTGAGCTCGTGCGGGTACGCAGTCGCGCGTCGTCGCGGGTCCGGGATGCCGACCTCACCCATCAGCTCGACGGCGACCTCGCGTGCGCGCCGCCGCGAGATGCGAGACGCCCGTGCGGAGAGGACCCCGTCGGCGACGAGGTCGCCGGCCCGCCGGGTCGGGTTCAGGGCGGTCATCGGCTCCTGGACCACCATGGCGATGCCGTGGCCCCGGATCTCCTCGGGTTCGTACGGCGTGAGCTCGCCGTCGGTGGCGATCCTCAGCGTGCCGCCGGTGAGCCGGGTCCCGAGGGGGAGCAACCCGATCACCGCCCGCATCGTGAGGCTCTTCCCCGAGCCGGACTCGCCCACGATGCCCACGCACTCGCCCGCCTGCACTCCCAGGTCGACCCCGTGGACGACCGGGCGCCGGTGGCGGCCGGAACCGACATCGACCCGGAGGCGGCGCACCTGGAGGAGGTCGGTCATGACTGCTTCAGGAGGTCGTCGAGGCCGTCGCCGACCAGCGCGAGTCCGACGCCGAGCACGCTGACGGACAGGCCGGGGGTGACCACGAGCCACCACTGGTCGGCGAAGTAGGGACGGTTCTCCGCGATCATCGCCCCCCACTCGGGAACGGGTGCGGGGATGCCGAGACCGAGGAAGGACAACGTGGCCATCGCGAGGATGGCCAGCCCGACGTCGAGGACGACGTACACGATCGTCTGGTTGACCGCGTTGGGAAGCACGTGACGGAGCAGGACCCGGGGGCGAGACAGGCCTGCGGCACGGGCGGCCTGCACGTAGTCGAGCTCGCGCACTCGGAGCACCTCGCCCCGGATGAGGCGCGCGTAGACGATCCAGCCGACGGCGGCGAAGACGATCACTACCGGCAGCTCGCCGGGTCCGAGGAACAAGAACGCCTGGGGGATGCCCAGGGCGCCGAGCAGGGCGAGGAAGAAGACCAGCACGGGGAACGACTGCACCAGGTCGATGAGCCGGGTGACCAGGGTGTCCGCGACGCCGCCGTAGAAGCCGGCTGTGGCGCCCACCAAGGTGCCGACGAGCATGGGGACGACGGCGCACAGGACGCCCACCCGGAGGTCGACGCGGGTCGCGTACACAAGGCGGGAGAAGACGTCACGGCCGAGCGCGTCGGTGCCGAGCAGGTGCGCCCCGCCGGGATCGGCGAGCCGGTGCAGGAGGTCCTGCTTCAAGGGGTCGTGGGGCGCGATCGCCCCGGCGAACACCGCGACCAGGACGAGCGCGGCGACGAGGCTCCCGCCGACGACGAGCTTGGCGCGCCCGCGCCCACTGGCGGCGGATCGCCGCTCGTTGACGGAGTTGTCGAGGGGGTCGATGAGGGGGTCGACCAGGGCCGCCGTCACGAGGCACGCACCCGGGGGTCGATCACGACCAGGAGCAGGTCCGCCACCAGGTTGACCACCACCACCGCCAGCGCGAAGACCAGGGTGATGCCCTGGGTCACCAGGAGGTCCTTGCCCACGGCTGCGGTCACCAGCTCCGAGCCGAGTCCGTTGATGTCGAAGGTGACCTCGAGGACCACCACCCCGAACAGCAGGAAGCCGATCTGGACGGCGAGCAGACTGACTGCAGGGGAGAGCGAGTTGCGGACGACGTACCAGCGGAACAGCGACCACCCCCGGACCCCGGCCGCCCGTGCCGCGGCCACGTAGTCGGACTCGAGGACGTCGATCATCGCCGTCCGCAGGCTGCGAGCCACCACCGGCGCCAGGCCGAGGCTCAACGAGATCGCCGGCAGGACCACGGAGCGGAGGTGTCCGGTGACGCCGTCACCGAACCCCGAGACCGGGAACCAGCCGGTGGGCAGGGCGACGAAACGCACCAGCACCAGCCCGACCCAGAAGGTGGGCAGATAGAGGGCGAAGATGCTCGACGTCCGCAGCAGGTGGTCCAGCCAGCTGTCGCGGTGCGCGGCGGCGGCCCAGGCCAGCGGCACGGCCACCAGGGAGGTCAGCAGCGCCGAGGCGACCACCATCCAGACCGTCGGCGCGAGATGCGTGGCGATCACCGAGGTGACCGCGTTCCCGGTCCGGGCGGAGTCTCCCAGGTCACCGTGGACGAGACGCTCCAGGAAGCGCCAGTACTGCGTGGGCACTCCGCGGTCGTAGCCCAGCTGGTGGCTGAGCCTGGAGACCTGCTCGCTGGTCGCCTTGGGTCCGAGGATCGTCCGCGCCGGGTTGCCCGGGGTCACCTTGGTGATCAGGAAGACCAGGAACGTGACGGCCAGCAGCAGGGGCACGCTCTGGAGCAGCCGGTGCCACACGAAGGTGTACCGGCTGCCGGTCGCGGGCATCGTGGTGGTCCTTCCTGTTCGCTTCGACCCGGCCCCGCCCGCCCCCGCCGGTCACCGACTTCTAGTGGCCGACCCAGAGTGCGGAAGCGTCGTACAGGCCGGAGGGGAGCAGGGTCAAGCCGTGGGTGTCGGGGCCGAGCACGGACGAGACGTTCGGCGACACGAGCGGCACGACCTTGGCCGCAGCGTAGTTCTGCTGCTCGAAGCCCGCGACCGCCTTGGTCTGGCCGGCCGCGCTCTGGGCCGCCGAGACCTGCCCCAGGGCGGTCAGGGCCGGGGTCGGAGAGGCGCCGGTGAACAGGTAGCTGGTCGCCGCCACGAACGACAGGGGGTCGACCGCGGTCGGGGCCTGCGCGGAGTAGTTGCCGATCATCATCGAGAAGTCACCGGAGGAGATCCGGGTGAGCAGGGTCGCGGAGTCGACCTGCTTGATCGAGACGTCGATCCCGACAGCGGCCAGCATCGGCTGGATCGCCTGGGCGGCGAGCAGGTCGACGCCTCGCGACGAGTCGACCAGCAGCTCGAGCGTGTCCCGGTCGCCCTTGGCCTGCGCCAGCTGCGCTTTCGCGGCGGCGGGGTCGTAGGTCTCCCAGGCGCAGGTCGGGCAACCGTCACTGCCCGGCACGCGAGGGGGCAGCACGCCCTTGGCGACGCTCGCCTTCCCGCCGTACACGGAGGAGACGAGGGCGCTCCGATCGATGGCCAAGGACACCGCCTTGCGGAAGTGCGGGTCGGCGGTCGCCGCCGAGGGGGTGCTCTCGGCGAACGAGATCAGGCTCATGGAGCTCGACGGGACGCTCACCACGGTGTCGGCGCCGGCGACGGTGGACAAGAAGTCGATCGGCACGCGGTCGGCGAGTCCCGCCTCACCGCTCTGCACCTGGAGCAGGCGCTGGCTGTTGTCGTCGACGACCTTGTAGACCAGCGAGTCCAAGTAGGGCTGGCCCTTGGCCCAGTAGTGCTCGTTGCGGACCAGCGAGATCTGGTCGTCGGTGGCGGACTTGATCGCGAAGGGGCCCGCACCGATCGGCGACTTGAAGAACGCAGCGGCGCTGCGGCCGCCGAAGTCGGCGGGGAAGACAGCGGAGTTGCTCCAGGTGAGCATCCCGAGCAGGGCTGACGAGGGCGCGGTGAGGGTGATCACGACCTTGTCGCCGCCCTTGGCGGTGGCGCCCTTGATGAACGCCGAGTAGAGCGCGCCGTACTGCGGGCCCGACATCCACTGCTTCACCGAGAACACCACGTCGGCGGCGGTGACCGGTGCGCCGTCGCTGAACGCCGCGCCCGGCTGCAGCCGCAGGGTCAGCGCGGTCCGCGAGGCGTCGTACGTCCACGAGGCGGCGAGCCCGGGCGCGATCTTCTGACCGTCGGCACTGACCTCGAGCAGCGGCGCCTCTACCTCGCGGATCAGCTGGTACGTCGACACCTGGACCGCTGAGTCGGGCTTCCAGCCGTCGATCGCGTCCGGAACGGCGACCGTCAAGCTGCCCCCTCGGACGGGGGAGCCGTCGCGGGCCGCCGTGCTTGCCGGGCTCGAGGACCCGCCGGAGCCGCAGGCGGCGACCAGGCACAGGCTCCCGACCGCCAGGGCGGTGCTGAAGGATCTCCGGAGGCTGGTGCGCACTGTGATACCCCGATCGTCTCGTGTGGGACAGTTGTCGTAGTCACCCGAGGTTGAGCGTGAGAGTGTTGCTTTATCCGTAGAATGTCTACGCTAACGGCACAGGTGTCAAGAGGAAAGGACAGATCGTTGCCGGATTCGCGACCACGGCGCACCCGTCGCAGCGCCGACGCCACCCGCCGGCTGATGCTCCGCGCCGGCAGCAAGCTGGCGGTCGACCGGCTGCGCGACGCGGACGAGGACGCCGCCGCCCGGGCGCTGTCCCACATCCGGCTCACCGACGTGGCCAGGGTCGCCACCGAGATCGAGCTGAGTGAGGGCCAGGACCGGGGCGCGGTCACCACGGGCGCGATCTACCAGTTCTGGCCGACGCAGGCCGCCTTCCAAGCCGACCTGATGGTGCATCTGCTCACCGAGGAGCCGTTGCCGGCCGAGGACCGGCTGGCGGCCCGGACGTTGGAGCTGATCGCGGCCGGGGGTCCGGTCGAGGAGATGCTGGCCGAGCTGGCGATCATGGCCTACCGGATCGCCCGCACGACCGAGATCTACGACCTGTCCCTGCTGTTCGTCCCGTACAGCAGGCTGCCCCGGGTGGGGGAGGCCCTGCAGACGTCGTATCGCGACCAGGCCACGGCCGCGCGCCCGATCTACCACGCCCTGTTGATGGCCGGATCCCTCAAGCTGCGCGAGCCGTGGCGCCTGGAGGACATGATGAGTGCGATCTCGGCCCTGCACGACGGCTACCGCATCCAGGAGCACAGCGGAGCCGTGGACGGCGGGACGCCCCATGGTGAGCAGGTGCTGGCCGAGGCGACCGTGGCGATCCTGCGCGCCTTCACCGAGCCTGTGAGAGCGCCCGATCCCGAGGCGCGCCCGGACACCGAGGTAGGCCCGAGTCCGGAGGTCGGCCGGACCACCGGCCGGCGGCTCGGCGTCGTTCAGCCGCGGAAGTAGCTCAGGACGGTCTCGCAGAGGCTGGCCTCGTCGACGTCGCGAGCGGAGTCGACGCTGTCGGGCGCCGAGGCCAGCCGGGCCAGCACGAGCCCGGCGTCCTGGTCGATCCACAGGATCTGACCGCACACGCCCCACGCCGTCGGATGTCCCTCCGGGGTGATCCACCACTGGGCGCGATAGCTCCACCCCGACATGTGCGCGACGTCCGCGCAGCGTGCGAACGCGGCCGGGTCGCCGCCGGCACGCAGGGTGCGGACCAGGCCCGGGGGGACGACCTGGTCGCCGCCCACCCTGCCGTCGTCGAGGAGCATCTGGCCGAACCGGGCCAGGTCGCGGGCGGTGGTGTTCAGACCGCCGCTGGCGACCGGGCTGCCGATCGGGTCGAGGAGCATCCGCGCGGAGTGCTCGGCGCCGATCCGGGACCACAATCGCTCCGCGAGCAGCTCGA
>JAICMC010000035.1 GCA_025929465.1 Nostocoides sp.
GAGAGGGTGAGCCCCACGATCCCGCCCTTGCTCGCCGCATACGCAGCCTGCCCGATCTGCCCGTCGTATGCCGCGATGCTCGCGGTCATGACCGCGACGCCGCGCTCGCCCTCGACCGGTTCGTTGCGGGCCATGGCCGCCGCGGCGAGGCGCAGGACGTTGAACGTGCCGACGAGGTTGATGTCGATGACGCTCTGGAACGTCTCCAGCGGGAGCGGGCCGCCCCGGCCCACGATCCGCCCAGGGGTGCCGATGCCCGCGCAGTTGACCACGATGCGCAGCTCGCCCAGCTCCCGGGCCCGGTCGACCGCTGCCTGGACCTGGGCCTCGTCGCGCACGTCGGCCGCGGAGAAGCTCGCGCCGGAGCCGAGGTCGCGGGCGACCTGCTGCCCAGCCGAGGTGGGCAGGTCGACGATGACGACCTTGGCGCCGTCAGCATGCAGACGCGCGACGGTCGCCCCGCCCAGGCCGGACGCCCCCCCAGTGACGAGCGCAACGGTGGAATCGTTGATACGCAAGGTGGTTCAGCCCTTCAGGACATGGCGGCTGATGACCAGCCGCTGGATCTGGTTGGTGCCTTCGAAGATCTGGGTGACCTTGGCCTCGCGGAACATCCGTTCCGCCGGGAAGTCCTGGGTGTAGCCGGCGCCGCCGAGGACCTGGACCGCGTCGGTCGTGACCCGCATCGCCGCATCGGTGCACAGCAGCTTGGCGACCGCGGCCTCCTTGGCGAAGGCCCGGCCGGCGTCCTTCAGCCGCGCCGCGTGCAGGTACGCCGCCCGGGCACCGGTGACTGCCGCCTCCATGTCCGCGATCATGAAGGCGAGCCCCTGGTTGTCGGCGATCGGCCGACCGAACTGCCGACGGTCCTTCGCGTAGCCCGCGGCCAGGTCGAGCGCAGACTGGGCCAGCCCCGTTGCGGCAGCGGCGATCCCGAGCCGACCGGAGTCGAGAGCTGCCAGGGCGATGGCCATGCCCTGGCCCTCGGCCCCCACGAGGCGGTCGCCAGCGACGGGCACGTCCTGGAAGATGACCTCGCGCACGGTGTCGCAGTGCAGCCCCATCTTCTTCTCGGGGGCGCCGAAGGTCAGCCCGGGTGCGTCGCCAGGGACGACGAAGCAGGACAGGCCACGACCACCGTCGTCGGAAGTGCGCACGAAGCTCGCGTAGTAGTCGGCGTGCCCGGCGTGGCTGATCCAGGACTTGCGTCCCTTGATCCTCCAGCCGTCTCCATCACCGCAACCATCACCGGAGCCGTCACCGGAACCGGCGCCGGACCGCGTGGCGCGGGTCGTCATCGAGCCGATGTCGGAGCCGGCGAGCGGCTCGGAGAGGCAGTAGGCACCGAGCAGGTCCCCGGACAGCATCCCGCTGAGCAGCGACGCCTTCTGGGCGTCGGTCCCGTGCATCGCGACGGGGTATGCCGTGAGGCTGTGCACCGAGACGCCGACCGCGACGCTCATCCACGCCGACGCGATCTCCTCCACGACCTGCAGGTAGACCTCGTAGGGCTGACCGCCGCCGCCGAGCTCCTCGGCATACGGCAGGGACAGCAGCCCGGCCCGCCCGAGGACGGTGTACACCTCCCGCGGGAACCGCGGATTCGCGGCCGCCGCAGCCTCGGCTGCGTCGACCTTGGGTCGCAGCTCCTTGTCGCAGATCTCGCGGGTCAGGTCGATGAGGTCGTGCGCCTCCTCGCTGGGCAACAACCTCGTCGCTGGCATGCCTGCGACTCTAACGACCCCTCCCGGATCACGAGGAAGGGGACCTTTGGCCCTGACCGGTCGTCCCACCCCGCCGCACAGTGGAGGTGCAGGACAAACAGCCCTCATCACCGAAAGCAGGTCTGATCATGGCCACCACCACCACCTCCAGGACCACGGATGCGCGCGAGCACACCCTCGTCCCCTCCGACCGCAGCGCGGGTCAGTTCTGGCTGGCCGTCCTGCGCATCGGTGTCGGTTTCATCTTCCTCTGGGCCTTCCTGGACAAGCTGTTCGGGCTCGGCTACTCCACCGCCTCGGCGAAGTCCGTCCTGAACGGCGGGTCGCCCACCAAGGGCTTCCTGTCCCATGTCACCGTCGGCCCGCTCCAGGGCTTCTTCCACTCGATCGCCGGCAACCCGATCGTCGACCTCCTGTTCATGGTGTCGCTGCTCGGGATCGGCGTGGCGCTGATCCTCGGAGCGGGGCTGCGCATCGCCGCCATCAGCAACGTGGTCCTCATGCTCGGCATGTGGGCGGCTGAGTGGCCGATGGCCAGGATGGCTGCGGACGGCTCGGCCAGCGGGTCCACGAACCCGTTCATGGACTACCACCTCGCGTACGCCCTCGTGGGTATCGTGTGCGCCTACCTCGGAACGGCCTCGGCCTTCGGTCTGGGTCAGTGGTGGAGCAACCGGACGATCGTCCGCAAGCACCGGGTGCTCCTGTGATCGTCACCGGTTACGACGGCTCGGAAGCCTCACGCGCGGCCCTGGTCTGGGCCGCGCGTGAGGCCTGCCGTCGGGACAGCCAGCTGCGGATCCTGCACGCCATCAACGTTCCCGCCCTCGTCCCCGGGACTGGCAGGTCCTCCATCGCCGCTGAGCCGCTCGAGGACGCCGGCGAACAGCTGCTCGCGGAGGGCGAGGAGCTGGCTCGAGGCATCGGGGTCGGCAGTGTCACGACCCGCCTGTGTCACGCCACGCCGGCGAGCGCCCTCGTCGCCGAGTCCCGGTCCGCCGAGGTGGTCGTCGTCGGGTCCCGCGGGCATGGACAGCTACGGGCCGGCCTGCTGGGATCGGTGGCGTATGCCGTTACCGCCCATGCGAGCAGTCACGTGGTCGTCGTCCGTCCCGGCCACGACGCCGTGGTCGACGCCAGCCATCCGGTCGTCGTCGGTGCCGACGGCTCCGAGCACGCTGCCCGTGCGGTGGACGCGGCGGCCGAGGTCGCCGAACGGGCCGGAGCGTCGCTGCACATCGTCGGCGCCTGGCAGGTGCCCACGAGCCAGGGCCAGTTCAGTGCCGGGTTCTGGGGCCCGCCGGACTCGGTCGGCGTCGACACCACCCTCGAGGAGGCCGCACGGGCCGGCATCGAGCAGATCCGTGCGCGGACCGCGGCCCGTCACCCGCAGCTGGAGGTGACCGCCGAGGTCGTCGAGGGAGCGGCCGCTGCACTGGTCTGCCAGGCGGGTGAGCACGCCGGCCTGCTCGTAGTCGGCAGCCGTGGCCGGGCCGGCTTCGCCGGTCTGCTGCTCGGCTCGGTCAGCCACCGCGTGCTGCACGACGCAGCCGTCCCCGTCATGGTGGTGCGCTGAGCTCCACGTCCACCCGCGTCAGCTCGGTCCCCGCGTCAGCTCGGTCCGCTTGGCCGCCACCAGGGCGCCGGAGGAGTCGCCACGGAGGCGGCGCTGGACCGACGGAGCCAGGTGCGCGCCGCCGTCACCCGGCCACCGGTCCTGGGGCGCCCAGCACGCGGGTGAGCGCGTCGACCATCTCCGGCAGGCGCACGCTCAGCGAGACGTGGCCCTCGCCCTCGACGAGGTGGCTGGGGGCGCCGGCAACGTGCCCGGCGAGCCAGCGACCGTGACCGATGGGGACCATGAGGTCCTCGGTGCCCTGCCAGACGGCCACCGGCACCTCGACGTCGCCGAGGTCGAACCCCCACGGTCGCATCGTGACGAGGGCGTCGTCGAGGAACCCACCCACCTGCTCGCGCACCGCGTCCCGGAACGAGGCGGCCAGCCAGTCGGCGAGGTCCCCGGTGAGCGCCGCCACATCGACCGGCGGAGCCAGGCCCGCGATCGACTGGGCCACCTGGTCGGCGGTGACGGTGCGCATCCCCGCCGCCTGCGCCTCCAGGAGCGGCCGCAGCGACGCCTCCCCGGCCAGCGAGGCACGGTAGTCACGGACGTTGTCCGGCGCCATGCCGTCGAACCACGCCTCGCCCATCCCGCCGGCTCCGGCGTACGGGGCGACCCCGGCCAGGCTGACCGCTCCGGCGCACCGGTCCGCGAGCAGCGCGGCGCACGCGATGGCTCGGGGCCCGCCACCGGACCAGCCGAGGGTGACGAACTGCTCGGCCTCCACCGCGTCGAGCACGGCCCGCGCGTCGGCCACGTCGTCGGCGACCAGCCAGGTCCGGTCGCCGTCCGGCCGCCGTGTCGAGCCGCCGTAGCCGGGGCGCGAGTAGCTGACCAGCCGCAGTCCGCGGTCCGAGCACAGCTGCGCGAGAACGGCATACGGTGTGCAGGAGCCGGGCTGGCCGTGGTGGTACAGCAGGACCGGAGCGGACGACGGGCCGCTCGAGGCGACCTCGACCTGCCGGCCGTCGGGGGCGGGGACGAGGACCATGACCTCAGGTTAGGGAAAGGTCAGGGACCAGTCGACCGGTGCGGAGCCCTGCTCGCCCAGCAGCGCGTTGGCACGGCTGAACGGCCGGGACCCCAAGAACCCCGCGTGCGCCGAGAGCGGCGAGGGGTGAGGGGACTCGATGCACGGTATGCCGGGCAGCTGGGGGACCAGGTTGCGGGCGTCGCGCCCCCAGAGGATGGCCACGAGCGGCCCCCCGCGGGCAGCCAGCGCGCTGATCGCGGCGGCCGTGACCTGCTCCCAGCCCTTGCCGCGGTGGCTGCCGGGGGCACCCGGCCGGACCGTGAGCACCCGGTTGAGCAGCAGCACCCCGCGGTCGGCCCACGGCGTGAGGTCGCCGTTCGCCGGTCGCGGCACGCCGAGGTCGGTGGCCAGCTCCTGGTAGATGTTCGCCAGGCTGCGTGGGACCGGCGACACGTCGGGCGCGACCGAGAAGGACAGCCCCACCGCGTGCCCCGGCGTCGGGTAGGGGTCCTGGCCGACGATGAGCACCCGGACGTCGTCGAGGGGCTGGCTGAACGCGCGGAGCACGAGGCCGCCCGCTGGGAGGTAGCCCCGTCCGGCCGCCACCTCGGCGCGAAGGAACTCACCCATCGAGGCGATCACCGGCTCGATGGGCTCGAGGGCCGGCAGCCACGACGGATGGACGAGCGCCCCCAGTGCCTGCCGTCCGGTCACGTGCACCAAACTAGCCAGCGACTGACCCCGACGACGAGGTGGTGCCGCATGGACCTGAGCCTGACCGACGACGAGCGTGAGATCCGCGACTGGGTCCGCACCTTCGTCAGGAAGGAGGTCATGCCGCTCGAGCCCGAGGTCCTCGTCCGGGAGCGCCGCGGGGAGCGGGGCATCACCGCGCAGGAGTATGCCGGTCTGCAGGCGACGGCGAAGAAGGCCGGGTTCTTCGGGATCCAGACCCCGCCCGAGTACGGCGGGATGGGCCTCGGTGCGGTCCCGGCGGCGCTCATCCAGACCGAGCTCGGCCGCTCGTTCGTGCCCTTCTACTTCGCCGGCGACGCCGACAACATCCTGTTCGACGCCACCGAGGAGCAGCAGGCGACCTACCTCGTGCCGACCATCAACGGCGACCGCAAGTCGTGCTTCGCGATCACCGAGCCGGGCGCCGGCTCGGACGCTCGGGCCATCCGGACCGCCGCCGTGCGGGACGGGGAGGAATGGGTGATCAACGGCGAGAAGACCTTCATCACCGGAGGCAACGAGGCCGACTTCGTCATGGTGTTCGCCGTCACCGACAAGGCCAAGGGCGCCAACGGCGGGGTGACCTGCTTCCTTGTCGACCGGGACCTGGGCTGGACCAGCCAGCCGATCGACACGATGGGGGAGTGGGGCCCGGCGCAGCTCACCTTCGCCGACGTCCGGGTGCCGCACAGCGCGATCCTCGGCACCGAGGGGCACGGCTTCGACCTGGCCATGCGCTGGATCGGCAAGGGCCGCTACCTGCTGCCGGCCCGCGCCCTCGGCGCGTGCGAGCGGCTGCTCGAGATGGGTATGGAGCATGCCCGCAACCGGGTCACCTTCGGCCAGCCCATCGCCGAGCGCCAGGCCATCCAGTGGATGGTGGCCGACAGTGCCGTCGAGATCGAGGCGCTGCGCTGGCTCGTGCTGTCCGCCGCCTGGCAGATCGACAACGGCGTCGACTCTCGCCAGGCGCAGTCGGTCGCCAAGCTCTACGGTGGGGTCAAGGCCAACGAGATCGTCGACCGCGTCCTGCAGATGCACGGCGGGATGGGCTACACCCGCGAGCTTCCCGTCGAGCGCTGGTACCGCGAGCTGCGCCTGCTGCGGATCTACGAGGGCACCGACGAGATCCAGCGGCGGACCATCGCCCGCAACCTGCTCAGGGGGCACGCGAGCGTCCGCGGACACCTGGGCTGAGCGGCGAGCACCGAACTGCGCACCGGAGGAGAGGAAGGCGTCGATGAGCCTGGACACCGCCGACCAGGAGCTGTCCGACGACCCGGACGCCCCCGACCTCGCGTCCGGTCAGCGCAACGCGGCCTTCGGGCTGATCGCCGGGGGCATGCTCCTCGCGGCCCTCGACTCGACGATCGTGGCGACCGCCCTGCCGACCATCGTCGGCGACCTCGGCGGCGCCACCCACATGGCCTGGGTGGTCACGGCATACCTGCTCACCCAGACCATCGCGACGATCCTCGGCGGCAAGTTCGGCGACCTCTACGGCCGCAAGACGATCTTCATCGCCAGCATCGTCATCTTCGTCGTCGCCAGCGGCCTCGCGGGACTGGCCGGCTCGATGACCTGGCTGATCGCCATGCGGGCCGTGCAGGGCATCGGCGGCGGCGGGCTCACCGTCACCGCGACGGCGATGATCGCCGACATCATCCCGCTCCGCGAGCGCGGCAAGTACCAGGGCGCGCTCGGGGCCGTGTTCGGCGTCACGACCGTGCTCGGTCCGCTGCTCGGCGGGCTGTTCACCGACCACCTCAGCTGGCGCTGGGTCTTCTACGTCAACGTCCCCATCGCCGCCGTGATCCTCGTGCTGGCCTTCCGGATCCTGCCCAGCGTGGCCTCGACCGTCCGGCCGGTCCTCGACGTCCTCGGCATCGTCTTCGTGTCGCTCGGCGCCTCGGCCCTCATCCTGGCGACGAGCTGGGGCGGGACGCAGTACCCGTGGTCGTCCCCGACGATCATCGGCCTCTTCGCCGGCGCGGCCGTCGGCCTGGTGGCGTTCGTCGCGGCCGAGCACCGGGCGAGCGAGCCGATCCTGCCGCTGCGCCTCTTTCGGCGCAACGTCTTCTCGGTGAGCACCGTCCTGTCCTTCATCGTCGGGTTCGCCCTGCTCGGGTCGATGACCTTCCTGCCGACCTACCTGCAGTACTGCCAGGGCGTCTCGGCCACCTCCTCGGGGATCCGGACCCTGCCCATGGTCGTCGGGCTGATGGTCGCCTCGGTCTCCGCCGGAACCTTCGTCAGCCGCACCGGCCGCTACAAGCTCTTCCCTCTGGCCGGTGGGCTGGTCATGGCCATCGGGATGTACCTGCTGTCCCGGCTCGACGAGCACTCGACGGTGTGGTCCACCTCGTTGGCCATGCTCGTGCTCGGCGCAGGGATCGGGCTGGCGATGCAGGTGCTGACCATCATCGTCCAGAACACCGTGGACTACCGGGACCTCGGGGTGGCCACCTCCGGGGTGACCTTCTTCCGGGCGATGGGCAGCTCGTTCGGGGCCGCCATCTTCGGGACCATCTATGCCAACCAGCTGGCCCCGAACCTGGCGGCTGCCATCGCCTCCAGCAGGGTCGACCCGGGCGCCGTCACGACGCCGGAGCACGTCAAGGCGCTCCCGGTGGCCCAGCACGCCGTCGTCGTCCACGCCTACGCCATGTCCCTGCAGACCGTCTTCCGGTATGCCGTGCCGGTGGCCGTCCTGGCCTTCCTCATCGCCCTGCTGCTCAAGCAGAAGCCGATGCGCGGGCTCACCCAGCCCGGTGCCGGCGACATGGGCCGCGGCTTCGGCATGCCCGACCAGCGCACCTCCCAGGAGCAGCTCGAGGAGCAGGTGGTCCGGATCCTGCGCACCCGGCTGCCGGAGGCGACGACCGACCTGATCGCCGACACCGGCACACCCCTGGACCCGGTACGCCTGTGGACCCTGCGCCAGCTGGCGATCTGGCAGGGCCGGGCCGGTGGAGCCGCCGACCCGGCGCACATCGCGGCGGACCACCGGGTGCCCCTCGCCATGGTCCAGCCGGCCATCGAGGACGCGGTGCAGGCTGGCCTGGCGCGACGCGACGGCGAGGCGGTGGCCCTCACCGAGGCCGGTCAGCGCGCCTTCGCCACCGTCGTCCAGCGCCTCTGGGCCTGGTTGCAGGCAGAGGTCGAGCGGGACAACGACGAGCCGCTCGACGACAGCTGCCGAGGCGAGCTGCGTCAGGTGGCCCGCCACCTCCTGCTCCGGACCGAGGCGGTCGCGCCGGCCGGGACGACGGGCCGGCTCGCGCGGTGAGCCAGCGCCGTGCCGAGCCGGCGCGGGCAGCCGGCGCTGTGCCCAACCCGCCCGGGCAGGCGCTGTGCCCAGCCTGCCCGGACAGCCGGGCCGACGGCATACGTCGGCTCCTAGACTTGCCCGGTGGTGGGTGAGCTGAGGCGGCAGGTCCACAACATCGGCCGCCGCCGCGCGTGGACGATCTGGGCCGTGGGGCTGTCGGTCTACCTGCTCGCCGTCTTCCACCGCACCAGCCTCGGCGTCGCAGGAATCCTTGCGGCACAACGGTTCCACATCTCCTCCAGCCAGCTGGCGACGTTCACCGTCCTCCAGCTCGCCGTGTATGCCGCGATGCAGGTCCCGGTCGGCGTCCTGCTCGACCGCTACGGCAGCAGGATCCTCATGGTCACCGGCCTGGTGATGATGACGGCCGGACAGCTGTGGTTCGCCTTCGCCCAGACCTACGCCGCCGGTCTGGCGGCCCGGGCGCTGCTCGGCGCCGGCGACGCGATGATCTTCACCTCCCTGCTCCGGCTCGTCGCCGTCTGGTTCCGCGTCAAGCAGGCGCCGTTCATCACCCAGCTCACCGGGATGGTGGGCCAGCTCGGGGCGGTGGCGGCCGCCGGTCCCCTCGCCGCCGCGCTGCACACGTGGGGCTGGACCCGCGCGTTCGGGACCACCTCGGCGGTCGGCGGCCTGCTCACCATCCCCCTGCTCCTCGTCGTCAGGAACAGCCCGTATGCGGGGACGTCGGTGGAGCGGATCAAGATGCGTGCGCTCGTCGACACCCTGCGTGAGGTGTGGGGCAGCCCCGGGACCCGGCTCGGCCTGTGGTCACACTTCACCTCCCAGTTCGCGCCGACCGTCTTCACCCTGCTGTGGGGCTTCCCGTTCCTCGTCAAGGGTCAGGGCCTCTCGGCCACCGCCGCCGCCAACCTGCTCATGCTGATGACCGGCACGGCCGTGCTCGCCGGACCGGTCGTCGCCCGGATGACCGCCCGCGTCCCGTACCACCGGTCCAGCCTCGTCCTCGGCATCGTCGTGGCGATCGCGACGATGTGGGCGGTCGTCCTGCTCTGGCCCGGACGAGCCCCGATCTGGCTGCTCGTCCTGCTCGTCGTCGTGATGGCCGTCGGCGGGCCCGGCTCGATGGTCGGCTTCGACCTGGCCCGTACCTTCCATGCGCCGCACCGGCTCGGCCGCGCCACCGGGATCGTCAACGTCGGCGGCTTCGTCGCCTCGCTGATGACGATGGGGCTGATCGGCGTCGTCCTGGACCGCCTCGCACCGGGCGGCGCCGAGACGTACACCCTGCACGACTTCCGGATCGCCATGTCGGTCCAGTTCCTCATGTGGCTCGTCGGCGGCGTCCAGATCTGGCGGTACCGCCGCAAGGGGCTGGAGCACATCGACCGCCTTCCCGGTGCCATGGAGGCGCTGCGTCGCGGGGAGGCGATCCTGCCGGGACTGTCCCGAGACCCGGAGGACTGAAGGGCCCGAGCGACCGATCGGCATACGGTGGCGCTGTGAAGCGACCCGCCTGGCCGACCGTCCTGTTCGACCTGGACGGCACCCTCGCCGACACCATCCACCTCATCGTCGAGTCCTACAACCACACCCTCGCCACGATCGGCCTGCACCGCGACCCCGACGAGATCCGGTCGTGGATCGGCCGCTCGCTCGTGGAGACCTTCGAGGACGTCGACCCCGTGCGCGCACCCGAGCTGGACCGCACCTACCGCGAGTGGAACCTGGCCCACACCGACCGGCTGATCCGGCGGTATGCCGGTGTGCCCGAGCTGCTCTCGGCGCTCGCGGAGGCGGGCGCGACGATGGGCGTGGTCACCTCCAAACGGCGCGCCACCGCCGCCAGGGCCATGGTCGCCGTCGGCATCGAGGGGATGCTGCCCATCCTTGCCGGCCTGGAGGACACGTCCACCCACAAGCCCGACCCCGCACCGCTGCGGCACGCCCTCGACAAGCTCGGCGCCGACCCCGCCGACTGCGTCTACGTGGGCGACGCCGCTGTCGACGTGCTGGCCGCCCGGGCCGCAGGCATGGCGTCGGTCGCCGTCACCTGGGGGGCCGGGCTGCGCCCGACGCTCGTGGCCGCGGATCCCGACCACCTCGTCGACGGTGTCGACGAGCTCGCCGGGCTGCTCCTGCGCTGAGCGGCGCACACCCGCGGTAGCCGTTCGGCTGATGGCCGGCAAGCCTCGGCGGGCTGGACACTGAACTCCAGTCGACGGTGCGGGAGGGCGGCATGGTCAGGTCCAGGCGCGTCCTGGGGACCCGGGAGACCAGCGCACTCGTCCCGGTCGCCGTGCTCCTCGGGGTCCTGGCCTGGGGCCTGGCGAACGCGGTGATCCAGCGGTCGTTCGTGGTGGACCCGGTGATGTGGCAGTACGCCCTGCTCGCGTCCATGGCCTTGGACATCGTGCTCGCGATGGACTGCGAATGGTCCTCCCGCGGCAAGCGCAGACCGTCGTCCGGCGACGCCCGCGGCCTGGGGTTGTCGGCGTTGTTCCTGCTGGGTCTGCAAGCCTGCGTCACCGTCGCGTTCCACTGGGTCGACGACCAGCCGGCGCTGGTCGTCGGTGCGATCGCGCTCCTCGTGGCCAACCTCATCGTCGCAGCCATGATCCGACGCACGCTCCGCGGTGGCACCTCGGTGTCCGCACACTCGGCAGGCTCCTCCAACCAGCCCGTCCCCCGCTCGGGAAGCGCCGACGCCTATCCGGGCAGCGACTCCGAACCAGGGCCGGCGCCGTTCGTCATCGCGTGCTCGGGCGGCGGACTGCGAGCCTCTGCGTTCGTGCTGGGCGGCCTGAACGCGGTCCAGGCCGCCACGCGCGGACCGTGGGCTGCGCCGCCGACGGCGAGCCCGCGCCTTGTCGCCGTGAGCGGCGGCAGCTATCTGGCGGCGGCCATGGCCCTGACCCGACGCTTCTGGATCGACGAGCAGGGCCAGTCGGTGCGGCGGCCGGACACCTTGCCGTGGGACGAGGTGTACCGCGACCAGACTCCTGAGCTGCGCCGCCTGCGCCGGCACACCAGAGACCTGCTGGAGCCTCGCTCCGAGCTGGTCCTCGGGCTCGCCGCCCTCATGCTCGGTGCCGCGCTCAACGTGTTCCTCGCCGTTGCCGCGGTTCGTGCGCTTGCGTGGGGCATCGCCTGGCTGATGACCAGGGCCGGCGACCTGCGCCTCGGGCAGAAGTGCTCGGGCAACCTCTGCTCGGTCTTCGACGGCTGGGCCGGTCGCGGCCCGTGGTGGACCGACGAGACGATGGTCATGTGGGCCCTGCTCACCCTCGTGTCGGTGGCGTTCGGTGTCGCGCTGTGGATCGACCAGGGCCGGATCAACCGGCTGCGCGACGAGTCGATCCCCACCGCGCGCGCGGACCGTCGGGACAGCCGGCGGCGCATGCGGTCGGCGACGCAGTATGCCGCTGCTGCTTGGCTGTTCGGGCTCGTCGTGCTCCCCGGTCTGATCGCCGGGCTGAACCACCTGGCGCTGGACAACGCCCCGACAGCGGGGACCGCCTCGGTGCTGACCAGTCTCGGCTACTCGACGCCCGCGCTGTGCCGGGCGGCCGGCGGCCAGTCGATGGTCGACGCCGTGACCGCCGCGGCCGCCGCCGCCCGGATCAGCCCGGGCGAGAAGCGCACGGAGCGTGGCGGGGCCTGCGGGGCGTTCACCGACGTCACCATCACGATCCAGGCGCAGGCGACGACCTGTTCCCTGTCCGTGGGAACGGCGACGTGTCCGGGCGCGCCGGAGCAGTGGCGTGCGCTCGGCGTCGACCTGGTCCGGGCCGAGCACTCCGGCGTGGGCGCCCACTCGCTGGCCAAGATCGGCGGCAGCCTGGTCGCCTTCCTCACCCTCCTGCAGACCCTGCGGGCCTCGATCACCGCCGACGACGCCGCCGCAAGCCGCGGGGCGGGCCGACTGCGTCGCGTGCTGCTCATGAGGGTGCCGATCCTCGTGGTCGGTCTGGTCGGCTTCTGGCTGCTCACTCGGTGGATCTTCCAGTCTGCCGTCGACCCGACCGCAGCCCATAGCCTGACCCAGGTCGCCCTGCCCGTGGTGGGGCTCGCTGCCGCGATGCTCGTCGACGCCAACGTCACCTCGATGCACGAGTTCTACCGGGGGCGGCTGGCCAGTGCCTTCGCCGTGGGCCGCCGAGGCGATACGGCAGATGAGCTCGATCCCAATCGCTTCTACCGGTTCAGCGACCTCGGCGACCAGTCCCTCACCATTGCGACGACCGCGAACGTGCAGGCCTACGCAAGCGTGCCGACCCGGCGCGGCGGTGCCCCGGTCACCTTCGACAGCCGCAACATCGCGCTGCACACCGGCACGCCGGAGACCTCTCGGACGGTGGCCATCCTCGACTACGAGAACGCCGTCGGGTACGGATACGCGAGTGTCATGTCGATCGTGGCCATGAGCGGTGCCGCGGTGAGCCCGATGATGGGCCGCTTCGCGGCGACCTTCGGGCCGTTCCGTTTGCTGCTCGCGCTCTTCAACATCCGCACGGGAGTCTGGGTGCCCAACCCCCGCTACGCGCCGCCGGAGCAGATGGTCGCGTGGACCACGCTGCGCGAGGCCGTCAAGAACTGGCCCGCCCAGCCGTGGCTCACCGGCAGGCCCGGGGTCGCGCAGGTCGCCAAGGAGGCCTTCGGGCAGTCCTCGTTCGAGGACCAGTGGCTCTACCTCACCGACGGCGGCCACCTGGACAACACCGGGCTGGTCGAGGCGGTCCGGATCGCGGTGACCGAGCCGCCGCTGGCCACCGACGGCTGGCGGCACGTCCTCGTCCTGGATGCCAGCAACGACAAGGAGGGGACCTGGGCGGCCGTCGGGGACGCGCTCGCGGTGATCCGGGCCGACCTGGCGGTGCGGCTGGAACGCGTGGCGAGGGCACAGTGGACCTTCGCGACCCCCGAGAGCGTGGTCCCCACGAAGGTCGGCCGCACGGCATTCGGCCGACGCACCGTGGAGGCCGACACGCGGTCCGAGCCGGACTTCGCCCGCCTGTACGCCGACGAGTCACTGCGCCTGTACGTGCTGGTGGTCAAGGCGGTCCGTCCCGTCGACCTCGACCACGCCCAGCTGCCCGACGCGGTGCGCGCCTTCGCGATGGCCACCGCGGACTTCCCCCGTGCCTCGACGTCGCGACAGGACTTCTCCGACCTGGAGTTCGAGGCCTACCGACAGCTGGGTGAGTGGTGCACGCTGCAGGCGATCGGCCCATCCAGTTGGACCTAGACTCGCGGCCGTGCACAGCAAAGCGGCCGTCGACATCGAGACCATCGGACGAGCAGTGCTCGCGTATGCCGAGGGCCGCCTCAAGCTCGACCCGGTGCCGCTGGACAACCCGCTGACCCCTGCCGAGCTGCTCGCCCGCGTCGGCCAGACCGTCACCCCCGAGGGGATCAACGGTGAGCGGGCGCTCGGCCTGTTCACCGACGTGCTGGCGCCCGCCTGCCTGTCCGTCGACCACCCGCGCTTCCTCTCCTTCATCCCCTGCGCGCCGACGCCGGCCGCGGCCATGTTCGACCTCGTCGTGGGGGCCTCCTCGGTGTATGCCGGGTCGTGGCTGGAGGGCTCGGGCGCGGTTTTCGCGGAGAACCAGGCGCTGCGCTGGATCGCCGACCTCGTCGGGCTTCCCCCGGAGGCGGGTGGCAACTTCGTGCCGGGAGGCACGATCGGGAACCTGTCCGCGCTCGTCGCCGCTCGGCATACGGCACGGGCCAGGGCGGACGGTGAGCGTCCCTACCGGGTGGCCGCGACCTTCGGCGCGCACTCCTCCATCCAGTCGGCGTGCGACGTGATGGACGCCGAGCTGGTCGGCGTCCCGACCGACGCCGAGAGCCGGCTCACCGGAGCGGCGCTGCGCGCGGTGCTGGAGGCCAACGACCCTAGGACCTTCTTCGCCGTCGTCGCCACCGCCGGGACGACGAACCTCGGCGTCATCGACGACCTCGCCTCGGTCGCCGAGGTGTGCCGCGAGCTCGGGATCTGGTTCCACGTGGACGGCGCCTACGGAGGCGCCGGCCTCGCGGCCCCGTCGGTCCGGCCGCGCTATGCCGGCATCGAGCACTGTGACAGCTTCATCGTCGACCCGCACAAGTGGCTGTTCGCGCCGTTCGACTGCTGTGCCCTGCTCTATCGCGACCCGGCGCTGGCCCGGGCCGCGCACACCCAGCACGCGTCCTACCTCGACGTGCTCAACGACTCCGGCGAGTGGAACCCGACCGACTACTCCGTCGGTCTGACCCGCCGGGCCCGGGGGCTGCCGTTCTGGTTCTCCCTGGCCATGCACGGGACGGACGCCTACCGCGAGGCGGTCGAGCGCACCCTGCAGGTCACCCGCTTCGCGGCGCAGGAGATCCGCCGCCGCCCCGAGCTGGAGCTGGTCCGCGAGCCCGACCTGTCCGTCGTGGTCTTCCGCCGGCACGGCTGGTCGCCGGAGGACTACCAGCAGTGGTCGGACCGGATGCTGCGCGAGGAGTTCGCGTTCGTCGTGCCCACCAAGCACGACGGCGAGGTCCTCACCCGGTTCGCCATCGTCAACCCGATGACCTCCGAGGACGACATCACCTCGATCCTGGACACCATGCGCTGACCCTGCCGCTCTCCGCTCGTCGGCCCCGCTGGCCGGGCGTCAGCCACCGGCCAGGGCCGCCACCACCGGCGCCATCGTCTCGGCGACGTCGACCGGCACGGTCAGGTAGCTGACGCCGGTCTGCGCGGACAGGCTGCGCAACGTGTCGACCGCCGCCGACGGGTCCTTCGGCACCCAGCCGGCCGCGCCGCGGTCTCGCAGGTCGGCGCCGCTCACGTGCAGCTGCCGGGCGACATAGGGCGACACGGCGTCCCCGATGCCCACGAGCTGGAGCCCGAGCTCGAGGTCGGCGCCACGCTCACCGGCCGCTTCGCGGGCCCGGGAGGCGAGGCCGGCCACCTCGGTCACGGTGGCCAGGGGCGGGACGGGGAGAGCCAGGGACGCGGCATACGCTCCGGCCAGGGCCAGCATGCGCGGCCCGGCACCCGCGAGGACGAGCGGCACGGTGTCACCGAGACGTTCGCGGACGGCGGCGAGGGTCTGCGCGACCCGGTCGACGCGCTCTCCCGGGCTGCCCCAGCTGGCACCGAGCGTCGGGGCGTCCCGTTCGCCGCCCGGGCGACCGGCTCCCAGGCCCAGCTCGAAGCGCCCGCCCGACATCCCGTGCAGGGTGACTGTGTCACGGACGACCGCGCCCGGCATACGCAAGGGGGCCGCGAGAACCCAGGTGCCGACCCGCAGCGTGCTCGTGACCGCGGCGGCCGAGGCCAGGGCGACGAAGGGTGACGGCGTGAGCAGGGTGTCCGGCAGGAGCAGGGTCGCGTAGCCCAGCGCCTCGACCCGGCGCGCCTGGTCCAGCCACCCGGCGCCGTCGGGCGGCCCTGCGACGACGACTCCGAAACGGAAGGAGCGCGGTGCACCACTCATCGCTCCAGTGTGCCCCGGCGAGGGGAATGACAATCCTGTGATTCGTTCGGTAGGGTGGCCAACGCACATCCACGAAGGGGTCGAAGTCCGTGAACGCCATGCCGCAGGAGGCCGTCGGTCCAGCCGACGACGAGCTGAGCGAGCGCGACCGCGCCATCATCGAGTTCGAGCGGCAGTGGTGGAAGTATGCCGGAGCCAAGGAGCAGGCGGTCAGGGACCTGTTCGACATGAGCGCCACGCGCTACTACCAGGTCCTCAACACCCTCATCGACAACCCCGTGGCGCTCGCCCATGACCCGATGCTCATCAAGCGGCTGCGCCGGATGCGCGCCACCCGGCAGAAGGCCCGCTCGGCCCGCCGGCTGGGGGTCGACCTCTAGGACCGCGTCGACCGCTCGGGGACGTCGCGAGCGGCCACCCCTTCATCGCCAGCCGCTGACGGAGCGTTCGAGGTCGGCCTCGCTGGGCATCTGGTGGGGGAGTGAGGAGTGCCATGATGGGCGGCATGGAGCCAGCGGACTGGAGCACGCGCGCGGGCCTGGCAGCGATCAAGGCGACGCTCGCGGCCCGCATCGAGGGGTGGCGTGAGCCGGTGGCGTACGCCGTCGGGCTGAGCCCGGCGTCCAGCTCGCCGGAGTGGGAGTTCGCGCACGTCAACGGTCCCGGCGGGGCGCACGGCCTGCCCGCCGTCGTCCTGGCCACGGTGCTGGGGCACGACGGCAGCAGCGCCACCCTGGACCTGTCCGTCGCGGAGCTCACCGCCGCCGTCAACAGCCTGGCGCCGGCGCAGGCGTGCACCGAGACCGAGCACCCCAACCTGGCCGCGTGGCGGGCGACGCTCGCCGACTGCGAGGGCAACCCCGCCCGGCGGATGGTCGCCGTGTTCGTCGCCGACCTGGACGACCCGGTCACCTCCGAGGCGGACGGGTCGATGCGCGCGACCTTCCACGGCCACCCCCCGGTCCGCTGAGCGGTGGGGCGGTATGCCGGTCATCCCGGGGGCTGGGGAACCCGGGCGTGGCGGTACAGGCGGACCGCCGTGTAGACGTGGATGGCGAGGATGGCCAGGATCACCAGGGCGACCACGGCAGCTGCCCACGGTGCAGCGCCCGTCCCCCCGCTGGAGCAGACCTCGCGGGCGGGGACGCCGGCCCGGGTGTCGGACTGGATGCAGACCGAGGCGCCGGTTGTCGTGAAGGTCGCCAGGCCGCCGAGGAAGAGCAGCGGCATACCGACCACGGTGTAGACGACGGCAGCCAGCGCCTTGTCGGTGCCGCTCCAGCGGGTGGAGGTGAAGGCCAGGACGAGGCCACCGATGAGCAGGAGGCCAGCGACGGGGACGGCCACGGCCGTCACGACGGACAGGACGAGGAGCGCCAGCGCTGCCATCTCGCGGCGGTTGCTCGCAGTGACGGGGGCCGGATCGGTGGCTGGAGTCCGCTGCGCGCCACCCGCCGCGTCGACGAGCTCGCTCGGTGTGCCGAGCCGCTCCAGGGCGTTGCGCATGCCGGACTCGGTGGCGTCCTCGGCGACCCGCTCGCGCAGGTGTCCCCGGATGTCGTCCACGAGCTCGTCCGCCTGGTCGGCGGACAGGCGGCGATGGGCTTCGGACCGGAGCCGGTCCAGGTAGTCCGACACGAGGGGGTGCTGGTTGCCGGTCATCATGAGGTGCCCTTCGGGTGCAGGATCTGCTGGACGGAGGTGCTGAACTGCCCCCAGGCATCCCGGAACGCCTCGAGCGCATCGGTACCCTTCACGGTGAGGGCGTAGTAGCGGCGGGCCGGGCCGGAGGCCGACTCCCGCCAGGTGGTGGCGACGAGGTCGTCCCTGCGCAGCCGGGAGAGGAGCGGATAGATGGTGCCCTCGCTGGCGAGCAGCCCGGCCTCGGACAGCTCGGCGACCAGGTCGTAGCCGTAGCGTTCTCCGCCCTCGAGCAGCGCCAGGACGCAGTGTTCCAAGGCGCCTCGGCGCAGCTGGGTGAGCGCGGGTGACTCCACTGCCATGCGGTACAAGGTAGCCGGTCGATACCTTGTACCGCAAGGTATCGAGTCGTCGGCAGTGCCCGTTCTCATCGGCCCATCGGGATCGATGGCTGCCGGCCGCTCCGGGTCAGCAGGGCGAGCGTTTGCACTCTGCGGGTGAGAGTGCCAATAATGGCTTAGCACTCTCACCCTGAGAGTGATAATTCGACCGGCCCGGTGAGGGTCCGTGAGCCGCGGGGACATGAGTCGTGGCAGCGGGTCCGTCCGTCGCGGGCACCAGCCGGTCACCACTTCGATTCGCGTGGGAGGAACCACCCGAATGGCCAAGATCATCGCTTTCGATGAAGAGGCTCGCCGCGGGCTCGAGCGAGGAATGAACGTCCTCGCCGACGCGGTCAAGGTCACCCTGGGCCCGAAGGGCCGCAACGTCGTGCTGGAGAAGAAGTGGGGAGCCCCCACGATCACCAACGACGGTGTGTCCATCGCCAAGGAGATCGAGCTGGACGACCCCTTCGAGAAGATCGGCGCCGAGCTGGTCAAGGAGGTCGCCAAGAAGACCGACGACGTCGCCGGTGACGGCACGACGACGGCGACCGTGCTCGCCCAGGCCCTCGTCAAGGAGGGCCTGCGCAACGTGGCCGCCGGTGCCAACCCGATGGCGCTGAAGCGGGGTATCGAGAAGGCCGTCGAGGCCGTCTCGACCCAGCTGCTGGAGAACGCCAAGGAGGTCGAGACCA
>JAICMC010000134.1 GCA_025929465.1 Nostocoides sp.
CGGCGGTTCGTCCGCGACACCTCGTCCGGTGGGCTCGCCTTCAACGTGCCGCTCGCTCAGCTGACCGTCGGGGACCTGCCCTTCGGCGGGGTCGGAGCCAGTGGCATGGGCAGCTACCACGGGGAGGCGTCGATCGAGGTCTTCTCGCACGCCAAGGCGGTCCTCGACATGCCGACCAGGCCCGACCTGCTGCAGTTCGTCTACCCGCCGTTCACCAACCTCAAGGAACAGGTGATCCGCCGCCTGATCGCCCCCCACCGCGACCGCTGACGCCACGGGACGAGGCGGCCGCTGACGGCCTGGGGGCAACCGACTGTGTTCCTTGGGGCAATTGTGACGATTCGCGCCCCATGAGCCGCGTTGTGCATTAGTTTGCGAGGGCAAGTCAAGCCGACACGCCGACCGAAGGCCGCACCGATGCTCGAAACGCCCCTCCACCAGACCAGCCGAAGGCGTCGTCGCGTAGTACGCGCCGTCTCCGCCCTGATGGCCGCACTGCTCGGCCTGACCGCCCTCGTCGCCAGCGGGCCGGCGGGGGCGGCGGAGTGGATTGTCCTGTGCACCGGCTACTCGGGCTGCAAGAGCGCTGGCTACTCGGAAGCGGGTTACGAGGCGGCGAGCAAGACGAGCTACTGGTCCCAGTACGTCGGGCACAACTGCACCAACTACGTGGGCTACCGCCTGGTCAAGAACGGGCTGCCGAACACGCGCCCCGCCTCGCTGACCGGGAACGCGTCCAACTGGGGACCGTCCTTCCCGACCCAGACGAACGACAGCCCCGCCGTCGGGGCCATTGCGTGGTGGGACACGTCCTTCTCCTCGACCGGCCACGTCGCCTATGTCGAGAAGGTCATCTCCAACAGCGAGATCCTCATCTCGGAGGACAACTGGGGCGGCGACTTCCGTTGGCGTCGGGTGACCTTCGCCGGCGGCAAGTGGCCGAATGGCTTCATCCACCTCAAGGACCAGGGACCGAGCCTGGCGCCGCCGACCCGCGACTGGCAGAACGTCGCACCGGCACGGCTGCTCGACACGCGCACGGGGCTGGGCGCACCCAAGGCCGTGGTCCCCGCCGGTGGCGCGGTCACGGTCCAGGTCGCGGGCCGGGCGGGGCTGCCGGCCAAGGGCGTCGGCACGGTCCTGCTCAACGTCAACGCCACCGCACCGACCGCCGCGGGCTACCTGACCGTCCATGCCTCCGGGACGGCCCAACCGGGCAGCCGCGAGCTGTCCTACCCGGCCGGCGGCGTCACGACCAAACTCGTCCTGACGCGGGTCGGCACGGACGGCAAGGTGCGCCTCTACACGTCCGGACGCACGGACCTCTCGGCTGACATCGTCGGGTGGTCACCGGCGGGCGGCTTCGTCTCGGGCGGTGGGCCGGCACGAGTGCTGGACACGCGGACCGGGCTCGGGGCACCCAAGGCACGCCTCGCCGCGAGCGGCACGCTCAAGCTGCCCGTGACGGGCAAAGCCGGTATCCCGACGACCGGGGCCGCGGCGGTCCTGCTCGACGTGTCCGCGACGAGCCCGAGCGCCGCCGGCTGGCTCACGACCTGGGCGACCGGGGCGACCCGGCCCGCGACGCCGCAGGTCCCCCTCGTGACCGGCAAGCCCACCACTGGACTTGTGCTGGCCAAGATCGGGACGGGTGGAGCGGTCAACCTGCACTCGAGCGTGCAGACCGACCTGATGGTTGACATTGTCGGTTGGTTGCCCACCGGCGCCGACATGGTGGCGCTCAACCCGACGCGGGTCCTCGACAGCCAGACGGGTCTGGGCATCACCGCCGGACGCGTCGGCGCGGGGAAGGCGCCCGTGGTCAAGATCACGGGCCGGGCCGGGGTGCCCGCCAAGGGCGTGCGGGCGGCCATCGTGACGGTGGTCGCGGTGTCGCCGACCACGGCCGGATACCTCACCGCCTACCCGAGCGGCCTGGCCGAGCCGGCCTACGCCTCAGTGAAGTACGCGAAGGGCCAGACGGTCACCAACACGGTCGTCGTCCCCGTCGGCGCGGACGGCGCCATCCGCGTCCACACGGGCGGAGCGGCATACGTCAAGGTCGACGTGCAGGGCTACATCCGGTTCTGACCGACCGCGGAGGACGCCTGGCGGGCAGTTCCGTCAGGCGTCCTCGGGAGCGGTGACGAAGTCGATGAGCTCCTCGACGCTCGCAAGGAGCGTTGGCTCCAGGTCGGCGTAGGTCCGCACGGTGCCGAGGATCTGCTTCCACGCCCGAGCGATGTCTGCCTGCGTGTCGTGCGGCCAGCCGAGCGCGGCGCAGATGCCGTGCTTCCACGACGTGCCGCGGGGGATGACCGGCCACTGCTGCCAGCCCAGCCGCTCGGGGCGGACCGACTGCCACACGTCGACGTACGGGTGTCCCAGGATCTTCACGTGCCGGGTCAGTCCAGGCAGGGCGCGGGCCTGCTCGACGATGCGCGCCTCCTTGGTTCCCGGCACGAGGTGGTCGACGAGCACCCCGAGGCGCCGACCGGGCCCCGGCTGGAACTCGGCGATGATCCCGGCCAGGTCGTCGACGCCGTCCATCATCTCGACGACGACCCCCTCGATCCGCAGGTCATCACCCCACACCTTCTCGACGAGCTCGGCGTCGTGGCGGCCCTCGACATAGATCCGGGAGCCGCTCGCGACCCGCGCCGTCGCGCCGTGCACGGCGACGGACCCGCTCGCTGTCCTCGACGCGGCGCGACGGGCCTCGTCGAGCCGCGCTGCGGCAGCCGCGATCGGTTTGGTGAGGGTCACCGGCCGGCCGTCGATGAGGAACCCCGGCCCGAGCGAGAACGCCTTGACCCGGCCTCGCCGGTCCTCCAGGTGCACGACGTGCATGCCGCCGGCCTTCTCGACGCGGACGATCGCACCCACCCAGCCGGTCTCCACCTCCTCGACGACGAGGCCCGCCTCGGCGGGCACATCGGCCGACCGGCCGCGTTTCGGCGCGCGCCAGTCACCAGCGAGCACGTCGGATCCATAACGGTCTGGGGGGCGGGGAGCGGCAGGCACAGACAGGGAGCGTATGCCGCTGACCTCCGGAGTCGGGGCAGCGTGGCCTCCCGCGTGTCGGCACGGGAGCAGGGCTCCCACCAAAACGTCGTAGACTTGGCACTCGGACAATGAGAGTGCCAGTGGGCGGTGACGCGCCCGGAACCCGCGCCGGAGAGGAGGACGCGATGACGGAAGACCGCAGGCTGCACGTGCTGCGTGCCATTGTGCAGGACTACGTCGCGACCTCGGAGCCGGTCGGTTCGAAGGCCCTCGTTGAGCGCCACCAGCTCGGCGTCTCCGCAGCGACCGTGCGCAACGATATGGCGATCCTCGAGGAGGAGGGCCTGATCCACGCGCCGCACACGTCGGCGGGACGCGTCCCGACGGACCTCGGCTACCGGACCTTCGTGGACCGGCTCGGCGAGATCAAGCCACTCAGCTCGGGCGAGCGGGCCGCGATCACGGAGTTCCTGCAGGGTGCTCTCGACCTCGATGACATCGTGGACCGGACCGTGCGCCTCCTCGCGTCGCTGACCCGTCAGGTTGCGGTCGTGCAGTACCCATCCCTGTCCCGGTCGACGGTCCGGCACATCGAACTAGTGCCGATGGGCGCCACGCGGATCATGGTCGTGCTCATCGTCAACACAGGCCGGGTCGAGCAGCGGGTCGTGGACACCGGGAAGGACTTGACCACGGACGACGGGGAGCACCTCATCGCGTCGCTGCGTGCCCGGATCAACGACCTGGCCTCCGGGGTGCCCTTCGCCGCCGCGGCCACCCTGCTGCGGCCCCTTGCGGACGAGTTCCCCGACGCCGACCGAAGTGTCCTCGAGCCGATCGTGTCGGCGCTCGAGGATGCCCTCGTCGAGGAGCGCGAGGAGCGGGTGGTGCTCGCGGGGCAGGCCAACCTGACCCGGTCCCGGGTCGACTTCCCCCGCTCGATCGGGCCGATCCTCGAGGCCTTGGAGGAGCACGTCGTGCTGCTCCGGCTGCTCGGTCAGCTCGGCGACGACCCGGAGCTCGTGTCGGTCCGGATCGGCCACGAGAACCCGGTCTCCGGCCTCCAGTCCACCTCCCTCGTGTCGATGGGCTACGGCACCGGCGCGGAGCGCATCGCGAGCCTGGGCGTGCTCGGGCCCACCAGGATGGACTATCCGACGACGATGGCGGCGGTGCGTGCGGTGGCCCGCTACATCTCCGAGATCCTGGGCGACGAACGCATCACCTGAGACAGGCATCATTGTTGAACGAACCACCAGACGAAGCCACCAGCAACGAACGCAGCACCGACGAAACGCAGCACCGACGAAACGCATCGACCAGCTAAGGACCACCCGTCTTGAACGACTACTACGCCGTCCTCGGCGTCTCCCGTGACGCGAGCCAGGAGGAGATCAAGAAGGCCTACCGTCGCCTCGCGCGCCGGCTCCACCCGGACGTCAACAAGGGCGCCGACGCCGAGGAGGAGTTCAAGCGGGTCTCCCAGGCCTATGACGTGCTCTCAGACCCGGAGAAGCGGCGCGCTTTCGACCGTGGCGCCGACCCGTTCGCCGCGGCCGGCCAGGGCGGCTTCTCTGGTGCAGGGTTCTCCTTCAGCGACGTCATGGACGCGTTCTTCGGAGCGGGGGCGGCCGGGGCGGCCCATGGCCCGCGGTCGCGGGTGCAGCGCGGACAGGACGCGCTCGTGCGCCTCGACCTCGACCTGGCCAAGGCGGTCTTCGGCTCGGAAGAGGAGCTGACCCTCGACACCGCGGTCGGGTGCCGCACCTGCGGGGGCGACGGCGCCCAGCCGGGCACCGGCCGGCAGACCTGCCAGGTGTGCGGGGGCACTGGCGAGCTGCAGCACATCCAACGCAGCTTCCTCGGGCAGGTGATGACTTCCCGGCCGTGCGTCGCGTGCCAGGGACTGGGCTCGACGCTGACCGACCCGTGCCACGACTGCTCGGGTGACGGCCGGGTCCGCACTCGCCGGACCCTCAAGCTCAAGGTGCCCGCCGGTGTCGACACTGGCACTCGCATCCAGCTCGCCGGCGAGGGCGAGGTCGGCCCCGGCAACGGCCCAGCAGGGGACATCTACATCGAGATCCGGGTCCGCCCGCACGACACCTTCACCCGACGCGGTGACGACCTGCACTGCACCTTCGAGCTGCCCATGGCGGCGGCCGCCCTCGGGACGACTATCAAGCTGTCCACCTTCGACGGCATGCAGGACCTCGACGTGAAGGCCGGCACCCAGCCCGGCGACGTGGTGACACTCCGCGGCCTCGGGGTGACGCACCTGCAGCGGCAGGGGCGTGGGGATCTCCTCGTCCAGATCAACGTCGCGACGCCGACCCACCTGAGTGACGAGCAGGAGGACCTGCTGCGCCAGTTCGCGGTCCTACGTGGGGAGGAGCGCCCGGAGGGCAGGCTGCACCCCGCCGACAAGGGCCTCTTCGGCAAGCTGCGCGACGCCTTCAAGGGCGAGTGACGGGCGGGTGACCCACCAGCTCTTCCTCGGCGAGCCGGAGGCGGTCGCCGTCGCGGAGGTCGGTGGAACCTTCGTCCTCGACGGCGCGGAGGGCCGGCACGCGGCGACTGTCGTGCGGCTCCGCCAAGGTGAGCGCTGCTACGTCGCGGACGGCCGGGGCCGCCGGATCCTGCTCGAGGCGGAGCACGTCGACGGGTCGGTCGTCCGGGGACAGGTCCTCGAGGTGGCCACCGAGCCGGAGCCGGCACCCCGTTTGGTCCTCGTCCAGGCGCTCGCGAAGGGGGACCGAGACGAGCAGGCGATCGAAGCGGCCACCGAGCTCGGGGTGGATGAGGTCGTGCCGTGGCAGGCGGAGCGCTCGATCGTGGTCTGGCGCCCGGAGCGGGTTGCGAAGTCGCTCGCCAAGTGGGCCACGGTGGTGACCCGGGCGACGAAGCAGTCCCGCCGAGCCCGTATGCCGCTCACCTCCGATCCCGTCAACCTCACCTCCCTGGTTGGCCGGGCCCGCGATAGTGCCCTGACCCTCGTGCTCCACGAGGACGCGGCTGATCCGCTGAGCCGGGTGGCGCTGCCTGACGACGGCGACGTCCTCGTCGTCGTCGGCCCGGAGGGTGGCATCACGGAACGGGAGCTGCAGGCTCTCGTGGCGGCCGGGGCCCGCCCGGTCCGCCTCGGCCCCACCGTGCTGCGGACCTCCTCGGCCGGCCCGGCCGCCCTCGCGGTCCTCAACGCCCAGCACCGCTGGCGCTGAACGCAGCTCTACCGTCGAGAGGCCAGTTCCCGTCGAGTGGCCAGTTCCCGTCGAGAGGCCAGTTCAGCGCACGGTGAAGGTCGTCTCGGCCAGGGCGCTGACTGAGCCGTCCTTGGCGCTCGTCTCGAAGACCCGGAGCGTGTAGTGACCGGCAGGCAGTGGGTCCGGGGTCGTGAACCGGTAGGCACCGCGCTGCGGTCCGGCGACCTCAGCAGTGGCGAAACCAGACATGCCGGATCCCGACGCGCCGGACGGGTCGCTCAGGATCTCCCACTGGACGTTCGCTTCGAAGGTGCTCGCCACCCCCGTGACGGTCACTGGCCCCGCAGGCAGCACGGCACCGCGGCTCGGGCTGTCGATCCACACCGGGGAGAGCACCTCGTAGACCGCGGTGTCGCCGGTCGGCCGGGTATAGGTCTGGCCCGTCGTCAGGTCACCCGCGAGCGCCGTCGACCCGTCGGCCAGCACGAAACGAACCGGCACGTTGCCCTTGCTCAGGGCTGCGGTCGCGGTCCACACGAGTTGCTGCACGGCGAGCCGTCCCTCGGTCGCGTCCAGGCCCTGCGCGCCGCGAGACAGGGTGACCGCGATCTCGCCGGAGCCCACCGTCACGTCCTCGACGGTGACGCCAGTCCAGGGCTCGGCGTAGCCGGATCCCGCTGGCGGCGCGGCGACCGCGCCGCGCAGCGCCGTGAGCACCTTGGCCTGGCCGCTGACCGGGTCGGGCAGGCCCGCAGCGATGAACTCGCGGAAGAGAACCAGCTGCGCCGCTCCGGTCGTCTGCGGTCCGACGAAGTAGACCGGCAGGCTGATCCGGTCGGTCGCGGCGGGCGCGCTCGGACTCGTGGTCGCCCCTGTCGTGGAGGGGCCGGTGGTCGTCTGCGTGGCGGGACCGCTGGCCGACGATGCCGTCGGGACGGCGGAGCTGGATGGCCCGCCAGGGATCGGGGTCGTCGGCGGACGCTGGGAGACCCAGACGCCGCCGACAACGGCTGCCACCACAGCCGCAGCCGCAACGGGGAGGAGCAGCCGGTGCCGCCACGAGGTCACCGCGGCCGCGCGAGGGTCCGTCCGCCGGTCGTCGGAGTGTGCGGCCGCGAGGATCGTGTCGAGGCGGTGGGTGGGCTCGATGCCGGACGCCTCGTCAGCGAGTGCCGCACGCACTCGGTCCTCGAGGTGGTGCAGCCCCGCGCCGATGACGACGGGCTCGTCCTCGGGTTGACGGTCGCGCTGGCGGTCGTCGGTCATGGCTGCTCCAGAGTGGTTCGAAGGGTGTTGAGGGCCCGGTGCGCGTGTGCCTTCACCGAGCCGGGGGAGATCTCGAGTGCCTCGGCGATCTGGGCTTCACTCAGGTCGGCGTAGTAGCGCAGGACGAGGACCTCCCGCTGCCGTTGCGGCAGCCGGTCGAGGACGCCCAGGATCTTCTCCCGGTCCGAGCCGGCGAGGGCGGCGGCCTCCGCGCTGTCGTGGCTGGCCCGGCCGGGCACGTCTGCCGCTGCTGCGGCGGCGCGATTGTGCCGGTCCACCACGACCTCGTGCCGCTGGATAGATCGGCACCGATTCACCACGGCGGTCTGCAGATAGGCGACCACCCGGCCCGAGTCGTGGATCGACTCCCAGCGACGGTGGGTCGCGACGAACGCATCCTGCACCGCGTCCTCGGCGAGCGACTGGTCCCGGAGCACGAGCCAGGCGAGCCTGACCATCCTGGCCCAGTGGGCGGCATACAACTCACTGATCGCCCGGTCGGCGTCCTCCCTGTCGGGAGCCCGGGTGCGCGCGGCCATGGCCAAGGGTCTCACGTGAGTAGGACGCGCTGCTCGTGCGGTTGGTTGACCTGCCTAGGGTGAGGGGATGGAGACCGACCAGTGCATCTTCTGCCGGATCGTCGCGGGCGAGCTGCCCTCCGAGCGGGTCGCGGAGACCGACCGCTCCATCGCATTCCGGGACATCGACCCGCA
>JAICMC010000048.1 GCA_025929465.1 Nostocoides sp.
ACGTGCGGCTCCTTCGGCCGGACGCCCCGGCCGACCTCGTCGACCTCGTGGGCCACCTGCTCGCCAAGGACCCGGCGGACCGGCCCCAGAGCGCCGATGTCGTGGCGGCGATGCTCCGTGGCGAGGTGCGGCCCGCGGCGCCGGTGACCTCCGTGCTGCCCGCCGCGACCGAGCGCCTCGCGCCGGTCACGGCGCCGGTGGGGCCGGTGCCGCCGACCGGCCCGCAGGTCGTGCCCGAACCGGCTCGGCCGGCGGGTCCTCCACCGCGCCGGTTCGGCTGGGTGCCCTGGGTGATCCTGTTGCTCGTCGTCGCGGTGGTGGTCGGCTATGCCCTCACCCATCGCACCGGCACCCCGCCCCCCGGGCAGAGCACCTCGTCCACGCCACCTGCGAACACCTCGACGTCGACCTCGTCGACCACGACCACGACGTCCTCGACCTCGTCGTCGACGACCACGACGACCTCCTCGACGACCAGCCCCCCGGAGACGACCACCTCGACGACGGCCGGTACCGACCCGGCCACCGCCCTGGCAGACCTGCGCCAGGAAGTGGCGACCCAGGCCGCCGCGGCAGCGGTCGACAACGCCGCGAAGGCTCGCCTGAACGCCCAGCTGGACAAGATCGGCAAGGCGCTCGTCGGCGACGGCGACAGGACCAAGGCGGACAAGGCGGTGCGAGACTTCGGCGACCTCGTCCAGTCCCTCGCCCAGGACGGGCACGTCACCCAGGCGGGCGCCTCGGCCCTGGCCGGTCCCTATGACGCACTGCGCTCGGCTGTCGCCGGCTGAGCCGGCCGTTCCCGCCGGGTGAGAGCTGTTCGCCCCGCCAGCGAGCCCCGTCCGAGGGTCCGCCCTCGTCGGGTGGCCGCGCGACCGGTCCCGTCCAGTGTCCGAGGGGGGACTTGAACCCCCACCCTCTATACGAGGACTAGCACCTCAAGCTAGCGCGTCTGCCTATTCCGCCACCCGGACAGGGGTGTTCGTCATGCTGTTTTGCGAGGGCAAACGCTAGCACGCACCGTCCTCGAACCACGAAACGGGACGGCCGCCGACGCACCTCGTAGGCTGGCCGCCATGAGCGATGCCGCCACCGACGACCGGCCCGTCGGGCCCGAGAGCGAGGTCGTCCGGCTCTGCCGCGACCTCATCCGGATCGACACGTCCAACCACGGCGACGGGTCCGGCCCGGGAGAGGCGGCCGCCGCGGCATACGTGGTAGACCGGCTGCGTGAAGTGGGCCTGGACCCGCAGAGCTACCAGAGCGCGCCCGGCCGGGTGAGCGTGGCGGTCCGGCTCGAGGGGGTGGACCGGGACCGGCCCGCCCTCGCCGTCCACGGCCACCTCGACGTGGTGCCCGCCCACGCGGCGGACTGGTCCGTCGACCCGTTCGCGGCCGAGGTCCGCGACGGGTGCATCTGGGGCCGCGGAGCGGTGGACATGAAGGACATGGATGCGATGATCCTGGCCAACATCCGCCACCTGGCGCGGACCGGCACCAAGCCACCCCGCGACGTCGTCTTCGTCTTCTTCGCCGACGAGGAGGCCGGCGGAGCCCAGGGCTCGCACTTCATGGTCGAGGAGCACCCGGAGGTCTTCGACGGGGTCAGCGAGGCGGTGAGCGAGGTCGGCGGCTACAGCATCACCGTCCGCGAGGCTGCGTCCGGGCAGGACAAGCGGGTGTACCTCCTGCAGACCGCCGAGAAGGGCATCTGCTGGCTCCTGCTGCACGCCCGCGGGCGCGCCGGGCACGGGTCGATCCCCAACTCCGAGAACGCGATCGTCCGCCTGGCCGAGGCGATCACCGCGATCAGCGCCCACCCGTGGCCGCGCGAGTACATCGCCTCGGTCCGGACCCTGCTCGACGGCGTCTCGGGGATCACCGGCATCCGGTATGCCGACGACGACGCCGAGGCGCTGCTCACCCAGCTCGCGGGAGCGCAGGGCTTCGTCCGGGGCACCCTGCAGGACACCGCGAACGTGACGATGGCCACGGCCGGCTACAAGCACAACGTCATCCCGCAGGGCGCCACCGCCGCCGTCGACGCACGGTTCCTGCCCGGTCACGAGGAGGACCTCATGGCGACCTTGGACCGGCTCGCCGGCGAACACGTCGACATCGAGGTCCTGCACCGCGACGTGTCGCTCGACGCGCCGTTCTCCGGCTCCCTCGTCGAGGCGATGACCGCTGCCCTGCGCGCCGAGGACCCCGAGGCTGACGTGCTGCCCTACTGCCTGTCCGGCGGCACCGACAACAAGGCGCTGTCCCGCCTCGGCATCACCGGCTACGGGTTCGCCCCGCTCCGCCTGCCCGCCGACCTCGACTTCGGGCCGATGTTCCACGGCATCGACGAGCGGGTCCCGCTGGAGTCGCTGGAGTTCGGCGCCCGCGTCCTCCAGCGCTTCCTCGCCACCTGCTGAGCCGGCTCGGTATGCCGGGTGCCTCCGGTCGGCCGACCGCCTCAGCCGGCGCGACGGACCCGGATGATCCGGCGGCGCAGATGGGCCCGACGCAGGCCACCGACGTAGAGCAGCGAACGGTGCAGCTCCCAGTGTCCGTACTCGGCGTGCTCGGTGAGGGTACGGCGGATCTCCTCGCGGCGGGTCTGCCGTGGGAAGTCCAAGGTGAGGTACTCGTACTCGACCATTGACACATTTCTACTCCGAAGCGGCTACCTTGTGGTGACATGACCGCCGACCCGCGCGCCGCGCTCACGACCCTCGTCTCCGCCTTCGAGCGGCACCTCGAGGCGTGTTCCGCGCGCCATGGGGACGACGACCCGACCGTGCTCGGCGCTGCGGACGAGCTCGCCGACGCCTTCGAGGCCTACGACGACGCCCTCCTCGCCGCCTTCGGCGAGATGACGCCGCTCGAGGTCTACGGCGACGACGACGACCTCGACGACGACCTGGACGACGATCTGGACATCGACGGGGACGTCGAGGACGACGGCGACGTCGAGGACGACGGCGACCTGGACGACCACGCCGACGAGGACGACGACGAGGCCACCTACTCGGGGTTCGACGGCGACTGGACCGACGAGGGCGACGAGGGCGGCCTCAGAGGCTGACCGCCGAGACCTCGTCCAGTGCCTTGGTCACCTCGGCCGGGATGACCAGGTCGGCGCCGTCGAGCACCTGCCTCAGCTGCACCTCGGTGCGGCTGCCGACGACCGCGCAGGAGACACCGGGCCGGTCGCGCAGCCAGCCGAGCGCCACGGCCGTCGCTGTCGTGGCCAGCCCGCGCGCGGCCGTGGCGACGGCCTCGACGACCCCGCGGCTGCCCGGCCCCATCCGGTCGGTGACGTAGCGACCGAGCTCGGGCGACGCGCCGCGCGAGTCGGCCGGGGTCGAGGTGCGGTACCGCCCGGCCAGCACGCCGCCGGCGAGCGGGGCCCAGGCCATCAGGCCCACGCCGAGCGCCTGCCCGGCCGGGGCGACCTCGTGCTCGGCGACCCGGTCCAGCAGGGAGTACTCCACCTGGTCGGCGATGACCGGGACCCGCGACTGGGCGGCGAGGGTGCTCGCCCGGGCCAGCTGCCAGCCGCCGTAGTTGGAGACGCCGACGTAGCGTGCCCGCCCTGACCCCACGGCGCTCTCCAGCGCCGACAGGGTCTCCTCCAAGGGCACCTCGTCGGACCACGCATGGACCAGCCACAGGTCCACGTGATCAGTGCCGAGACGTCGCAGCGAGGTGTCGAGCTGGGCCAGCAACGAGCCACGGGAGGTGTCCACGACCCGGACGCCACTCACGCGGGAGATCCCGGCCTTCGTGCACACGGTGAACGCGTCACGGCCCAGCTCGCCGAGCAGGGTGCCGACGATCTGCTCACTGGCGCCACCGGCATACCCGTGCGCGGTGTCGACGATCGAGCCGCCGGCGTCCAGGTAGGCGCCCAGCATGGCGCGGGCCTCGACGAGGTCGGTCCGGCCTCCCCACTGCATGGTGCCCAGGGCCAGGGAGGAGACGCGAAGGCCGGAGCGGCCCAGTGTGCTGCGGCGCATGGAGGACGAGGCTATAGCCTCCGGTCATGGATCTCGGCGTCAACCTGGGCTACTTCGGCATGGCGATGGACGACGACCACGTCGCCATCGCCCAGGAGGCCGACCGGCTCGGGTACGCGGTGATCTGGGCTGCCGAGGCCTACGGCTCTGACGCGCCGACCGTGCTGTCCTGGGTCGGCGCGCACACTCAGCGGATCGACCTCGGCGCCGCCGTCATGCAGATCCCGGCGCGCACGCCGGCGATGACCGCGATGACGGCGGCCACCCTGGACACCCTCTCCGGCGGCCGGTTCCGGCTGGGACTGGGTGTCTCCGGTCCGCAGGTGAGCGAAGGATGGCACGGGGTGCGGTTCGCGGCACCCCTTGGGCGGACCCGCGAGTACGTGGACATCGTCGAGCAGGCGCTGCGCCGCGAGCGGCTCTCGTATGCCGGGAAGCACTTCACCCTGCCGCTGCCCGACGGTCCCGGGAAGTCGCTCAAGCTGACGGTGCGCCCGGTTCGCCCGCACATCCCGGTCTACCTCGCGGCGGTCGGCCCCAAGAACCTCGAGCTGGCCGGCGAGATCGCCGACGGCTGGCTCGGCATCTTCTTCTCCCCGGAACACTCCGGACAGGATCTGCAGCACATCGTCGCCGGGCGCCGCCGCGCGGGGCGGGGGACCGAGCAGGACCCGCTGTCCGGCTTCGACGTGACCGTCTCGGTCTCGGTGGCGATGGGCGATGACCTCGAGGCGGCCGCCGCCACCCTGTCGCCGTACGTCGCTCTGTACGTCGGCGGGATGGGCTCTCGAGAACAGAACTTCTACAACGACATCGCCGTCCGGCTGGGCTTCGCGGAGGCGGCCGCCGCGGTCCAGGACCTCTACCTCGCCGGTCTTCCCCGCGACGCCGCGGCCGCGCTGCCCTTCGAGCTCATCGACGCCATCAGCCTGCTCGGGCCCCGGGACAGGATCAAGGAGCGGCTGGCGCGCTACGCTGCCGCGGGCGTCACGACGCTCAACATCACCCCGTCCGCCGGGGACCGCGAGGGCCGGCTGGACATCCTTCGCACGATGGCCGAGCTCAAGGACGAGCTCGGTCTCTGATCCGCCACCCGCCCGCCCCTGCCCAGGAGCCCCCACCCATGGACCTGTCCTACCTCCAGGCCGTCGTGCTCGGCGTCGTCGAGGGGCTCACCGAGTTCCTGCCGGTGTCCTCCACCGGCCACCTGACGATCGCCGAGAAGATCCTCGGCCTCCCGATCGACGCACCCGCCGTCACCGCATACACCGCCCTCATCCAGGTCCCGGCCATCCTGGCGACGTTCCTCTACTTCGGACGCAAGATCCTGCGGCTGTTCAGCGCGTGGGTGCGTGGGCTGACCGACCCGGCCGCGAGAGCCGAACACGACTACACCCTCGCGTGGGCCGTCGTCATCGGGTCGATCCCGGTCGGCGTCGTGGGGTTCCTCGGCAAGAACCTCGTCGCGGGCGCCCTCCGCTCGCTGTGGGTCGTGGCGTTCGCGCTCATTCTGTGGAGCGGGGTCATGTGGCTCGCCGAGCGACGGCACGACCAGCTGGAGTCCTCCGGCCGGGTGCGCGACGAGGTCGACATCACCGTGCGCGACGGGATCGTCATCGGCCTGGCTCAGTGCTTCTCGCTCATCCCGGGCGTCTCCCGCTCCGGAGCGACGATCTCCGTCGGCCTGTTCCAGGGCCTCAACCGGGTGGTCGCCACCGAGCTCTCGTTCTTCATGGGCATTCCCGCACTGACCGCGGCGGGCCTGTACGAGACGCTGCGGACCCGGCACGACCTGGCCGGGCTCGGTGTCGGCCCGATCGTGATCGGCATGGTCGTGTCGTTCGTCGTGGCCTACGCCTCGATCGCCTGGCTGCTCAGGTTCGTCGCGAGCCACTCGCTGCGCTCGTTCGTCAGCTATCGCGTGGTGCTCGGGGTCGCCGTCATCGTCGCCCTCGCCGCCGGGTGGCTCACCGCGACCTGAGGCGGCCGGGGCCCGGCGGCTGGCGGCTGGCGGCTGGCGGCTAGAGCCAGCCGGACCGCCGGAAGGCGCGGTACAGGAACAGGCAGGCCGAGGCCATCACCCCGAGGCAGACGAAGTAGCCGTAGTGCCAGGTCAGCTCGGGGATGAAGTCGAAGTTCATCCCGTAGATGCCGGCGATCATCGTGGGCACCGCCGCGATCGCGACCCAGGCCGAGATCTTGCGCATGTCGCTGTTCTGCCGGACGGCGACGTCGTTCTGCTCGACGCCGACCTGGGCCAGGTGCGCGCCGAGGATGTCGCTGAGCAGCCGGTCGTAGGACTCCACGTGCTCGGTGACCGTCTTGAGGTGGTCGCTGACGTCACGGAAGAGCAGCCGCAGCTCGCCCTCGGGCACCATGGTGCGCGGGTTGTGCACGAGCAGGTCCAGCGCTGGGACGAGTGGCACGGTCGCCCGTTTGGTCTCTACGACCTCGCGCTTGAGCCGGTAGATCTCGTGCGACTCAGCCATCCGCTCCCCAGCGAACACCTTGGTCTCGATCTCGTCGAGGTCGGTGGCCAGCTCGCCCTCCACATAAATGTAGTTGTCCACGATCTCGTCCATGACGGCGTGCAGCACCGACATCGGCCCGAGCAGCAGCCGGGCCCGCTCGGCCTCCAGCCTGGCCCGGATCCCCGCCAGGGGGTTGAGCGGACCGTTGCGCACCGTGACGACGAAGTGGTCGCCGACGAAGACCATGACCTCACCGGTCTCCACGTCCGAGGTCGCATCGACATAGCGCAGGGTCTTCAGCACGACGAACAGGGTGTCGTCGTAGCGCTCGATCTTGGCCCGTTGCGAACCCCGCAGGACGTCCTCGACCGCGAGGGGGTGGAGCATCAGCTCGTGGTTGACGTTGTCGAACTCGGCCTGGGTGGGGTCGTTGAGGCCGATCCACAGGAAGTCGGTCGTGCCGGGTCGGGACCGGATCTCCGCGAGGGAGTCGCTCAGGTCGAAGCAGGAACGTCGCACGCCGTCGTGGTAGGTCGCCTGGTCGATGATCACCGACCTATCGCACCACACCGTGCCCGATCGGGCGGTCCGATGCGCCGCCGTAGGCTGCGGGCATGTCGATCGCCCTCCTCGTCCGGCACGGCCACTCGACGGGCAACGCCGGGGGTCTGCTGTCCGGGCGGATGCCGGGCGTCGGCCTCACCGACCGGGGCCGGGCCGAGGTCGAGGCCCTCGGGGCGGCCCTGGCCGCCGTTCCGGTCGTGCGGGTCGTGGCCAGCCCGCTGGAGCGGTGCCAGCAGACCGCGACCGCGCTCCTCGCCGCGCGGACGGGGGACCTCGTCGTCGAGACCGACGACCGGCTCAGCGAGGCAGCCTACGGCGCCTGGACGGGGCGCCCCCTCAAGGAGCTGGCGGCGGAGCCGTTGTGGAGGACCGTGCAGTCCCAGCCCTCGGCCGCTCGCTTCCCCGACTCCGAGACGTATGCCGCGGAGTCGCTGACCGAGATGGCCACCCGGGTCGTCGGCGCGGTGCGGGCCCTGGACGCCGCCGTGGAGGCCGCGCACGGTGCCGACGCGGTCTGGGTGGCCGTCACCCACGGCGACCTGGTCAAGGCGGTCGTCGCCGACGCCTCGGGTGTCCACCTGGACCAGTTCCAGCGGTTCGTCGTCGAGACGGCGTCCGTCGCGGCGGTGCGCTACACGGCATACCGGCCGTTCCTCCTCGGCATCAACGCCGACCCGGCCCGGCTCGGGTCGCTGACCGCCTCCTCGGGCCACGCCGCTGACGGCGAGGCCACGCCCGGCGGGAGCTCCGACAGCGCACCCGGCGCCACGAGCTAGGGTGCCGATATGCCCTTGACCGAGTACGACCCACCGGATCGGTTCGTCGTCGGCACCGTCGGTCCGCCCGGCCAGCGCATCTTCTTCCTGCAGGCCCGCGCCGGCGCCCGGCTGACGAGCGTGTCCATCGAGAAGCTCCAGGTCAACGTCCTGGCGGACAAGGTCAACGACCTGCTCGACCAGGTGGGCGCCCCCGACGGGGAGGCCCTGGCCATCGTCGTCGGGCCGGCCGACACCGCCGCCCTGGACACCCCCATCGAGGACGAGTTCCGCGTCAACACCCTTGCGCTCATGTGGGACAGCGAGCGGGAGCGGGTCGTCATCGAGTGCCACGACCGGGACCCCGACCCGGAGGAGCGGGAGGGCGCCGGAGCCGCGCAGGACGGCCCGGCCGGGGACGTCCCCGTCACGCCGCCGGAGAGCCTGCGCGTCGTCCTCACCGGCGCCCAGGCCCGGGCCTTCGCCCGCCGCGCCCTGGAGGTCGTGAGCGCCGGCCGGCCCCCGTGCCCCTTCTGCGGCGGCCCCCTGGAGCCGGAGGGGCACATCTGCCCGCGCGCCAACGGGTACCGCCGCTGACGATGTCCGAGGCACCAGACGTCCTCGCCACTGCCGCGCTGGAGGTCCTCGGACGGATCCAGCCGGCCTCCAACCTCGCCCTGCTCGTCCGGGTGGGTGAGCACGGACCGTACGCCATCTACAAGCCGGTCTCCGGCGAGCGGGCGCTCTGGGACTTCCCCGACGGCACCCTCGCGGCCCGGGAGGTCGCGGCCTACCTGGTCAGCGCCGCGGGCGGCTTCGGCCTCGTCCCGGAGACGGTGCTGCGCGATGGTCCGGTCGGGCCGGGCTCGGTCCAGCGCTGGGTCGGCGACCCCGAGCAGCCGCTCGGCTCGGTCGTCGACCTCGTTCGGGTCACCGACGTGCCGGACGGCTGGCGGATCGGGTTCGAGGCAGAGGACGGCGCCGGGCGGCCGGTCGCCGTGGTGCACCGCGACACCGCCGCGGTGCGCTCGATGGCGACCTTGGACGCCGTGCTCAACAACGCCGACCGCAAGGGTGGTCATCTGGCGCTCGGGCCGGACGGGCAGCTCTGGGGCTTCGACCACGGGCTGGTCGGACACGAGCAGCCCAAGCTGCGAACCGTGCTGTGGGGCTGGGCGGGACAGCGCCTGGCGACCGCCGACGTCGAGCGGCTGGAGGTCCTGGACCGGGCGCTGTCCGGGGACCTGGCCAGCCGGCTGAGGCCGCTGCTGACCAGGCGGGAGGTCGGGGCGCTGCGCGGACGGGTGGCCGCGCTGCTGCACTCAGGACGGCACCCGGACCACCCGGTGCACCGCTACGGCATCCCGTGGCCACCCCTGTGACGGGCGCCGTCGCCGCCCCGGCAGCCCGCTGGGTAGGCTGCCCGGCGTGAAGTCGTGGCCCGCCCCGTTCATCCCCGCGATCCCCGGCCACGGCCCCGACGTGCGGGTCCACGACACCGCGACCGGCCGGCTTCTCGACGCGGCGGACGCAGAGCGCGTCGGGCTCTATGTCTGCGGGATCACTCCCTACGACGCGACCCACCTCGGCCACGCCGCCACCTACGTCACGTTCGACCTGCTGGGGCGAGCCCTGCGCGACGCCGGGCACCAGGTCGTCTACGTCCAGAACGTCACCGACATCGACGACCCGCTGTTCGAGCGGGCCACCCGTGAAGGGGTCAGCTGGCAGGACCTGGGGGACGGCGAGATCGCCCTGTTCCGCGAGGACATGACCGCCCTGGCCGTCATCCCGCCGGACCGGTACATCGGTGTCGTGGAGTCGATCGACTCGATCAGCGCGGCGGTCGCCGACCTGCTCGCCAGCGGAGCGGCATACGCCCTGCCTGCCGGAGACGTCGCCGGGACCGACGTCTACCTGGACCTCGCGCAGCGTCCCGGGTTCGGCGCGGTGAGCGGCTGGAACCGCACCCAGATGCAACAGGTGTATGCCGACCGAGGCGGCGACCCGGAGCGGGGCGGCAAGCGTGACGCGCTCGACCCGCTCCTGTGGCGGGCCGCGCGGCCCGGAGAACCCGCATGGCCCCACCCCGTGCGGGGCGCAGGACGGCCGGGATGGCACATCGAGTGCACGGCGATCGCCCGGGACCATCTCGGCATCCCCTTCGCGGTTCAGGGGGGCGGCACCGACCTGGTCTTCCCGCACCACGAGATGAGCGCGGTGCAGAGCGAGGGCCTGACCGGCGGGTCGACGTATGCCCGGTGCTACGTGCACCAGGCGATGGTCGGCTACCACGGCGAGAAGATGAGCAAGTCCAAGGGCAACCTGGTCAAGGTGTCCGTCCTGCGGCGCGACGGCGTCGACCCGATGGCGATCCGGCTGCTCCTGCTCGCCCACGACCACCGCTCACCCTGGGAGTACACCCCCGAGCTGTTGACCGCAGCCCAGTCCCGGCTGGCGCGGTGGCGCGAGGCGCTGTCGGTGACCACCGGGCCCGCCGCGGACGAGGCGCTGCACGGCATACGGGCCGCGCTGGCCGACGGCCTCGACAGCCCCGCCGCCCTCGCGGCGGTCGACCAGTGGGTCGAGCAGTGCCTGACCGCCGGTGGGGAGGACCAGGCCGGGCCCGGCATCCTCGCTAGGGCCTGCGACGCCCTCCTCGGCGTGCGGGTCTGAGCCCGGGCGGTCAGCCCCGGCGGTCAGCCCCCGGCGGAGGGGTCGTCGCGGCGACGCAGGTAGCGCTCGAACTCCCGCGCGATGGCGTCGCCGCTGGCCTCCGGCAGGTCGGCGGTGTCCTGGGCCTCCTCGAGGGACTCGACGTACTCGGCGACCTCCTCGTCGGTCTGGGCCAGCTCGTCGACCCCACGCTCCCAGGCGCGGGCGTCCTCGGGCAGGTCCACGTGGTCGATGGGGGCGTCGAGGAGCTCCTCGAGCCGGGAGACAAGGGCCAGGGTGGCCTTGGGCGAGGGGGAGTGCGGCGCGTAGTGAGGGACGGCTGCCCAGCAGGAGATCGACTCCAGCCCGGTCTGGGTCGCCGCGTCGGCGATCACCCCCACGATCCCGGTCGACCCCTCGTACTTGCTCGCCTCCAGGTCGAAGCGGTGCCGGGTGTCGTCGTCGTCGGAGGAGGCGGTCACCGGGATCGGGCGGGTGTGCGCCACGTCGGCCAGCAGGGCGCCGAGGGTGATGACCGTCGAGACGCCCGCTTCCTGGGCGAGCTCCATGAGCTCGATCGTGAAGGCCCGCCACCGGAAGGAGGGCTCGATGCCCTGGATGAGGACGACGTCGCGGCCCAGGGTGGTCCGTGTCGCGACGAGGATCCTGGTGGTCCGCCAGTGGATCCGGCGCGAGCCACCGTCCGCGACGATCCTCGGCCGGTTGACCTGGAAGTCGTAGTAGTCCTCGGGATCGAGCGCGGCGACCGCCTCGGCCTCCCACACGGTGGCCAGGTGCTCGATGACGGCCGTCGCCGCCTCACCGGCATCGTTCCAGCCCTCGAAGGCAGCGATGAGCACGGGGTTGTCCAGCTCAGGCAGATCCTCGAGTTCGATCAACGCACGCTCCTTGTCGGATGGTCGCCCCAGCCTATGCACACGTGCGCCCGGTGGCTCCCCGCCCTGCGTAGACTCGCCCGACGTGACCGCCTCCCCAGCCCCACTGCCCGCTGCGGTGCTCTGGGACATGGACGGAACCCTCGTCGACACCGAGCCGTACTGGGTCGCCGCGGAGCACGAGGTCGTCGAGGCGGCCGGCGGGACGTGGAGTGAGGACTATGCGCTCCAGCTCGTGGGGAACGACCTGATGGTGTCCGCGCAGTTCATCAAGGACCACTCGCCGGTCACGCTCAGCCCTCTGGAGATCATCGAGGACCTGCTGATGCGGGTCGTGCAGCAGGTGCGGGGCCACGTCCCGTGGCGGCCCGGAGCCCGGGAGCTGCTCGCCTCGCTGACCGCCGCCGGGGTGCCGTGCGCCCTGGTGACGATGTCCTGGCGCTCGCTCGCCGACGCCGTCCTGGGCGCCCTGTCCGAGGGCACCTTCGCCGTCGTCATCACCGGCGACGAGGTGGCGCACGGGAAGCCGCACCCCGAGCCGTATGCCGCGGCCACCCGCGCCCTGGGCGTGTCGGTGGGGGACTGCATCGCGATCGAGGACTCGCCGACCGGCGTCCGCTCGGCGGTCGCCGCCGGGGTACCGACGCTGGCGGTCCCGCACCTCGTGCCCATCCCGCCCGTTCCCGGAACGGTCACGGTGGCCAGCCTCGCCGGCCTGGACGCCACCTACCTGGCCGGCCTCTTCCCCCGCGAGGTCCCGGCCGGTCGACCCGGCACGTAGGGCCGGTAGGCGCGGGGCTGCCGACGAGCCGCACGCGCGGGGCGACCTGGCCCTCGGCGGTCACTCGTCGGCCCCTCGTCGGTCGCTCGTCGGTCACTCGTCGGTCACCTGCAGGGCACCGGTCACGGCCGGGTCGACGGCTCGTGCGGCGGCATCGACAGGAAGAGGCGGGGGCGTGCCACCCCATGCTGGGCACAGGTCGCGGTAGTCGCACCAGTCGCAGAGGCGGGACGGGCTCGGCCGCCAGTCACCGGTGCTGGCCGCCCGGTCGATGGCCGCCCACAGGGCCTTGAGGTTGCGCTCGAGCGCCAGCAGGTCTCGCTCGTCGGGGACGTAACGCACGACCTCGCCGTCACCGAGGTAGACGAGCTGGAGCAGGGCCGGGATCCGGCCACGGGTACGCCACAGGACCAGCCCGTAGAACTTCATCTGGAACAGGGCCTTGGCTTCGAAGCGCTCGTGGGGTGAGCGACCGGTCTTGTAGTCCACGACCCGCATGGCACCCGTGGCGGCGACATCGAGCCGGTCGACGTAGCCACGCAGGACGAGGCCGTCCTCATCGTCGATGTCGACCGTCGTCTCGACGTAGAGCTCCCGCTCGGCGGGCTCGAGCCGGGTCGGGTCCTCCAGGCCGAACCACTTCTCGATGAGCGCCCCGGCCTGACCGAACCACCCGTCCTCGTCCAGGGTCTCGTGGTCGGCAATCATCGTGGCGAGCTCGGGCTCCTCCTCGACCAGGGCGGCCCAGGCGGCCGGCAGGAGCGCGACCGCGGCCTCGGGCGTGCGCTGCTCGGCCGCCAGGTCGAAGACTCGTTCGAGGACGGCATGGACGAGGGTGCCCCGGGCGGCCGCCGGGCTCGGCGCGGACGGGATCCGGTCGACCACCCGGAACCGGTAGAGCAGCGGGCACTGCTTGAAGTCGGCAGCCCGGCTGGGCGACAGCGCCGCGGTCATGGTTGCCTCCTTCGTGGACCGCAGCGCGGGTGCCCGCGCCGTCGGTCTGGCTCTGCGGCATACGGTATGCCGCCCTGCCGACACCGCCCCCCGCAGCGAGCTCTTCACCCGAGAACACCGACGGATACCGAGTTGGCTACTCCGTATCTCCACCGTTTATCGGGTCACCCGATAAACGGTGGAGAGGCGGGTCAGTCCTCGGGGAAGTAGCCGAGGTTGGGGGAGAGCCATTTCTCGGCCTCGGCCATCGTCCAGCCCTTGCGCTCGGCATACGACGCGATCTGGTCGCGCCCGAGCCGGCCGACGACGAAGTACTGGCTGTCGGGGTGGGCGAAGTACCAGCCGCTCACCGAGGCCCCGGGCCACATGGCCATCGAGTCGGTGAGCTGCATCCCGGTGTTCTTCTCCACGTCGAGCAGCGACCAGAGGACCTGTTTCTCGCTGTGCTCGGGGCAGGCCGGGTAGCCGGGGGCGGGACGTATCCCCTGGTACTTCTCGGCGATGAGCTCGTCGTTGTCGAGCTGCTCGTCGGTGGCGTGCCCCCACAGGTCGCGACGGACCCGCTGGTGCATCCGCTCGGCGAAGGCCTCGGCGAGCCGGTCGGCCAACGCCTCCAGGAGGATGGCGCTGTAGTCGTCGAGGTCGGCCTTGAACGCCATGATCCGGTCGTGCGACCCGAGGCCGGCGGTCACGGCGAAGGCTCCGACATGGTCCGGCAGACCGGTCGCGCGGGGCGCGACGAAGTCGCTCAGCGCCCGGTTGGGCACGCCCTCACGGTGAGCGCCCTGCTGGCGCAGGGTGTGGATCGTGGCCAGCACCTCGCTGCGCGACTCGTCGGCGTAGACCTCGATGTCGTCCTCGACGCTGTTGGCGGGGAAGAGCCCGATGACGCCGTTGGCCTGCAGCCACTTCTCGTCGATGATCCGGTCCAGCATCTGCTGGGCGTCCTCGAACAGCGGGCGGGCGACCTCGGCCGTCGTCGGGTTGTGCAGGATGTCCGGGAAGCGGCCCTTCATCTCCCAGGCGAGGAAGAACGGGGTCCAGTCGATGCAGCCGCGGAGGTCCTCGATGGGGTAGTCGGTGAACGTCCGGATGAACTGGTGGGCCGTGGGGTGCCAGTGCCCGTCCGGGAGCCCGCTGTAGACGTCGAGGCTCTGGCGGCTGATCATCCTGGGCCGCACCGGGTGGTAGCCGTCCCACTCGATCGGGGAGGCGTTGGCGCGCGCCGCCTCCAGGGAGAGCAGCGGCCGCTCCGTGGTCTTGGCGGCGTGCCGTGCCCGCAGCGCGTCGTAGTCTGCGGTGACCGTGTCGAGCAGGGTCTGGCGCTGGGCGCCGTCGGAGAGCAGCGCCGAGACGACCGGCACCGAGCGCGAGGCGTCCTTCACCCAGACGACCGGCCCGTGGTACTTCTGGTCGACCTTGACCGCCGTGTGGGCCCGCGAGGTCGTGGCGCCGCCGATGAGCAGGGGAATGTCGAAGCCCTGGCGCTCCATCTCGCCGGCGACGTTGACCATCTCGTCCAGGCTGGGGGTGATCAGCCCGGACAGCCCGACGATGTCGGCGTCCAGCTCGCGAGCGGTGTCCAGGATCTTCTGGGCCGGCACCATGACACCCAGGTCGTGGACCTCGTAGTTGTTGCACTGCAGGACCACCCCGACGATGTTCTTGCCGATGTCGTGCACGTCGCCCTTGACGGTGGCCGTGACGATGACGCCCTTGGGCTTCTGGGTCGTCAGGCCTGAACGCTCCTTCTCCGCCTCGATGTACGGGATCAGGTGAGCGACCGCCTTCTTCATCACCCGGGCCGACTTCACCACCTGCGGCAGGAACATCTTGCCGGCGCCGAAGAGGTCGCCGACGACACCCATGCCGTCCATCAGCGGACCCTCGATGACCTCGATCGGCTTGCCGCCGGCCGCGTCGATCTCGGCGCGCAGCTCCTCGGTGTCCGAGACGATGTGGTCGTCGATGCCCTTGACCATCGCGTGGGTGACCCGCTGCCGGACCGGGTCGCTGCGCCACGCCTCGTCCTGCTCCTTGACCTCCCCGGGCCCGGTGTTGAACCGTCCGGCAATCTCGAGCAGCCGCTCGGTGGAGTCGGCCCGCCGGTTGAGCACGACGTCCTCGATCCGCTCCCGCAGCTCGGCGTCGATCTCGTCGTAGACGACGAGGGCGCCGGCGTTGACGATGCCCATCGTCATGCCCGCCCGGATCGCGTGGTAGAGGAAGACGGCGTGGATGGCCTCGCGGACGGGGTTGTTGCCGCGGAACGAGAACGACACGTTGGAGACGCCGCCGGAGACGAGCGCTCCCGGCAGGTTCGCCCTGATCCACCGGGTGCCCTCGATGTAGTCGGTCCCGTATGCCGCGTGCTCCTCGATGCCGGTGGCCACCGCGAAGATGTTCGGGTCGAAGATGATGTCCTCGGCCGGGAAGCCGACCTCTTCGGTCAGGACCCGGTAGGCGCGCCCGCAGATCTGTTTGCGGCGCTCCAGGTTGTCGGCCTGCCCCTGCTCGTCGAAGGCCATCACGACGACGGCGGCGCCGTACTTGCGGCACA
>JAICMC010000153.1 GCA_025929465.1 Nostocoides sp.
CCATGTCCTCGTCCAGGTCGTAGGGCTCGGCGGGCAGGCCGAAGGTCATCCGCAGGAAGTTCTCGGGCATCGACAGGCTGTTGTCGGGGTAGAGGAACGGCTGGCCGACCGACTTCTTGTAGGCGTATGCCGCGATCGTCGGCAGCTTGGCCATCAGCCGGATCGTCGACAGGCCGACCTGGTTGCTGTCGAAGGGGTCCAGGCTGTCCTGGTAGAAGGTGCCGAGGGCGGACACGGCCGAGGAGAGCACCGGCATGGGGTGGGCGTCCCGGGGGAAGCCGTTGAAGAAGGCCCGCAGGTCCTCGTGGAGGAGGGTGTGCCGGCGGATCCGCGCGTCGAACGCGTCCAGCTCCGCCTGGGTCGGCAGGGCTCCGTGGATGAGCAGGTAGGAGACCTCCAGGAAGCTGGACTTCTCGGCCAGCTGCTCGATGGGGTACCCGCGGTAGCGCAGGATCCCCTGGTCGCCGTCGATGAAGGTGATGGCGCTCTCGCACGACGCGGTGTTGACGAAACCGATGTCCAGGGTGACGTTGCCCGTCTCCTTGAGCAGGGCGGAGATGTCGTAGCCGTCGTTGCCCTCGGTCGCCTTGATCTTCTTGAAGTCCAGGGTCTTGCCACCGGCCGTGAGCTGCGCGCCGGTGTCGCCCGTGTCGCCTGTGTCGCCTGTCATGCCAACTCCTTGCTCGTGGTAAGGGCTCCCCACCCGTGCCCGACGGCATGGACGCCGGGTGGGCGACGTCGCCCGCTCCTGCTCCGAACCTACCGCAGGGGTTCCTCGGGCTCCATGGGTGCCGCGACCGCCGAACCGTGCAGGCGCTGCGCGGCCGCGGCGACCCGTTCGTCACTGGCGGTGAGCGCGACCCGGACGTGCCGGTTCCCCGCGGCGCCGTAGAAGGATCCGGGCGCGACGAGGATGCCCAGGTCCGCGAGCCGCGCCACCGTCGTCCAGCAGTCCTGGCCTGCGGTCGACCACAGGTACAGGCCCGCCTCGGAGTCCTCGATGCGCAGCCCGTACGCCGTGAGGGCAGCGGCCAGGGTCGCCCGCCGCGCGGCATACCTCGCCTTCTGTGCCTCGACGTGCGCGGCGTCGGCGAGGGCTGCCAGCATGGCCCGCTGCACCGGCCAGGGGACGATCATGCCGGCGTGCTTGCGCACCTGGAGGAGCCTGTCGACGATCGCCGGGTCGCCCGCGACGAAGGCGGCGCGATAGCCCGCGAGGTTGGACTGCTTGGACAGGGAGTAGACCGCGAGGAGACCCTCGTGTGATCCGGCGGTGACCCGGGGGTCGAGGATCGACGGCGTCGTCGGGGCGGTGTCGCCCCCCCGGTCAGTGCGCCAGTCGAGCTCGGCGTAGCACTCGTCGCTCGCGACGACGACGCCGTGCCGCCGGGCCCACGCCACGACCTTGGCCAGGTGCGCGACGCCCAGAACCTTGCCTGTCGGGTTTCCGGGGGTGTTGAGCCAGAGCAGCTTCGGCGTGCTGGCTGCGGTCAGGGGGCCGTATGCCGTGAGCGCGTCCGCGGCGAACGGGGTCGCTCCCGCCAGCCGGGCCCCGACGTCGTAGGTGGGGTAGGCGACGGTCGGGAACCCGACGAGGTCGCCCGGACCCGCGCCGAGCAGGGTCGGCAGCCAGGCGACGAGCTCCTTGGAGCCCATCGTCGGCAGCACCCCGGCCGGGTCCACGTCGGGAACGCCGCGGCGGGCCGCGAACCAGGCGGCGACCGCCTCCCGGAGGTCGGGGGTGCCGTGGGTCTGGGGGTAGCCCGGGGCGTCGGCCGCCGCAGCCAGCGCGGACCGGATGACGGCGGGCGTGGGGTCGACCGGCGTCCCGACGGACAGGTCGACGATCCCACCGGAGCGAGCAGCGGCGCGCTCCCTGAACGGAGCGAGCGAGTCCCAGGGGAAGTCCGGGAGGTTCGGGGTCACCTCGAGGCGTCATCCCCCGCGCGCCGCGCGGCGGGCCGTCGGGCGCCGCTGTCACTCATCGTGCGGCTGGGGAGGCAGGTCGGCGACGAGCGGGTGGTCCTTGGGGATCATCCCGAGCTTGGCCGCGCCGCCCGGACTGCCGAGGTCGTCGAAGAACTCGACGTTGGCCTTGTAGTAGTCGGCCCACTGCTCTGGCACGTCGTCCTCGTAGTAGATCGCCTCGACCGGGCAGACCGGCTCGCAGGCCCCGCAGTCGACGCACTCGTCGGGGTGGATGTAGAGGCTGCGCTCGCCCTCGTAGATGCAGTCGACCGGGCACTCCTCGATGCAGGCCTTGTCCTTGAGGTCGACACAGGGCTGCGCGATCACGTACGTCATGGCGCCCATACTATGGGGCCGTGGCGGACCGGGAGGTGCAGGGTTCACGGCCTGCCGACGACCGGATCACGGCCCTGCTCGGCTCCCGCGTCGTGGCTCGGCACCGGCTCTCCGCCCCCGACCCGGTCACCGGGGCCACCCTCACCGACGTCGTCGGAGAGCTGGTCGCCGCCGACGCCCAATACCTCACCATCACAACGAGATCCGGCACCGTACGCGTGTCCCGTGCGCACCTTGTGGCGCTCAAGCAGGTCCCGCCCCGACCGGTCCGACGTGGTGCGGCGCACCTCGCGATCTCGATCGAGGACCTCCAACGGGCGATGCTCCTGGGGTGGGGAGCCGTGGAGCGCGGCACCCTCGGTGACTGGCAGCTTCGGGCCTCGGGCGGGTTCACCCAGCGCGGGAACTCAACCGTCCCGGTGGGCTCGCCGGGACGGCCCCTGCGGGAGGCCGTCGACCGCGTCGAGGAATGGTATGCGGCCCGCCTGCTCCCGGCGTGCTTCGCGCTCGCCGGGCCGGAGGGCTTCCGGCCCGACGACGACCCGCTCGGTGCGGAGCTCCTGTCACGGGGCTACACGACGGCGGGCCGTACCCTGGTTCTCACCCAGCGCACAGCAGCCGTGGCCGCCCTCGACCCGGGCGGACCTCCGGTCACGCTCACGTCCGACCTCGGCCCGCAGTGGCTGCTGGCCTACGGCCAGTCGCGGCCGACGGTGAGCGGCACGACCGAGAAGGTTCTCCTGGACGCGGCGCAGGTGCGCTTCGGTGCGATCGCGCCAGGAGGCGGGCTGTCCCAGAGGCCGGGCCTGCGCGCCGGTGGCGCACCCGGGACGACGCCGGTCGCCGTGGCGCGTCTGTCCGTCGGGGCCGGATGGGCCGGCCTCGGCGCGGTCTGGACGGACCCGGCATACCGCGGTCGCGGTCTGGCCGCGCACCTCACCGCACGACTGGCCGCCCACGCACAGGAGGGCGGAACGGACCTGGTCCACCTGCAGGTCGAGGCGGACAACGGTCCGGCGCTGCGGCTCTACCGGCGGATGGGGTTCGCCGTGCACTCGGCGTACGCCTACCTGACGGCCGGTCAGTCGATGACGCCGTAGCCGCTGCGGTACCACGTGAGGGCGGGCTGGGTCGTATCGGACAGCTCCACCGCGAGAACGGCGCCGACGACGATGCTGTGGTCCCCGGCGACGTGCACGGCAGTGGTGCGGCACTCCAAGGACGCCAGGCCACCGACGAGCAGCGGGCTGCCGGTCCGCGGGCCGACCCGGTTCGGGATCCGGTCCAGCTGCCCGTGCAGCGGGCGCCCTCGGGTGGCGAGCCACTGGGCGGTGGGCCGCTGGTCGGCAGCCAGGATGCTGACGCCGAAGACGCCGGCCTCGATGAGCGCGTCGTGGAAGCGGGCCTCGCGCTCCACGCAGACGAGCAGGAGCATCGGTTCGACCGACACCGAGGCCAGGGCGTTGGCCGTCATCGCGTGGTCATGGTCCCCGCTTCGGGTCGTGACCACGCTGACGCCCGTCGCGAACCGGCCCATGGCCATCCGGAAGCGGCTCTGGTCGAACTCGTCGTCGGCGCTCATCGGACGGCGATGCCGGCGAGCTCCACATAGCCCCCGACGGCCTCGTCGGCCGCGAAGTTGAGCACTCCCGATCCCGCCAGGTACATCGCCTTGCGTTGTGCCAGCGCGATGTAGTCACCCTGCTCCACGAGGGTCCGGTCCAGGTCGGCCCAGCCCGCCTCCCGGGTGGCCCGGTCCGCCACCGTGGCGAGCCTGGTGATCTGCGCGTTGACGGCGGCGTCGCTGACCGACCCGTAGTCGCGTCCGGTGCCGACCGCGGTGAGGTTGAGCCGTGAGTCGAACAAGGGCGGCAGCACCGTGGACGCCGAGGCCCACTCCGGCGCCCAGTTGTCCCAGAAGACGTCGATGCCCTTGGCGAAGTCCGGGTCGGCGGCTTTGGTGAAGTAGTCGTCCTGCACCGGCTTCAAGGTCGGCGCGAAGCCAGCCTTGGTCCACCCCGCCACGAGAGCCGCCATCGCCTTGTCGGAGGTCTCGGTCGACCGGTACGCCACGGTGACCGGTACGGGCAGGGTGGCGCCGGCCCGGGTGAGAACGGCAGCGGCCTGGGCCGGGTCGCCGGCGGCGCCGCCGCCGACCGGGTCGGAGTCGCGGTGGGCGGTCAGTCCCGACGGAATGACCGAGAAGGTGGGCAACGCGGCGGTGGCGCCGCCGAGAGCGGTGACGTAGGCATCCCGGTTGGTGGCCAGCGCCAGGGCCTTGCGGACGTCGGCCTTGGCCATCGTCGCGCTCTTCAGGTTCGGGACGAGGAAGTCGACCAGACCGGTCCCGGGGTTGACCGACCGGCCGCGAAGGTTCGCGGACGCCTCGATCTGCTGCTGCATCGCCGGCGGGGCCGACTCGAGCGAGACGGCCGTCCTGCCCTCGCTCCCGTCGGCCATGACCCGCTGGATGACCGACTGCGTCTCGACCCCCTCCTGGTAGGTGATCGCGTCGGGGTATGCCTTGCGGATCGGGTCCGAGGCCCGACTCCAGCTCGGGTTGCGGACGAAGCTGGCGCCACTGCTCGGCTGCCAGGCCTGCTTCAGCTCGTAGGGACCGGTCGACCACACGGCATACGTGGAGTCCTTGCCCTTGTCCCGGTCCTTGGGGTACGGCGCGAACGCCGGCAGGGTGAGGACCTCGCCGAAGTCGGGCTGCGGCGCCGCGAGAGCGAAGGTGATGGTCCGGCCCTTGCAGGTCACGGCCTTGTCGTAGGAGGCTGCGCCGGCCCGGCTGGTGTCACCGGTGGCGTAGGGCCCGGCATACGTGCTCGTGCCGTCGGGCGCCTTGGGGATGTCGAGCATGACCAGTGCGTATGCCGGACCGCCCGTGATCTGCTTGGTCGCGAAGGTGCGCGAGACGCCGTACTTGACGTCTGCGCAGGTCACGGGGGTCCCGTCCTGCCACGAGATGCCCTCGCGCAGGGTGAAGCTCCACCGCTTCAGGTCTGCCGAGGCATGTCCGGCGTCGGTGGCCAGGTCGCCGACGACGGCCGACTGGTCAGCGACGTTGCTGGAGGGCTGGTAGGCGGTGAGGGTCCGCACGAAGGTCCGGGTGGCGAAGGCCATGTCCGCCCGGGACCCGATCCGCTGCGGGTCCCACGTCGCGACCGGACCGAGCGCGAGCGCCGTGAGGGTACCGCCTGCGGTGCTGCCGGTGCGCGAGGCGGTCACCGACGGGTGGCCGGGCGACCGGCCACCGAACGGCTGGCAGCCGGCCACGCCCAGCACGGCGGCGACGGCGCAGACGGTGACGACCGCTCGGGCGGAACGACGGATGATGCGCCAGCGCATGGGGCAGGGCGTCCTCGGGTCCGGAGGTGGTCAGGCGTTGCGGGCGCGGGACGCGGCCCGAGCGCGCAAGGTCTGGTCGAGCTCGACCTTGCGGATTCGGACGGCTTCGGGAGTCACCTCGACGCACTCGTCCTCGCGGCAGAACTCCAGCGACTGCTCCAGGCTCAGCTTGCGCGGTGGCACGATCTTCTCGAAGTTGTCCGAGGAGGAGGCGCGCACGTTGGTGAGCTTCTTCTCCTTGGTGATGTTGACGTCCATGTCGTCGGCGCGCGAGTTCTCCCCGACGATCATTCCCTCGTAGACCTCGGTCGACGGGTCGACGAACAGGGTGCCGCGCTCCTGGAGGTTGACCATCGCGTATGCCGTGACGACTCCGGTACGGTCCGAGACGAGCGACCCGCTCGTCCGGGTGACGATGGCACCGAACCACGGCTCGTAGTCCTCGAAGACGTGGTGGGCGATGCCGGTCCCACGGGTCTCGGTGAGGAACTCGGTGCGGAAGCCGATCAGCCCGCGGGACGGCACAAGGAACTCCATCCGGACCCATCCGGTGCCGTGGTTGGTCATCTGCTCCATCCGCCCCTTGCGGGCCGCGAGGACCTGGGTGATCGCACCGAGGAACTCCTCCGGCGTGTCGATGGTGAGCCGCTCCACGGGCTCGTGCACCTTGCCGTCGACCTCCCGCGTGACGACCTGGGGCTTGCCGACGGTCAGCTCGTAGCCCTCGCGCTTCATCTGCTCGACGAGGATGGCCAGGGCCAGCTCACCGCGGCCCTGCACCTCCCAGGAGTCGGGCCGCTCGGTCGGCAGGACG
>JAICMC010000033.1 GCA_025929465.1 Nostocoides sp.
ACGGAGCCGTCGGCGAGCAGGGCGTCGACGTCGAAGGCGCCGTTGGCGCCCGTCACGCCCATCAGACCAGCCCCTGCTCGAGGAGGGCGTCGGCCAGCAGCCGGAGGCCGCCGCCCTCGACACCGTCGGGGAGCCACGGCAGGTCGTATGCCGGTCGCCCGGCCCCGGCGATGACCTCGCGCTGCTCGGCCTCCAGGGCGACCCGGTCGGCGTGCTCGGTGGCCTCGACGATGAGCCCGTCGACGAGGGCGGGCGTGGTGCGGACGCCGGTCTCGCCCAGCGCCGCCGTCACTTGGGTCGTGAGCGCGGCGCGGCTCCGCGGCGACCCGGCGGCCTTCGCCACCCGGGCCAGCCCGGTCTCGCCGAGGAGGGGCTCGCGGACCTGGTTGACGACGATGGCCCCGACCGGCATACCCAGCCGCTCGATCTCGGCGATGGCGTCGACGGTCTCCTGCACCGGCATCTCCTCCAGCAGGGTCACGGCGTGGATCGCGGTGCGCGGCGAGCGGAGCAGCCGGGTGATCGAGTCGGCCTGGCTGCGGATCGGCCCGACGCGGGCGACGTCGGCGACCTCGGCGTTGACGTTGAGGAACCGCCCGATCCGGCCGGTCGGCGGCGCGTCGAGGACGACGGCGTCCCAGGCGAGGTCGCCGCGGCCGCGGCGCCCGCCCGTGGTCCGGCCGACCGCCTCGTACACCTTGCCGATGAGCAGCACGTCGCGGACGCCCGGCGCGATCGTCGTGGCGAAGTCGATCGCCCCGACCTTCTCCAGGGCCGAGCTGGCCCGGCCGAGCCGGTAGAAGGTCTGCAGGTACTCCGAGAGGGCTGCCTTGGCGTCGACGGACAGGCCCCACACCTGCCCTCCGGAGCGGTCGGTGAGGATGCGGACCTCCTCGATGGACAGCGGTGGCACGTCGAAGGTCTGGGCGATGCCCTGTCGTTCCTCGACCTCGACGAGCAGGACCTTGCGGCCCCTTCGGGCCAGGGCCATGGCCAGGGCGGCGGCGACGGTCGTCTTGCCGGTCCCGCCCTTGCCGGTCACGACGTGCAGGCGCACGCCGGGGAAGGCGGGGGACGGCGGCATACCGCCAGCGTAGGAGGCCGACAACGGCTTGACCCGGCTGGGCTGGTGGGTCATGGACACCTCGCGTCGGCTGACCGGCATCCGGACCCCGTATGCCGCGGCTCCGGCCGGCCCGCGCGAGTAGGTGGTCGCGAGGCCCGGGTCGCGGCACGGCGCAGCGCTCCCTCTCGGCATACCGCCACCGCCGTTCACTACTGCACAACTGCTACGTTCTGAACGGCCGTCGACACCCTCATCGCCCTTGGCCGCCGCGCCCGAGCCGGGTGGCGTCAGCGGAGCGGCGACGCCAGGTCGTGGACGGCGCGGACGAGCTCGGCGAAGACCGGGTGCCCGGGGTCGACGAGGTCCATGTGGCCGACTCCCGGCAGCAGCCGGACCTCGCAGGGGGCGTCCTCGGCAGTCCGGGTCGCGCGGTAGGACTGCGACACGACGTGTGGCACGTCCTCGTCCGCGTCTCCGCTGAGCAGGACCGCCGGGGTCGCCAGCCGGCACCGGGCCGGGTCTGCCGTGGCCCAGGCCAGGGCGTCGGCGTCACCCATCAGCTCCTGCGCGGCGCCGCTGCCCAGCCCGAGCCGGGCGGCGAGTCCGAGGTCGACGACACCGGCCAGTGACACCACCCCGGTCAGGCGGGGGAAATGCGCGGCAGACGGAGAAATATCTCCAGCGGACGCGCTCTTCTCCGTCATCGACCCGCTCCCGGCCGGGACCGGCGCGCTCGAGCCCGCCCAGGTGACGAGGTGGCCGCCCGCGGAATGGCCCACCGCCACCACAGGGCCGGGCAGATCCGGGTCGGCACGCACGGCGGCGAGCCCGTCGAGGACCGAGGTGCCGGTGCCCGGCCAGCCGCCGCCCGGCATACCGATGCGGGGGTACTCCAGCGACGCGACCGCGAAGCCGTCCCGCGCCAGCGCCGCGGCGAGCGGCTCCAGGTGGTGCCGGTCGTATGCGGCCCGCCAGAACCCCCCGTGGACGAGCGCCACGGTGACACCGGCGGGCACCGGACCCGGTTCCCACACGTCGACCACGCCGGTCCCGGTCGCGGCATACCGGATCGTCCTCGCCGGTCGCGCAGCTGCGGGCATGGCCTGATTGTGCCGGGTTCGACCGCACTCATAGGGTGGCGACCATGACCACCTGGGAGTACGCGACCGTTCCGCTCATCGTCCACGCGACCAAGCAGATCCTCGACAACTGGGGCGCGGACGGCTGGGAGCTCGTCCAAGTCGTCCCGGGCCCCGACGGCAACGGCCTCGTGGCCTACCTCAAGCGAGAGAAGGCCTGAGCGTGAGCGCTGTCGAAGACCGGCTCGCCGACCTCGGGCTCACCGTCCCCGACGTCGCCGCTCCTGTCGCGGCCTACGTCCCCGCGGTGCGCGACGGCAACCACGTGCACACCTCCGGCCAGCTGCCGATGGTGAGCGGTCAGCTCGTCCAGACGGGCAAGGTCGGCGACGGTCACGGCCTCGTGCCGGCGGAGGACGCCAAGGCGCTGGCCCAGACCTGCGCCCTCAACGCGATCGCCGCCGTCAAGAGCCTGATCGGCGACCTGGACAAGGTCGAGCGGGTCGTCAAGGTCGTCGGCTTCGTGGCCAGCGACCCCTCGTTCACGGGCCAGCCGGGCGTCGTCAACGGGGCGAGCGAGCTGCTGGGCAGGGCCTTCGGCGACGCCGGCGTGCATGCCCGGTCGGCGGTCGGCGTCTGCGTTCTCCCGCTCGACGCCCCCGTCGAGGTGGAGATCATCGTCGCCGTGCGCGACTGAGCGTCTCCCGGAAGGTCACCGTCGCGACGTCCTGGTCCAGCTGCACCCCGCCACGCCCGGAACAGGCTGTCGGTGGGTGCTGCCGTGTCGCTCCCGAACTGGTCGTCGCGCAGCTCCAGCAGCAGCATGAGCGCCACCCGGCTCGTCCCGGCCCGGTTGAGGTGGGCGATCCCGGCGAGCGGGAACCCCCGGGCGATGAGCGACGTGACGATGCGCAGCTGCCGGACGTGGTCGTGGGTGTAGCGGCCCACCCTGCCGCGCATCGCCGGCGGGTCGAGCAGACGTTGGTCCGGTAGAGGCGCAGGGTGCGCTCGGAGATGCCGATGTAGGCGGCCAGCTCGGGCAAGGTCAGGTCGAAGACATCAGCCACCGTCGTCCTTCCGCCGGGCCGGGTCCCGGCCACCTCGGGAGCATAGGATCGTTCGGGTGTTCCGTCACTTCCCCGTCGCCGACTCCCCGGGGCTGGTGGACCGCGCGACGCAGTGGGCGGCCGGGCCACGGCAGGCCCCGGTCGCCCGGCACGCGGCCACCGTCATGTGTCTGCGGGAGTCGCCTACGGGGCCCGAGGTGTTCATGCTGCACCGGGTGGCCACGATGGCGTTCGCACCCTCGATGCACGTCTTCCCCGGCGGGGGCGTCGACCCCCGCGACGATGCCCCGGACCTGCCGTGGGCCGGGCCGCCGCCGGCGGTGTGGGCGACCCGGATGAGCACCGACGAGGCCTCCGCCCGGCGGCTGATCGCCGCCGCCGTCCGGGAGGTCTTCGAGGAGACCGGCGTCCTGCTGGCCGGCCCGGTCGACGGGCCGACGGCGCTCGCCGACGTCTCCGGGCGAGGGTGGAGCACCGCTCGCCAGGACCTCGTGGACCGGCATACCTCGCTGGCGGAGTTCCTGGTCCGCCAGCGCCTCGCGCTCCGCTCGGACCTGCTCTCCTATCGCGCCCACTGGACGACGCCGGAGTTCGAGCCGCGCCGCTACGACACCCGGTTCTTCGCCTGTCTCCTGCCGGAGGGTCAGGCCGCCGACGGCCTGAGCAGCGAGGCCCAGGCGGCCGACTGGTTCCGCCCGGCCGACCTGCTCGCCGAGGCCGCGGAGGGCCGGGCGCTCATCCTGCCGCCGACGGTCGTCTGCCTCGAACAGCTCGCCGAGGCCGCCAGCGCCGCAACCTTCCTGGCCACGCAGCCACCGGTCCACGAGGTCCTCCCGGTGCTCGTGCAGTCCCCGGACGGCCTGACCCTGCGAGCCGACCTGCCGTGACGGTCCCCAGCCCGGAGCCCTGGCTCGGTGGGGCGGCCACGACGCGGGCGACCTGCGTGCTGGCGCCCAACCCGGGTCCGATGACCCTCGACGGCACGAACACGTGGGTGCTCCTCGAACCCGGCGCCGGTGAGGCGATCGTCATCGACCCCGGCCCGCTGGACGAACCGCACCTGCAGCGGGTATGCCGGATCGTCGCCGACGCGGGTGCCCGCGTCACCCAGACCATCCTCACCCATGGCCACCTCGACCACGCCGAAGGGGCGCCTCGCTTCGCCGAGCTGACCGGCACGACGGTGCGAGCGGTCGGGCGGGGACACGACGACCTCTCCGACGGCTCGGTCGTCACCGCGGGCGCCCTCGAGCTGCGCGTCGTGAGCACCCCGGGTCACACGTCCGACTCGGTCTGCTTCGTCCTGGCGGCCGACCATGCGCTGCTCACCGGCGACACCGTCCTCGGCCGCGGGACCACGGTCGTCGCCCACCCCGACGGCGAGCTCGCGGCATACCTGCAGTCCCTGGACCGGATCGGCGAGCTGACCGGCGGGGGAGCCGTCGCCACAATCCTGCCCGGCCACGGCCCCGTCGTCCCCGACGCGGCGGCGATGGTGGCCTTCTACCGCAGCCACCGGCACGAGCGCCTGGAGCAGGTGCGGGCCGCCCTTGCCGACGGTGCGGCCGCGGCGGCGGACCCGGTCGAGGCGGTCGTGGAGCAGGTCTACGCACAGGTGCCGCGCGAGGTGTGGCCGGCCGCGCGCCTGTCCGTGCGTGCCCAGCTGGCCTACCTGGGGCTCAGCGCGCCCGGCGCTTGAGGCGCTCGACGTCGGTGAGCAGCACGGCGCGAGCCTCCAGCTTGAGCCAGCCGCGGGTCGCGAAGTCGGCGAGCGCCTTGTTGACGGTCTCCCGTGAGGCGCCGACGAGCTGGGCGAGCTCCTCCTGGGTGAGGTCGTGGCTGACCATGATGCCGTCCTCGGTCTGACGACCGAACCGGGCGGCGAGGTCGAGCAGGGCCTTGGCGACGCGGCCGGGCACATCGGTGAAGACGAGGTCGGCCAGGCTCTCGTTGGTCCGGCGCAGACGGCGGGCCAGGGCGGCGAGGAGCGTGGCGGCCACCCCGGGACGGCCGGCGAGGAACTCGCGCAGCTGCTCGTGGCCCAGCGCCAGGATCTGGGTCTCGGCCACCGCCGTGGCCGTGGCGGTCCGCGGACCGGGGTCGAACAGGCTCAGCTCGCCGAACATCTCGCCCGGGCCGAGGATGGCCAGCAGGTTCTCCCGCCCGTCGGCGCTGCTCCGGCCCAGCTTGATCTTGCCCTCGGCGATGACATAGAGCCGGTCGCCACGGTCGCCCTCGTGGAAGAGCACGTCACCGCGCTCCATCCGGGTGCGTGCCATCGACGCCATCAGCGTCTCGGCCGACTCGTCGTCCACACCGGCGAAGAGGGGGGCCCGCCGCACCACATCGTGATCCACGGCCGACAGTCTGCCAGACCGGCCCCCGACAGCCTCCCGGCCAGGCACCTTAGGCTGTCCACGTGCCCCAGGTCCCCGCGCAGGAGTCCCCCGTCGCACTGACCCGCCGGGCGCGCCGCATGTATCGCGAGCTGCACGCGCGCTACCCCTACGCGCACTGCGAGCTGGACTTCCAGACCCCGCTCCAGCTGCTCGTGGCGACCGTCCTGTCCGCCCAGACCACCGACGTCATGGTCAACACCGTCACCCCCCGGCTCTTCGCCGCCTACCCGACGGCCGCCGATCTGGCCTCGGCCGACCGCGAGGCGATGGAGACGATCCTGAAGCCGACCGGCTTCTTCCGCGCCAAGACCAGCTCGGTGATCAACCTGTCAGCGGCCATCGTCGAGCGCTACCACGGCGAGGTGCCGGGCAGGCTGAAGGACCTGGTGACCTTGCCCGGTGTCGGCCGCAAGACCGCCAACGTGGTCCTGGGCAACGCCTTCGGCGTCCCCGGCATCACCGTCGACACGCACTTCGGCCGGCTGGTCCGGCGGTTCGGGTGGACCGGCGAGGAGGACCCCGTCAAGGTCGAGGCCGCGGTGGGCGCCCTCATCCTGCGCAAGGACTGGACGATGCTGTCGCACGTCGTCATCTTCCACGGCCGGCGCACCTGCCACGCCCGCAGACCCGCGTGCGGCGCCTGCCCCGTGGCCCGGCTCTGTCCGGCATACGGCGACGGCGAGACCGACCCGGTCAAGGCCGCGGCGCTGCTCCGGTTCGAGCTCAGCCCCACGTATGCCGGCAAGCCGGTCTCCCCGCCGCCCGGCCCGCTCCCGGCGAGGGTTCGGTGACCGCGGTCGGGGCGCGCTGGACCCGGCCGGCGTGGCTGGACCAGCTCGCGCGTCTCCCGGACTCCGCCCTGCCGGAGTACTTCACGGCCCATCCCTCGCCGACCCACCCCAAGCGTCAGTCGGCCGTGCTCATCCTGTTCGGGCCCGCCGGTACGGCGGCTGCCGGTGCGGCGGCCGAACGTGCGGCTGCTGCCGGTGCGGCGGCTGCCCGGCGGGACGGGGTCGCTGACGTCGACGTCGTCCTCACCGAGCGGTCCGCACGGCTGCGCAGCCACGCCGGCCAGGTGTCCTTCCCCGGCGGCGGCATCGACCCCGGCGACGACGGACCGGTGGGTGCCGCGCTGCGGGAGAGCGAGGAGGAGATCGGGCTGGTCCGGTCCTCGGTCGACATCGTCACCACGCTGCCGTCCATGTACCTGTCACCGAGCGGCAACTGCGTCGTCCCCGTCGTGGGGTGGTGGCAGACACCGGCGCCGATCGGCGTCGTGGACCCCCACGAGGTGGCCAAGGTGGCGCGGGTGCCGCTGACCGACCTGCTCCGTGCCGACAACCGGTTCACCGTGGCCACCCCGTCCGGCTTCACCTCACCGGGCTTCGAGGCGGGCGGGGTGTTCGTGTGGGGGTTCACTGCGATGCTCCTGCACGGCGTGTTCGAAGCCGCTGGGCTCACCCGCCCCTGGGACCAGACCCTGCGCCGCGGCATACCGCGCGGGATGGGACCCTCGGTCCGCGACGTCGCCCGCTACCGCGCCGACCGGTCGGCCGGCCGATGAGCAGCGGGACCTGGCTGGACATCGCCCTCGTCCTGCTCCTCGTCGGCTACGGGGTGACGGGGTACCGGCAGGGCTTCCTCGTCTCGGTGCTCTCCCTCGCCGGCTTCCTCGGCGGCGGCGCGGCCGCGATGCTCCTCATGCCGAGCCTGCTCGACCGCCTCCCGGCACTGCAGGCCTCGACCATCCAGCGCAGCCTCGTGGTCATCCTCGTCGTCTTCGTCCTCGCCTCGCTGGGGCAGGCGCTGGCCGTGGCGGTCGGGCAGCGGATCCGTCGCACCGTCCGGCTGCCCTCCGCCCGGACCGTCGACGCCCTTCTCGGCGCCGTCGTCGTCGTCGCCTCGACCGCCGTGCTGTCCTGGTTCGTCGCTGGGGCGGTCCGCGGGGGCGCGCCGCCGGTGGTCGCCAGGGCGATCGGCGAGTCCAGGGTGCTGCACACGATCGACGAGGTCGTGCCGCCGCAGACCTCACGGCTGTTCGCGGGCTTCCGCGAGGCCCTGGACCGGGAGGGGTTCCCCCGCGTCTTCGACGGCATCTCCGCCGAGCCGATCAAGCCGACCGCCCCTCCGAACGCCGGCGTCGCATCGAGCGCCGGGGTGCGGGACGCGGCCGGGTCGGTCGTCAAGATCACCGGTGTCGCCGACGCCTGCCAGCAGGGCCAGGAGGGCAGCGGGTGGGTGGTGGCGCCGGGCAAGGTGGTGACCAACGCCCATGTCGTGGCAGGCCTGGACCGCGTCACGCTCCGTCCGCGGGGGACCGGACGGACCTACACCGGCCGGGTCGTCGTCTTCGACCCCGAGCGCGACCTCGCCGTCATCGACGCACCCGGCCTGAGCGCCCCGCCGTTGCGGCTCGGCCCGGTCGTCGGGTCCGGGACCTCCGCCGTCGTCGCGGGGTTCCCGCTCGACGGCCCGTATGCGGTGGTCGCGGCCCGGGTCCGGGACGTCCTGCGGGCCGACGGCGCTGACATCTACGGCCGCCCGGGCATCGAACGGCAGATCTACTCCCTGTATGCCACGGTCCGTCCCGGCAACTCCGGTGGACCCCTGCTGGACACCCGGGGGCAGGTCGTCGGTGTCGTCTTCGCCAAGTCCCTCGACGACCCGGACACCGGCTACGCGCTCACCCTCGCCGAGGCTCAGCCGGTCCTCGCCGAGGCCGCCGACGCCTCGGTCCCGGTCAGCACCGGAGGCTGCATCCGCGAGTAGCGACTTGGCACACCGCTCAGGTCGTGAGCCGCTCGAGCCAGCCGAGCAGCTGACGGTTGAGCCGGGCCGGAGCCTCCTCGTGCGGGAAGTGCCCCGCACCGGGCACGACCACCGTCGTCGACTCACCCCCCACGTGGGCCACCGACGCTCCCTGCGCGATGCCGCCCACCGTCGCATCCTGGTCGCCGCGGACCTGCAGGACCGGCAGCTCGATCCGCCCGGACAGCCGGCGTGCGTAGCTCCATCCCTCGCGGCGCAGCTGGCTGCGGACCAGCCACCGGTGGTACTCGGCCGAGGCATGGGCGGCGAAGGGGATGGTGAGGGCCGCCGCATACCGCGCGCCCTCCTCCGCTGAGGGCCAGGCGCTCGCGGGTGCCGCCCAGCGCCGAAGCAGCCTCGGCACGGCGTCCAGGTCGGTCGTCATCTCCCGCTCGGGCACCCACGGCCGCTGCAGCCCGGCGAAGAGCGAGTCGCTGCGCAGGTGGACCAGGTTGCGGGCGACCTGACGGCGGAAGACCGCGGGGTGCGGCATACCGACGGTGGCGAGGGCCCGGGTCACCCCGGGGGTGAGGTAGGGCATCGACCAGGCCACGAACCCGCCGAGCCCGTGCCCGATGACGACCGCCGACTCCACCCCGAGCGAGCGGATGACGCCGGACACGTCGGCCGCGGCCGTCCAGCCGTCGTAGCCGGTCGGTGGCTTGTCCGAGGCGCCCGCTCCGCGCAGGTCGAGTGCGGCGGCACGGTAGCCGGCGTCGGCGACGGCGACCAGCTGGTGGCGCCAGGCCCACCAGAACTGCGGGTAGCCGTGGAGGAACAGCACGAGCGGCCCTTCGCCGACCTCGGCCACGTGGAAACGCGCGCCGTTGGCGGCGACGAAGCGGTGCTCCCACGGACCGTCGAGGAGGACCGACGAGGGGTCGGCAGGCTGGATCAGTGGCTCGGCTTGATTGCGGCGATGGTCGCCTTGGCCTCGGAGATCGCCTTCTCCGGCGCCGGCTTGGCCGCCTTGAGCGCCTTTATGCCGACCAGGCCGAGAACCGCGGCGACGAGGAACAGGAACCCGGTGACGATGAGGTAGCCGGCCCACAGGGGCAGCCAGATGGCCAGGACGCGCGCCAGGGTGTGGAACAGGAAGATCACCCCGAGCACGGCGATGAACCCCGCACCGGCGAGCAGTCCCGCGCCCTTGCCGATGACCTTGACGCCCCCGGTGATCTCGGCCTTGGCCAGGGCGATCTCGGACCGGACCAGGCCCTGGACTTCGTGGGTCGCGTCGGCCACGAGCTGACCCACCGTGCGCTCGGAACCCTTGGAGTCGATAGCCATGGGGTCGACCCTACCGAGCCATCGGGTCAGGTCGGTAACAGTCGGGTATGCCGTCCCCGTCCCGGTCCTGGGTCTCGACCTCCTCGAGCCGGCGGTAGTGGGCGTTGCGCGGGACGAGGACCGCGGCGGCGAGGACGGCGGCCAGGAGCGACCCCAGCAGGACGGCGAGCTTGACGTGCGCCTCCCGGGCGGCGTCCTCGGGGAAGGCCAGCTCGCCGATCAGCAGGGACACGGTGAACCCGACTCCGGTGAGCAGGGCGATCCCGGCGACATCGACCCAGCCGGTGTCCTCGTCGGCCTCGGCCCGGGTGAACCGGGCGGTCAGCCAGGTGCCGCCGAAGACGCCGACGACCTTGCCGAGGACGAGGGCGAGGACGACACCGACGAGCAGCGGGTCGTGGAGGGCCTCACCGAGAGGGCTCTCGGCCCCCGGTCCGAAGACGGCGACCCCCGAGGCGAAGAAGGCGAACACCGGTACGCAGAACCCCGCCGAGAGCGGTCGGAGCCGGTGCTCGAACCGGTGGGCGACATCGGTCTGGCCGCCGACGGTGCTGCGGGCCGGCACGCTGGCCCGCGGCTTGACCGGGACGGTCAACCCCAGCAGGACACCTGCGACCGTCGCGTGGATCCCGCTGGCGTGGACCAGCGCCCAGGTGGCGAGCGCCAGCGGCAGCAGCAGCCACCACTGGGTCATCCGGCGCTGGACGAGGAACGCGTAGGCCGCGAGCGGCAGGAGTGCCAGCAGGAGCGGCACCACCTGCAGGTTGCTCGTGTAGAAGATCCCGATGATCGTGATGGCGATGAGGTCGTCGACGACGGCGAGGGTGAGCAGGAACGAGCGCAGGGCCGAGGGCAGGTGCGAGCCGATGACCGCCAGCACGGCAAGGGCGAAGGCGATGTCGGTGGCGGTGGGGATGGCCCAGCCCTTGAGGGCCGCCGAGTCCGCGCCCAACCAGGTCACTGCCCCGGCATAGGTGAGGGCGGGCACGGCGACCCCGCAGCAGGCGGCGACCACAGGCAGGGCCGCCTTGGCCGGTGTGGTCAGCTCGCCTACGAGGAACTCCCGCTTGAGCTCCAGCCCGGCGACGAAGAAGAACACGGCCAGCAGGCCGTCGGCCGCCCACATGCTGAGCGAGAGGTGCAGGTGCCCGACGTGGGGCCCCACGGTGGCGTCGCGCAGGGCGGCATACGAGGCGTGCAGCGGGCTGTTGGCCCAGACGAAGGCGGCAGCGGCGGCCGCGAGCAGGATCGCGCCGCCGGTGGTCTCGGTGCGCAGCGCCTTGGCGACGACCTGGGCCTCGGGCCACGAGGGTCGACGGAAGAGCTGGTTGAGCGGTGTCAGGGTCATGCGCGGCCTCGCGGTCGGTGGGTCGGCTGGTGCGTCACGCACCCCCCGGCTCGTCGCGGGGAGTCGCCGTGGATGCGGCCGACCAGGCTTCCCGGCGCTCCGCCTGAGATCCTAGCGGGGCCTGCGACCGGTCACTCGCTGCGGGCGGACATGCCCTCCTGGATGAGGTTCATGACCGAGGAGTCGGCGAGGGTCGTCACGTCGCCGATGTCGCGGCCCTCGGCGACGTCCTTGAGCAGCCGCCGCATGATCTTCCCGGAGCGCGTCTTGGGCAGCTCGGACACGATCATGATCGACCGCGGCTTGGCGATCGGCCCGATCTCCTTGGCCACGTGGTTGCGCAGCTCCTTGACCAGGTCGACGCCCTCGCCGGGCTCGTCGGCCTCCTGGACCGCGTCCTGACGCAGGATGACGAAGGCTGCCACGGCCTGGCCGGTCGTCTCGTCGGAGGCGCCGACCACGGCAGCCTCGGCGACCTTGGGGTGGGACACCAGCGCTGACTCGATCTCTGCCGTGGACAGCCGGTGGCCGGAGACGTTCATGACGTCGTCGACCCGCCCGAGCAGCCAGATGTTGCCGTCGGCGTCGTACTTGGCCCCGTCGCCCGCGAAGTAGTACTTCGGGCCGAACCGGCTCCAGTAGGTCTCCTTGTAGCGCTCCGGGTCACCCCAGATGCCGCGCAGCATCGAGGGCCACGGCTTGGTGAGGACGAGGTAGCCGACCTTGTCGGCCTCGGTGAACGGCTGGCCCTCGTCGTCGAGGATCTCGGCCGCGATCCCGGGGATGGGCCGCTGCGCCGAGCCGGGCTCCAGCGTCGTCACCCCGGCGAGCGGGCTGATCATGATCGTGCCGGTCTCGGTCTGCCACCAGGTGTCGACGACGGGGCAGCGGTCGCCCCCGATCCACTTGCGGTACCACAACCATGCCTCCGGGTTGATCGGCTCGCCCACCGAGCCGAGCAGGCGCAGCGAGGACAGGTCGAACTTCTCCGGGATGTCGTGACCCCACTTCATGAAGGTGCGGACGGCTGTGGGGGCGGTGTAGAGGATCGAGACCTTGTACTTCTCGATGAGCTCCCACCAGCGTCCCCGGTGGGGGGTGTCGGGGGTGCCCTCGTACATGAGCTGGGTGGCGCCCACGGCCAGCGGCCCGTAGACGATGTAGGAGTGACCGGTCACCCAGCCGATGTCGGCCGTGCACCAGTAGACGTCGGTCTCGGGGTGCACGTCGTGCACGACCGAGCTGGTGTAGGCCGCCTGGACCAGGTAGCCGCCGGTCGTGTGGAAGATCCCCTTGGGCTTGCCGGTCGTGCCGGAGGTGTAGAGGATGAAGAGCGGGTCCTCGGCGTCGTGGGGCTGGGCCTCGTGCTCGTCGGAGGCCCGGTCGACCACGTCGTGCCACCACACGTCGCGGGTGTCGTCCCACGCCACGTCCTGTCCGGTGCGGCGGACGACGACGACCTTCTCGACCGGGTTCTCGCCCGCGGCCAGGGCGGCGTCGACCGCCGGCTTGAGCGCGCTCGGGGCGCCCCGCCGGTAGCCGCCGTCGGAGGTGATGACCACCCGCGACTTCGCGTCGTTGATCCGCGTGTTGAGCGCATCGGCGGAGAACCCGCCGAAGACGACCGAGTGCGGGGCGCCGATCCGGGCGCAGGCGAGCATCGCGACGACCGCCTCCGGGATCATCGGCAGGTAGATCGCCACGGTGTCGCCCTTGCCGACGCCCAACGACTCCAGGGCGTTGGCCGCCTTGCACACCTCCCGTTGCAGGTCGGCGTAGGTGATCGTCCGGGTGTCTCCCGGCTCGCCCTCGAAGTGGATGGCCACCCGGTCGCCGTTGCCGGCCTCGACGTGCCGGTCCACGCAGTTGTAGGCCGCGTTGAGCCGGCCGCCGACGTACCACTTGGCGAACGGGGCGCCGCTCCAGTCCAGGGTCTGCTCGAAGCCGGTCGCCCACGACACCCGGTCCCGTGCCTGCTGGGCCCAGAACCCCTCGAAGTCCGCGTCGGCCGCGGCATACATCTGGGCCGTGCCGTTGGCCTGCGCGGTGAACGCGGGGTCCGGCGGGAAGGTGTGGTGCTCCTGCGACAGGCTGGCGTCGGACACGGACGGGCTCCTCCTCGAGCGGATGGTGTTCCTCCAGCCAACTCTGCCGCACGCATCCGTGCAAGGGGTATGCCGGGTCCTCGCGACCAGCGCGCCGGCTCACGGGACGGACGGGTCGCCGAGTCACCCAGTGGCCGGGGTCACCACCGGTGGGCGACGTCGATGACCAGGCGGGAGCCGGACGCGTCCGTGAGGGTGAACGCCCGGAACGGCAGCCGCGCCCGGACGCCGAGCCCGATGGTGCTCTGGCCCTCGAACGAGCCGGCCGAGGCGACCTGGCGGAAGGTCTGGTAGCCGGTCACGTTGACCAGCTCCTTGGGGTTGGCCGGGTGGTAGGCGCCCGGCCCGTACGCCGGCGCCTTGGCGACGACCTGGAGCTTGGCGCCGCCGCGGAGCGGGACGACCGCGCCCTGGCCTTCGCTGTAGACGTTGGTGACATAGCGCACGTCGTAGCCGGGTGCGGTGCCCGACAGGTCGATGACGAGGCGGTCGTAGCAGTCGTGCCGGCCGGCCCGGACGCCGGTGACCGGTCCGGGGGCCATCGTGCCGGCGGCCTTGGACAATGATCCCCACGTGATGCCGCAGTAGGGCGCGGCGGCGGGGGTGGACGCCGTGGCCGCGACGGGTAGTGCCGCGAGCGCACAGGCGGCGGCGAGGCTGACGACGACGCCGCGGCGCGGCATTCGGGCTGAGATGGTGAACATGGCTCCTCCTGCCATTGGTGGGTGGACGGAGCAGACACGCGCAACGGCCGCGAAGGGTTGTCCTTCGCGGCCGGCTGTGGTCCGTTCGGCGGGGTTCCACCCCGTCGCCCGGGCCTCGGTCACCCATCGCGCGAGCCGCCGCCGCCGGCGGAGGAACCACAGGGACAGGCCCCGGCCCGGACCGCGCACGAGGAGTGCGTCCGCAGGTACAGCCCCGGACCAGGCGGCGCAGCCGATGGCCGGACTGCTCGGTAGCCTCCCGTGCATGACGGAGTTCGACGATGCCCTCGCCCTCGACCGGGTCTCGGACGGGGTCCGTCGAGGTCGGCTCGGCGAGGCGTGGGCCATCGGCGGAGCCGTCCACGGTGGCTTGCTCATGGCGCTCGCCGGGCAGGCCCTCGGGCAGCACCTGGCCGAGCACGGCGGCAACGCCTCGGGCCACGACTCGCCCGTCGCGTTCTCGGCATACTTCCTCTCGCCCTCCGCTGACGGCGCGGCCGAGCTGCGCAGCGAGGTGGTGCGCGTGGGCCGCAGCATGTCCACGGGCCAGGTGAGCCTGCTCCAGGACGCCGACGGGGAGCCGGTCGAGCGGCTCCGGGCGCTGGCGTCCTACGGCGACCTGGCCAGGTGGGCCCAGCCCGTCCTGCGCGAGCCGCCCCGGCCACGTATGCCGGCCCCGGACGAGTGCGCACCCGCGGGTGCAGCGCCCGCGCAGCTGCGGACCGCGATGCCCCTCATGGAGCGGGTCGACCTGCGGCTGGACCCCGCCACGGCCGGGTGGGCGGTCGGCCGGCCCTCCCGGCTGGGGGTCATGCGCGGCTGGATCCGGTTCGCCGACCGCCGACCGGTCGACGCCCTCTCGCTGCTGTTCTTCCTCGACGCCCTGCCCCCCGTCTCCTTCGACCTGGGCATCATGGGCTGGGCGCCGACGCTGGAGCTCTCCGCCCACATCCGCGCCGAACCGGCCGAGGGCTGGCTGCTCGTCGAGATCGCCACCCGCACCGTCACCGGCGGCCTGATGGAGGAGGACGCCCTCATCTGGGACGAGCGCGGCAGGATGGTGGCGCAGTCCCGCCAGCTGGCCGGCATCCGGCTGCCCTCCGGGGACGCCGGGGACGTCAGGGGCGCCAGGGACGTCGGTCATGCCAGGGACCCAGGTGATGCCAGGAACGCCGGGGATGCCGGGGACGCGGAGGACTCCGGTGATGCCAGGGGCGTCGGGTGAGCGAGGTCGTGGAGGCGGTCCGGTCGCTGGCCGGTCTGCCCGGGGTGACCGAGCAGGTCGACGCCGCCCGCGAGGCGTGCACCCGGCTGCGCTGGCACCCGGCCCTGCGCCGCCGGATCCCCGAAGCGGCGGCCGAGTCCCGGGTCCGGGGCGCTCAGGCCAGTGGCGAGCTGGACGGTGCCCGCCTCTCGGTCGACATCGTCCGCGACCTGTTGCGCGGTGTAGTCACCTGGCACGACCCCCTCGACCCGGTCGAGGAGGTCATGCGCGGGGTCCTCGCGGCGACCGCCGAGACCGAGCACGTATGCCGGACCGTCAGCTCCGCGCCGCTTCAGGCCCTGGCCCGCCTACACGTCGTGGCGGCCGCCGCCCTCCTGCCCGCCGACGCGCTGGGGCGTCCGCGGGTCGGGCGCGAGACCAGCCATGAGCTGGCCGACCTGGGTCCCGCGCTGCCCGCCGGCGAGGTGGCCGGTCGGTTGCGGGCGGTGGCCGAGGTCGTCGGGGCGAGCGGATCGCTGCCGGGGGTGCTCGTCGCGGCGGTCGCCCACGCCGAGATCGCGACGGTCCGGCCGTTCGTGCGAGGCAACGGTGTCGTGGCCCGCGCGCTGGAACGGTGCCTGGTCCGGTCGACCGGGCTCGACCCCACCGGGGTCGTCGTCCCGGAGGTCGGGCACCGGTCGCTCGGGGGACCGGCCTACCTCGGTGCGCTCACGGCATACGGCACGGGGTCGGCCCCGGGAGTCCGGCTCTGGGTCGAGCACTGCTGCGCGGCGATCGTCGCGGGCGCTGCGGAGGGCACCCGGATCGCGGACGCCGTCCTCGCCGGACGGCTGCACTGAGCCGCTGTACGTGTTGCCGATCGCCGCGTGGGGGAGTAGACCTGTAGACGCCGGCGCGAGCCGGACAGGACCACCGTGAGCCACTCGGGTACCCACGCGCGGGCAGTCCACTGATGGACGGCTCGTCCACAGGCCCATCGCTTGTGGCGACGACGACAGGATGCACGCCTGGTCGCCCGAACGACGCACGGTCAACGACGCCCCACCTCGCGTGGGGCGCCGTTTTTGTGTGGCCGGGCAACCTATCGTGAGAACGTTCTGCCAGCCGTTGACCGATGCATGTCGGCCAAAGCTCGGCCGAAAGTTGAAGACTTGACGGCATGGACTTGCGTCCAGCGCGACGATGGAGCACGATTGGCGTGTTGCTCCCCTTCGGGGTAGAGCACCGGCGCACCTGCTCCTCCCCCCCGGAGCATGGCGCGTCGACGGCCCCGGTTGTCCCCCCGACCGGGGCCGTCCCCTTTGCCGGGACCGCCCCTTCTGGCCGGCTTAGGGCCAGTTCCGATCGGGGGGGCCCACCCCCGACCGGGGCCGTCCCCATGGCTCCTGCGGCTCGGTGACCTGTTACCGGCCCGGCTACCGAACCGTGGGTGTTGTGGTCACAGCACTTCCCGCACGGTAGGTCGTCCGGTAACACGCGCGGCGGCAGTCGGTAGCCACAAGAGACACGTCGCCGCACGGTGCGTGCCGCACCCTTCGCCGACGCGTCCACAGGCCCATGACGCCGTCGACCTTGTCCACAGGGCAGCACGCCGTGTTGGCGGACCGCATCGGTGACGCGCAGGGTCGGGGGATGGAAGCCACCCTCATCGCCGTCGTCGGCGCCTCGGGCGGGGTCGGGTGTTCGACCGCCGCAGCGCACCTCGCCGCCCGGGCCCCCTCTGAGCCGGTCTGCCTCGTCGACGGCGACACCGACGCGGGAACCATCGACGTCACGGCCGGGCTCGACCACGTCCTTGGCCCGCGATGGGGAGACTTCGGCCGGCTTCGCGGGCAGGCCGACGGGGAGGCGATCATGGCGGCGCTGCCCAGTGGCGAGCGGTATGCCGTCCTGGCCGGTGGGCGTGGCGGCGCCTCCACGGAGGTGGTCCGATCCGTCGTCTCTGGCCTGCGTCGGGCGTGTGGGCTCATCGTCCTGGACGTGGGCCGGCTCGCCGTCCTCCCCTCCCGGGTCCTGGCACCGGACGACCTCGTGCTCGTCGTCACGGGGGTCGGCGTCCGCCACCTCGCCGCCCTGGACCGGATCCATGAGGACCTGCGTGAGCTGAGCGCTCCGGTCCACCTCCTCACCCGCGGACCGAAGTCACTGAGCCATCTGGGACAGGTCGTGTCCTCCCACGTCGATCTCCCGGTCATCGGACACTGGGCCGACGACCCCGCGGTCGCCCGCGACCTCGAGCGGGGAGTGGCGCCCGGCGCCCGGCGCCGCGGCCTGGACGCCCTCGCCGACGCCGCGCTCGCCTTGGCCCTACCCCACCTGCGCAGGTCGGCGTGAGCGCCGCCGGGCCGCCGATCGGTCTGCTCACCTCGCGGCTGAGGTCGGGCCAGTCGCCTCGGACTTCTCTGGATCAGAGCCTGCTGGGCGGACGGGCCGCCCTCCTGGGCGACGAGGGGACGGCGGCGACCTTGTCGGGGTGGCGAGCCGAGCTGGTCGGCCTCGGACCCCTGGAGGGGCTCGCTGCCGAGGAGCTGGTGACCGACATCCTGGTCAACGGCGATGGCCGGACGTGGGTGGACCGTGGTAGTGGCGTCGTGCCGACCGGTGTGCACGTCGGCGACGCTGCAGCCGTGCGACGCCTCGCTGTCCGGCTCGCCGGACTGGCCGGGCGCCGCCTCGACGACAGCCAACCCTGGGTCGACGGGGAGGTCGCGCCCGGCATCCGCCTGCATGCCGTCCTGCCACCGATCGCGCCTCACGGCGCCCACCTCAGCCTTCGGCTCGGGCGCCGGGCCGGGTGGACGATGGAGGGGTTGGCGGGTCGCGGCATGTTCGGCGAGGAGATGAGTGACCTGCTCCAACGGCTGGTCAACCGGCGGGTGGGTTTCCTCATCACCGGTGGCACTGGCACCGGCAAGAGCAGCCTGCTGGCGGCGCTCGTCGCGGCGAGCAACCCGCACGACCGGGTGGTGGTCGTCGAGGACGTCCGCGAGCTGCAGATCGAGCATCCCCACGTCGTGAGCCTGCAGGGCCGATCCGCCAACGTGGAGGGGGCGGGTGCGGTCACCCTCGTGGACCTCGTGCGGCAGGCCCTGCGGATGCGCCCGGACCGGCTCGTCGTCGGCGAGGCGCGGGGGGCCGAGGTGAGGGAGTTCCTCGCCGCGCTGAACACCGGCCATGAGGGCGGGTGCGGGACGCTGCACGCCAACCGGCTGCGCGACGTCCCGGCCCGCGTGGCGGCTCTCGGCGCTCTCGCGGGTCTGGACGAGGCCGCCACCGCGAGCCAGCTTCGCAGCGCGGTCAACGTCGTCATACACCTGCGCCGCCGGGCTGAAGGTCGTCTCGTGGAGAGCGTGGGCGTGCTGGAGGCCGCCCGTGCCCGTGGGTCGGTCACGACCGCAGTGACCGTCGGCGCGGCCGGTGAACCCGTACGCGGACCGGGTTGGCCGGCGCTGGCCGAGCTACTCGGGCTGGCCGAACGGTGAGGGTGACCGCGGCCGCGCTGCTTCTTGCGCTGGCGATCCTTACCTGGCCCGGCCGCCCCGGCGCCGAGCGGCGCCCCCGCGTCGTGCGGGCGAGGCGTTCCCAGCAGGGCGACCCGTCGGTTCCACCGGCTCCGCCGGCCCTGTCGGCCCTGTCGGCCCCGCCGGCCATGTCCGTCCTGTCGGCCCTGTCGGCCCCGTCCGTCCCGCCGGCCGCGCCTCGCTCGGCCCTGCGAGGGCGTCGCCGGACCGGTGGAGCGGCCCTCCGTCGGACCCTGGCTCGCGGATGGAGCGGTGCGGACGACGGCCTGGAGGAACGTGCCGAGTTCGCCGAGCTGTTGGCCCTGTGCCTGCGGTCCGGGCTACCACCCCGAGATGCCCTCCAGATCGCCCGCCAGGACAGCTCCTCCGTACACCCCCGGGTCGTCTCGATGGCCGACGGGTTGGCCGTCCTCAACGAGGGGTCGTCGGGCCCTGCGCCGCCGGTTAGCTCCGTCACGGACACCGGCAGCTCCCTGGTCCTGGCCGCGTGGACGCTCGGTCTGGAGTGCGGAGCGCCGCTCACCGAGGCCGTCGAGGCCGGAGCCCGCGCTTTGCGGGACAAGGCGGCCGCGCGCCGCCGCGCGACGACGGCGCGTGCAGGGCCCCGGGCCACCATGTGGCTGCTCACGGTGCTTCCGGTGGCTGGACCGCTCGCGACACTGGCTGTCGGGTCCGACCCGACGGCCACCTTCGGGCAGCCGGTGGCCGTACTCTCACTGGCAGCGGGTCTGACCCTCACGGGCACGGGCTGGTGGTGGAGCCGTTGGCTGCTACGACGAGCCGAAGCCGCGACGGTCTACCAGTGACCTGGTCCGGCGCCATCACCTGC
>JAICMC010000046.1 GCA_025929465.1 Nostocoides sp.
CAGCTGCTCAACGAGTACTTCGCCAAGGAGGCCGGGCTGCAGGACTGGCAGCTCGGCCTCGGCCACGCCTTCGAGATCAACCCGGAGGTGCCCCAGAGCTTCCGCCTCGAGCTGGCCCACGCCCTGCTGGCCCGGCAGCTGTTCCCCGACGCGCCACTGAAGTGGATGCCGCCCACCAAGCACATGACCGGCGACGTGTTCCGCGGCTACCTGCTCGACGGCTTCTTCAACCTCGTCGGCGCGATGACCGGGCAGGGGATCCTGCTCGTCGGGATGATGACCGAGGCCGTCGTCACCCCGTTCCTCTCCGACCGCGACCTGGCGCTGCAGAACGTCCGCTACGTCCTGGGTGCGGCCGGCGGGCTCACCGAGGACTTCCACCCGCCCCGCGACGGCTTCATCCAGAACCGGGCGCGCGAGGTGCTCGGCGACGCCATCACGCTGCTGGAGCAGATCACGACCGACACGAGCAGCCGCGGCACGGCATACCCCCAGCCGTTGCTCTCGGCCATCGCCGACGGCACGTTCGGCCTGATGAAACGGCCACCGACCCGCGGCAAGGGCCTGGACGGCGTATGCCGCAAGGCCGACGGCTACCTCAACCCGGCGGTCGACCTGCTGGAAGGACACGCAACCCGATGAGTGGCGACATCATCCGACCCTACGGCGACACGACCGGCGACGGCATGGTCCAGGTCTCCTTCACCCTGCCGATCCCGCACGACAAGCGTGCCGAGGGTGCGGCCCTGCAGCTCGCCCGCACGATGGGCATGGAGCCGGCGCTGCTCGTCCACGCCAAGGCGATGGGCCCGGACTTCACCTTCTTCGTCGTCTACGGCTCGGTCACCCACCTCGTCGACCTGCGCAAGGTCACCGTCGTGGAACGCGAGTTCCCCCTGCTGAGCGCCAAGGAGGTCAATGCGGCGATCAAGTCCCGGCTGCGCCGCAAGCTCGTCGTCGTGGGCGCCTGCATCGGCACCGACGCCCACACCGTCGGCATCGACGCGATCCTGTCCATCAAGGGGTTCGCCGGGGAGAAGGGCCTGGAGTACTACCGCGAGATCACCGTGGTCAACCTCGGCGCCCAGGTGCTCGTCCCCGAGCTCGTCGAGGCGGCCCGCGCGGAGCGGGCCGACGCGGTCCTCGTCAGCCAGGTCGTCACCCAGAAGGACGCACACATCCACAACACCCGGGCGATGACGGCGGCGTTCCGCGAGGCCTACCCGGCCGGGACCGTCCCACATCTGGTCGTCGGCGGACCCCGCTTCGAGGAGGGGACGGCGACCTCGCTCGGCGTCGACCGGATCTTCGGCCGCGGGACCACACCCGGAGAGGTCGCCAGCTATCTGGTCCACGCCCTCCTGCCGGACGCACCCCCGAAGGCCACCAAGGCCGCGAAGGCCGCGAAGGCCACCAAGGCCGCCAAGGAAGAAGCAGCATGAGCACCCCCGAGGTCGGCAGGATCGTCGTCCACCGGCGCTACGTCCCCTACAGCCACGCCCACTACGCCGGCAACCTCGTCGACGGCGCCTACTCGCTGGCCGCGTTCGGCGACGTGGCCACCGAGATGTGCGTGCGCACCGACGGCGACGAGGGGTTGTTCGCCTCCTACTCCGACGTGCAGTTCACGGCACCGGTGCGCGCCGGGGACGTCATCGAGATCGAGGCGCGGCTGGTGCGGGTCGGCCGCCGGTCCCGCGAGATGGACTTCCAGGTGCGGGTGGTCTGCCGCGCAGCCGCCGACCGCCGCGAGTCCAGCGCCGACGTCCTCGACCCGCCGATCGTCGCGACCACCGCGCGGGGCGTCGTCGTCGTTCCCTGACAGATCGCCTACCGTGTGGGCGTGAACCGAGGAGGCGACAGGCGGCCCGGGGCCGCGCCGGGCAGGGTGCTCGTCGCCGTCCTCGCCGGGCTCGCGCTCTGGCTGGCCTTCCCCGGCCACGACCTGTGGTGGCTCGGCCCGCTGTCCTGCGCGGCGATCCTGCTCGTCTCGCTACGGTCCACGTGGCGAGGTGGACTCGGGCTCGGGCTGGTCTACGGCTGGGCCTTCTTCGTCCCCACCCTGTCCTGGTCCGGCACCTACGTCGGCAAGCTCCCCTGGTTCGCCCTGGCCACCCTCCAGGCGATGTACTTCGCCGCGATGGGCCTGGTCGTCGCCCTCGTCGGAGGCCGGCTGCTCCGCTCCGGACGGCCGTATGCCGCGCTGCTCCTCGGACCACTCGCCTGGGTCGCCCAGGAGTGGGCTCGGTCGACGACGCCCTATGGTGGCTTCCCGTGGGCCCGGTTGGCCTTCTCCCAGGCCGACAGTCCGCTCGTCCGGTTCGCGGCCCTCGGTGGCGCCCCGGGCCTGACCCTGGTGACCGCCGCGGTCGGCGCGGCCCTCGCGGGACTGGGGCTCGCGGCATACCGACGACGGCTGCTCCCCGCCTTGGGCGCGGTGGCCGTCGCCGTCGTGGTCGTCGGCGGCTGCGGCCTCATCCCGTTGCCCACCAACGGGGATCGGGCGACGATCGCGCTCGTCCAGGGCAACGTGCCGCAGGCCGGTCTGGAGTTCAACGCCCAGCGGCGCGCCGTCCTGGACAACCACGTCAAGGGCACCCTGACCCTCGCCGCCGACCGGCCGAGCGACCTGTCACTCGTCATCTGGCCGGAGAACTCCTCCGACATCGACCCCACCCGCAACGCCGACGCCAACGCCGAGATCCGGGACGCCGTGGCGCAGGTCAGGGCGCCGATCCTGCTGGGCGCGGTGCTCGCCCAGCCGTGGCCGAGCCTGTCGAACGCCTCGATGCTCTACCGGACTGCCGACGCGAAGCCTGAGGTGTACGTCAAGCAGCATCCGGTGCCGTTCGCCGAGTACATCCCGGACAAGGACTTCTACCGCCACTTCAGCAAGGAGGTCGACCTCGTCCCGCACCCGTTCGTCGCAGGGCACTCGCGCGGCCAGTTCCTCATCGACTCCTCCGAGGGGCAGTTCTGGGCGTTGCCGACGATCTGCTTCGAGGTGGCCTACGACGGACTCCTCCGCGACGAGGTCACTCACACGACCGACCACCCCTCGCTCCTCGTGGTGCAGACCAACAACGCCACCTTCGGGTACACCGACGAGTCGGTCCAGCAGTTCGCGATCAGCCGGATCCGCGCCGTCGAGCACGGCCGTTCGGTCGCGCACGTGTCCACGGTGGGCGTCAGCGGGTTCGTCAACCCCGATGGAACGACGGGTCGCATCTCGACGTTGTTCACCCCGGACCAGCTGGTCGGGCACCCCGTGCTGCGGACCGGGCTGACCGTCGCCGACCGGATCGGTCCGATGCAGAACCTCGTCCCCACGGCAGGGCTGCTCCTGCTCGGCGCCCTCGCGGTCCGACGTCCGCGCCCCGCTAGGGTCGAGTCCTCAAGACCACTGCTGGAGAAGGAAACCGTCACGTGAGTGCCCCTCGCGCCCGCCTCGACCGGGTCGCCGTGCTCATCCCCACCTACGACGAGCGCGACAACATCGGGCCGATCGTCGCCCGGGTGCGCGCGGCCGTGCCGTCGGCCGACGTCGTCGTGCTGGACGACAACAGCCCCGACGGCACCGGCGCCCTCGCCGACGAGCTGGCGGCGGTCGACCCGCAGGTGCACGTCATCCACCGGGCCCGCAAGGCCGGTCTCGGTGCGGCATACCTCCACGGGTTCCGCTGGGCCCTCGACCACGGCTACGACGCCGTCGTGGAGATGGACGCCGACGGGTCCCACCAGCCCGAGCACCTGGTCGACCTGCTGACGGCCGCCGAGGACGCCGATCTGGTCATCGGGTCGCGCTGGGTACCGGGGGGCGCGGTGGTCAACTGGCCCGTGCACCGCAAGGCGCTCTCGGTCGGGGCAAACGTCTACACCCGGGTCCTGCTCGGTATGCCGGTCCACGATGCGACGGCCGGCTACCGGGTCTACCGGGCTTCCACCCTGGAGGCCATCGGGCTCGGGGACGTGGCCTCGCAGGGCTACTGCTTCCAGGTCGACCTCACCCAGCGGACCGTCCGCAGCGGGCTCACCGTCGTGGAGGTGCCCATCACCTTCGTCGAGCGCGAGCGCGGGGAGTCCAAGATGAGCGGGGACGTCATGGGGGAGGCACTCAAGCGGATCACCACGTGGGGGATCGGTCACCGCGTGGGCCAGCTGCGTCAGACGTTGCGACGGGAGCCCCGATGGCACCGCCTGTAGAAGGCACCCCGTATGCCGTCCGTCGTCGCCGGCCGCGGTGGCTGCGTCAGGTGCTCCTGGCGCTGCTGCTCGTCCCGGTCGTGGAGATCGTCGTCATCATCCAGGTCGGGAAGCTCATCGGCGGATGGCCGACCTTCGGGCTGCTCGTGCTGGAGTCCCTGTTCGGGGCCTGGCTCGTCCGACGCGAAGGGACCCGGGCCTGGCGGGCCCTCTCGGAGGCGCTGCGCACCGGGCGGATGCCCAGCCGTGAGCTCGCCGACGCGGCCCTCGTCCTCGTCGGCGGCGCGCTGCTGCTCACCCCGGGGTTCGTCACCGACGTGGTCGGCCTGCTCGTGGTCCTGCCGGTGACCCGGCCGGTCGCGCGTCGGTTCTTCGAGGCGGCGGTGGCCCGTCGGCTGCTCGGCGCCTGGACCGTCGCGGGTCGTGCAGGTGGGCCAGGACCCGACGTCGTGCCGGGTGAGGTGCGCCACGACCAGGATCCGGACTGACCGGCATACGCGGAGGTTCCGGACGAACGACAGCGGCCGGAACCTCCCCTGAAAAGGTCCGACCGCTGTCGTGCGCGACGACGCCTGAGGTCAGGCGGTGCGCTTGCCGCGCGGCTTCTCGCCGCGGGACTCACGAAGGAGGGTCAGCCGCTCCTCGAGCAGCTCCTCCAGCTCTGGGATGGACCGTCGCTCCAGCAGCATGTCCCAGTGCGTGCGGACCGCCTTGACCGCCTTGACCTCGGGGGCTGGGCCGCCCTGGAGGAGGGCGAGCTCACCGCAGCGGCACTCCCACGTGGACGGCACCTCGGCCTCGACGGAGAAGGGCAGCTCGATCCGGTGGCCCTGCGGGCACACGTAGGTGGTGAGTACCCGCTCACTGGGGACGACGTGCTCGTCGGACTCCATGCTCAAGGCACCCAGACGGGTGCCGCGGAGCGAACGTTCTGCCATGAGGATCTCCCAACGTACGGATCTCGCCGGATCTGCGTGGTGGCGCCGGCGTTCTGTCTGGGTCAACGCTGTCGGCGGTCTTGTTTGTTCCGACGCGCCAGCCACCCGAAAGGTTGCCGGTGTGAGCCATTTGACAGCAAGCTCCCAGCCTCCACCCCTCCGGCAGCCATGCGCCCGGACCGGCGCAGAGGCCTCACACCACCTTGGGCAGCTGGTTGCCGGCGTCCAGGATGCCCTTGCGCACGTCGACCCTGCGCAGGATCGCGCCACCGAGGAGGAAGAACACCACCAGCGCGACGATGGCCAGCCGGTAGGAGTGGGTCAGCTGGTAGACCAGCCCGAAGGTGAAGGTCCCGAACCAGCTCGTGCCACGCTCCATGGCCTGGTAGAAGGAGAAGAACTCCGCCTCGCGGCTGCGCGGGACCAGCTGGCTGAACAACGACCGGGACAGGGCCTGGCTGCCGCCGAGGACGATGCCGATCGCGACGCCGAGCGCGACGAAGGGGACGAACGCCCTGACCGGCAGGACGTAGGCGAGGGCCACGATGACGACCCAGGCCAGCAGCGAGTACAGGATCGTGCGGTGGGCGCCGTAGCGTCCGGCAAGCCACCCGAACAGCAGGGCTCCGCCGAAGGCGACGAACTGCACGAGCAGGATCAGCTCGAACAGCTGGGTCTGGCTGAACTTGAGCTGTTCGCTGCCGTAGAGGCTGGAGGAGGCGATGACGGTCTGGATGCCGTCGTTGAAGAACAGGTAGGCCAGCAGGAAGCGCTTGGTCTCGGGGAAGTGCTTCAGGTCGTGGAAGGTGCTGATCAGCTGGCTGATGCTGCCCGCCACGATCCCGGAGGACTGGGCGACCTCGAGCCGCTCCTGCCCACGCAGCTGCCACATCCCGATCACCGGAATGAGGGTGAACACGGCCCACCAGACGCCCGCGGACAGGATGCTCACCCGGGCCGCCTGGCCCTCGGTCAGGCCGAGCGAGTCGTGCGCGAGCAGGAGGAGCAGGTTGACCGCCAGCAGCAGCCCGCCACCGAGGTAGCCCAGTGCCCACCCGCGCGAGGAGACCCGGTCGCGGTCGTCGGGGTGGGCGATCCGGCACAGGATGGAGTCGTAGACGACGAGCGATGCCCCCAGGAAGATCGTCGCGAGCACCATGAGCACGACACCCAGTGCCCACCTGGTCCCGGTGACGAAGTACAGGCAGCAGGCGGCGACGGAGCCGGCGAAGGCGAACAGCCCGAGCAGCCGGGCCGGGCGGGGCGTGCGGTCCGCGATCGCCCCGATGACAATGAGCACGACCGCCGAGACGATGGTCGCGAAGGTCGTCGTGAACGGGGCCACCGAGCCGGGCGCGACGGGGATGCCGATGACGTGCAGGTTCGTCGTGCAGTCGGCGCCGTCAGCCAGGCCGGGGCAGGCCGCGTTCTTGGCGATCCCGGTGATGTAGGGCCCGAAGAGCACCGTTCCCACCGTGGTGACGAAGGCCGAGTTGGCCCAGTCGTACCAGTACCAAGGCCGCTGGTAGCGCGCGTTCGCGGCATACCTGCCCGAGTCGAGCTCGGTGTCGGTGCTCATGGCGGAAGGTTTCCACACCGGCGTCCACGCCGGCGCGGGAACCGCACCGCGCGTCCCGGCGTGTCGGACCGGCTGCACGCGGGTCGTCGGCGTCAGCCGGCGAACTGCCAGTGCCACGGCTCCGGCAGCGAACCCCCGGGCTCGGCCCAGGACGGGTGGTACCAGCCGTAGAGGGGGCCGTTCTGCTTCATCCACTCGTAGGCGGGTGTCCCGAACGAGCCGATGCCGCCGCACAGGTCGAGGGCGATGCCCAGACCGTGCGGGCTCCTGCCCGGGGTGGCCGCCCACCTGCCGCGGCTGGCCTTGACCGCGACCTGCTCACCCAGCGAACGGTAGGAGTCGGTGACGCACAACGGCTGGCCGGTCTGCTTGGCGTAGAGGGCGGACAGGCTGTTGAAGGCGGCTGCCGCCCGGGGGCGCAGGCTCTCACCGGGTGCCTTCCACAGCGGGCACAGCGCTGCGGCGGGAAGCATCCCGTTGGGGTAGCTGCGCTCGTCGTTGCTGCACGCCGTCCCCACACTGGCCACGCTCTGGCCCTTGCGGGCCATCTCGGCGAGCAGCGCGTCGTATGCCGCGCTGGCCCGGGTGCTGCTCGCGCCGGCCAGGATGCCGACGAGCGGGCCCGCCTTGGCGATGTCGTCGGCCTGGGTCCTGCGCAGGGTCTCCAGCAGGGACTTCTGCTGCAGGACGGCAGTGTCGACCGAGGCCTTGGCGTCGGCGGCCGCGCCGGCTGCCTTCTGTGCCGAGGCGGACGCCACCTCGGCGCGGTAGGTGGCATCGGCCTGCTGCAGCTGGAGGGTCTGGATGTTGGCGAAGGTCTGGGCCCGGGTGTCGGTGAGGTAGGACAGGTCGCCCAACGGGTTGCCGGCCCGGGACGGGTCGTCGGCGAGGGCGTCGAAGACGCCGACCATCTCGGCGGTCGACCCGCCCTCGGAGTAGGCGAAGAACGCCCAGGCTCGCAGCCGCTGCCGCTCGAGGGCCAGCTGCTGGTCGAGCCGGGCGGACAGCGCCTGGCTCTGCGCGGCCGCCGCCTGTGCGCTCGCCTGCGTGGCGCGGGCCTGCGCGAGCTTGTCGAGCAGCTGGTTGGACTGGGTGGCGAGCGCGTCGAGCTTGGTGAGGACGACGGCCAGGGCGCTGTCGGACGCGGCGAGGTGGCTGCGCAGGGCCTCGGCCTGGGCGACCTGAGCCGCGAGCTGGTCAGCGGTGAGGGCCGGCCCATCACCGCTGGAGGAGTCCGCCGGGGTGGGCTCCGCGGTCCTGGACGGGGACCGCGCGGGTCCCGAGGTGGACGTCTTCGACGACGTCTTCGAGGTCGACGACGAGCTCTTGGCCGGCGGGGTGGTCGACGACGCGGTGGGCGGCGTCGTGGTGGTCGACGACGCGGTGGGCGACGTCGTGGTCGTCGTCGACGGCGCGGCGTCGGCTGGCACCCGGGAGGTGGTCGCCGCGGCCGCGAGCTGTGCGCTCATCGTCTGCACCGGGCTGGGAGTCACGCCAGCCTGCGCGGCTGGGGCCAGGATGAGCGTTGCCGCCAGCGCCCCGGGAACGGTCACTGCAGCGACCATCGCTCGCGTACCGCACCTCACCTCAAACCGCCTCGGTCCTGGTCAACCCCACTACCGGGGTCGACCCCCGGATCCTCACGCTGCGAGCGTACCCGTCTGGCCGCCCGCCACGCCTCCCGCGCGGAACAGAAGGTCCGAACGGGTGGGATGAACCACCCGGACGGCCAGCGCCTCTGCTCGCCTTGGTCGTGGGCCGCAGCGCTGTCCACAGGCCCGTGACATCGGCCCGTCGTCCACAGGGCGGCGTATGCCGGGTGGCCGCCTGTCGGGGGAGCACGACAGGTTGGGCCGTGACCACCGAGCAAGGGACGTGACGAGATGGCGGATGAGCAGATCGAGCAGGACAACGTCGTGCACCTGCGGGGCCGGGTGTCGGCCGTGGACGAGCCACGCGAGCTGTCCAGTGGCGACTGGGTGCTCACCCTCCGGATCGTCGTCGCGCGACCTCCGTCCTCGTCCCGTCACGGCGCCAGGAGTGCCAGGCCCACGACCACCGTGGACACGATCGACGTGGCCTGTTGGAGCCGGTCGACCCGGCGGGTTGCGGGCGCCCTGACATCGCACGACGTCGTCGAGGTCGACGGAGCCCTGCGCCGGCGGTTCTTCCGTGCCGGTGGTGCGCCCGCGAGCCGCTACGAGGTGGAGGCCAGCCGGCTGCGCCGGGTCAGGGCGGTGTCGACGGCTTGACGTAGGGCACCAGCTCCACGTCGCGCAGCTCGACCTGGTCACCGGTGAGGTAGCCCAGCGAGCCGGTGAGCCTGCCGGTGGCCCGAAGGTCGGACTCGACCTGGCGCACGCCGCTGAGCAGGTGGTCGGGCCCGACGAGCGTGGCGGCGGTGATCTGCGAGCGCATGCCGACCTTGGCGTCGGACTTGGCCTTGCGCACCTGCGACAGGGCGGCGCTGACGGCGGTCAGGATCTCCGGGTCGCCGGGGGTCGCCGGGCCGACCTCGGCCGCGGTGGGCCAGGAGGTGCGGTGGACCGAGCCGTCGTGCCACCAGGACCAGACCTCCTCGGTGACGTAGGGCAGGAACGGCGCCAGCAGGCGCAGGAGCGCGTCCAGGGCGAGGCGCAATGCGGCCCGGGCGCTCGCCGCGCCCTGCTCATCCCGGACGCCGTAGGCCCGGTCCTTGGCCAGCTCCAGATAGTCGTCGCAGAACGTCCAGAAGAAGGTCTCGGTCGCGTCGAGGCTGCGGGTGTAGTCCCACGCCTCGAAGCCGGCCGTGGCGGTCTGGACCACCTCAGCGAGGGTGGCGAGCATGGCCCGGTCCAGCGGATCGGTCACCGACGCGCGCAGGTCTCCGTCGACCCGGCCGAAGGACAGCGCGAACTTGCTCGCGTTGAGCACCTTGATGGCCAGCCGACGCCCCACCTTCATCTGGCCGATGTCGTATGCGGCGTCGGTTCCGAGCCGGCCGCTCGCCGCCCAGTAGCGGACGGCGTCGGCGGAGTGCTCCCGCACGACGTCCTCGGGAGTGACCACGTTGCCCTTGGACTTGGACATCTTCTTGCGCTCGGGGTCCAGGATCCAACCGCTGATCGCGGCGTTGGCCCAGGGCACGCAGCCGTGCTCGTAGTAGGAGCGGACGACCGTCGCGAACAGCCAGGTCCGGATGATGTCGTGCGCCTGGGGTCGCACGTCCATCGGGAAGACGAGGTCGAAGTCGGACTCCTCGCCGGCCTCCCTGGCCCGCCAGCCCCCGGCGATCTCCGGTGTCAGCGAGGAGGTGGCCCAGGTGTCGAAGATGTCCGGGTCGCCGATGAAGCCACCGGGCTCACCGCGCTGGTCCTCGGTGTAGCCGGGCGGCGGCTCGGCGGCCGGGTCGACGGGCAGCGCCGACTCCTCGGGGCAGATGACGGCCGCGTACTGAGGGTCACCGGCTGCGTCCAGCGGGTACCAGACCGGGATCGGGACGCCGAAGAAGCGCTGCCTGCTGACCAGCCAGTCCCCGTTGAGCCCGGACACCCAGTTGGCGTAGCGGGACCGCATGAACGGAGGGTGGAAGTCGACCGACTGGCCCTGGCTGACGAGCTTGTCGTTGAGCGAGGCGTCGCGGCCACCGTTGCGGATGTACCACTGCCGGCTCGTGACGATCTCCAGCGGCTTCTCCCCGCGCTCGTAGAAGTTGGCCTTGCGCTGGGTCGGCGTCGGCTCGCCGGCCAGGTCGCCGGACGCCCGCAGGGCGCTCACGACGGCTTCCCGTGCCGAGAAGGCGGTCTTGCCGGCGACCTGCTCGGCGAACAGGTCTGCACCCGGACCAGCGGCGACCCAGGACGGGGTCTCGGCCTGGATCCGGCCGGTGCGGGTGAGGATCGAGCGGGTCGGCAGCTGCAGCTCGCGCCACCACAGGACGTCGGTGAGGTCACCGAAGGTGCAGCACATCGCGATGCCGGCGCCCTTGTCCCTCTCCGCGGCGCGGTGCGCGAGGACGGGGATCCGGACACCGAACAGGGGCGAGGTGACCGTCGACCCGAAGAGGCCGGCATACCGCTCGTCGTCGGGGTGGGCGATGAGGGCCACGACGGCCGGGATGAGCTCGGGGCGGGTGGTCTCGATGTGGATCGGCTGACCGTCCGGACGGTGGAACGCCACCCGGTGGTAGGCACCGGGATAGTCGCGAGCCTCCAACTCGGCCTGGGCGACGGCGGTCTGGAAGGTGACGTCCCACAGGCCCGGTGCCTCGGCCTGGTAGGCCTCGCCGCGCGCCAGGTTGCGAAGGAACGCCTGCTGGGAGGTGGCCCGCGAGTGGTCGTCGATGGTCCGGTAGGTGAGGTTCCAGTCCAGGCTGAAGCCGAGTCTGCGGAAGAGGGACTCGAAGGCCTTCTCGTCCTGCACCGTCAGCTCGGCACAGAGCTCGATGAAGTTCTGCCGGCTGACCGGCTGCTCGTCGGCCGACCTGGTGCTCCTGGCGTCGCCGCGGTGCGGCGGCTGGAAGTCCGCCGCATACGGCAGGGAGGCATCGCCCCGAACGCCGTAGTAGTTCTGCACGCGCTTCTCGGTGGGCAGACCGTTGTCGTCCCAGCCGATCGGGTAGAAGACCTGGAAGCCGCGCATCCGCTTGTAGCGGGCCATGCAGTCGGTGTGCGTGTAGGAGAAGACGTGTCCCATGTGCAGGCTGCCGCTCGCGGTGGGCGGGGGAGTGTCGATCGAGAAGACACTGCTCCGGCCCGCGGAGCGGGCGGCCTCGCGGTCGAAGGTGTACGTGCCCTGGTCGCTCCAGACGGCGGTCCACTTCTCCTCCAGGCCGTCCAGGGACGGCCGGTCGGGGACGGACTCGGCGGGGGGACGGGGGGCCTTGGGCATGACCGCGATTCTGCCAGCCCCGCGGCTGCCCACTCACCACGGCGCAGCCGGAGCGGACGGTGGGCTGGTTGAATCGACCCGGGCGGGTCCGAGGCTGACCTGGGTGGCACGGCATACGCGATGGAGGCATGGTGAGCAAGGTGAAGACGGCTGAGCCGTCCGCAGGGACCCGGCACACGGCGGACAGCCACGACCTGATCCGGGTCAGCGGCGCCCGGGTGAACAACCTGCAGGACATCAGCGTCGAGATCCCCAAGCGCCGGCTCACCGTGTTCACCGGTGTCTCAGGCTCGGGCAAGAGCTCGCTCGTCTTCGGCACCATCGCCGCCGAGTCGCAGCGGATGATCAACGAGACCTACAGTGCCTTCGTCCAGGGCTTCATGCCGGCCCTTGCCCGGCCGGACGTCGATGTCCTGGAAGGGCTGACGACCGCGATCATCGTCGACCAGGAGCGGATGGGGGCCAACCCACGCTCCACCGTCGGGACGGCGACCGACGCCAACGCAATGCTGCGCATCCTGTTCAGCCGGCTGGGGGACCCGCACATCGGTCCGCCGACGGCATACTCGTTCAACGTCCCCCGACGAACGGCCAGCGGTGCGATGAAGGTGGACCGGGGCCAGGGTGAGCGGGTGGTCGTCCGGGAGGCGGTCTACCACGGGGGGATGTGCCCGCGGTGCGAGGGCATGGGGTCGACCAGCGACGTCGACCTGACCGCCCTCTACGACGAGCGCCTGTCGCTGCGCGAGGGCGCGCTCACGATCCCCGGCTACAGCATGGAGGGGTGGTACGGCCGGATCTTCTCCGGGAGCGGCTTGTTCGACATGGACAAGCCGATCAGCCGCTACACCAAGCGCGAGCTGCACGACCTGCTCCACAAGGAGGCGACCAAGATCAAGGTCGAGGGGATCAACCTCACCTACGAGGGGCTCATCCCCAGGATCCAGAAGTCCATGCTGTCCAAGGACCCCGACGCGATGCAGCCGCACATCCGGGCCTTCGTCGAGCGGGCGATCACCTTCACCACCTGCCCTGACTGTGACGGCACCCGGCTGAGCGCGGAAGCGCGCGCCTCTCGCATCAACGGCAGGAACATCGCCGACCTGTGCGCACTGCAGATCAGCGACCTCGCCTCGTGGGTGCGCCAGCTCGACGAACCGTCGGTCGCGCCCCTGCTGACCGCGCTGGGGGAGACGCTGGACTCCTTCGTCGAGATCGGCCTGGGCTACCTGTCCCTCGATCGCCCCGCGGGCTCGGTCTCCGGAGGCGAGGCCCAGCGCACCAAGATGATCCGCCATCTCGGCTCCTCCCTCACCGACGTCACCTACGTCTTCGACGAGCCGACCATCGGGCTGCACCCGCACGACATCGAGCGGATGAACCGGCTGCTGCTCCGGCTGCGGGACAAGGGCAACACGGTGCTCGTCGTCGAGCACAAGCCGGAGACGATCGCCATCGCCGACCACGTCGTCGACCTCGGGCCAGGTGCCGGGTCCGGTGGTGGGAGGGTCTGCTTCGAGGGCAGCGTCCAGGCGCTGCGCGGAAGTGACACCACGACCGGCCGGCACCTGGACGACCGGGCACGCCTGAAGCAGTCGGTCCGGCCGGCCACGCAGGCGCTGGAGGTCAGGGGCGCGAGGACCCACAACCTGCAGGACGTCGACGTCGACATCCCGTTGGGGGTGCTCTGCGTCGTCACGGGGGTGGCGGGGTCGGGCAAGAGCTCGCTCATCCAGGGTTCGGTCGCCGGCCGGGACGGGGTGGTCGTCATCGACCAGGGCGCGATCCGGGGCTCGCGACGGAGCAACCCGGCCACCTACACCGGGCTGCTCGACCCGGTCCGCAAGGCCTTCGCCAAGGCCAACGGCGTCAAGCCGGCCCTGTTCAGCTCCAACTCCGAGGGCGCCTGCCCGACCTGCAACGGCGCCGGGGTCATCTTCACCGACCTCGGGGTGATGGCCACCGTGGAGACCATGTGCGAGGAGTGCGAGGGCAGGCGGTTCCAGGCCGCCGTGCTGGAGTACCGGCTCGGGGGCAGGGACATCAGCCAGGTGCTGGCCATGTCGGTGACCGAGGCCGAGGCGTTCTTCGCCGACGGCGAGGCGCGCACCCCGGCCGCGCACACCGTCCTGCACCGGCTCGCCGACGTCGGGCTGGGCTATCTGCACCTCGGCCAACCGCTGACGACCCTGTCCGGGGGCGAGCGGCAACGGCTCAAGCTGGCCACCCGGATGGCGGACAAGGGCACGGTCTACGTCCTGGACGAGCCGACCACCGGGCTCCACCTCGCCGACGTCGAGCAGCTGCTCGCCCTGCTCGACCGGATCGTCGACTCCGGCACGTCGGTCGTCGTCATCGAGCACCACCAGGCGGTCATGGCGCATGCCGACTGGGTCATCGACCTCGGCCCGGGAGCCGGCCACGAGGGCGGGCGGGTCGTCTTCGAGGGCCCGCCGTCCCGGCTCGTCGCCGACCGGTCGACCCTCACCGGCCAGCACCTGGCCGCCTACGTGGGTGCCTGACCGGCGACACCACGCCCGCGGATCACGGGCCACCTCGGTGAGGTCGCGGTGTCGCCTAGGTCACCACGCCGAATACGGCAGCATCGCCCAGCGGGCCGGCGCTGTCACCGTTGAGGTGGCACCGGGCACGGCATAGGGTCACAGCTCGGGCGATCCGTTCGGCCAGACCAGCTACCGCTGGAGAACCAGAGAACCAGAGAGCTCAGGAAGGGCATCGTGAAACTTCTCCTGACGTCCGCGGGCATCAAGAACGCCGCCATCGAACACACGTTGGTCGACCTGCTGGGCAGACCGATCGCCGACTCCAACGCCCTGTGCGTACCCACCGCTGGGTACGGCCACCCGCAGGGCACTCCCGCCGGGGCATGGCGGTTCATCGCCGGTCGAGCCTCCACGCCCATGTGCGAGCTGGGTTGGAAGTCCCTGGGCGTCCTGGAGCTCACCGCGCTGCCCACCATCGACCACGAGCGTTGGGTCACCTGGGTGCGGGAGGCGGACGTCCTGCTGGTGAACGGTGGCGACGCCCTCTACCTGTGTCACTGGATGCGACAGTCCGGGCTCGCGGACCTGCTGCCGTCGCTGCCCGACACGGTCTGGGTGGGGCTCAGCGCAGGAAGCATGGTGATGGGCCCCCGGATCGGTGCGGACTTCGTCGGCTGGACACCACCCGCGGGGGGCGACAGCGCCCTCGGGGTGGTCGACTTCTCGATCTTCCCGCACCTGGATCACCCGGATCTGCCCGAGAACACCATGGCCGACGCAGAGCGGTGGGCCGCCGACATCGCGGGTCCGGCGTACGCGATCGACGACGACACGGCCATCACGGTGGTCGACGGCACGGTCGAGGTCGTCTCCGAGGGTCACTGGACGCGGTTCCCGCGGGACTGAGCCACTGCGTGTCCACAACGCCGATAATCAACATTATGTAAATCTAGAGTCGTACGCCCCTCCCCGGGCACCGTGCGTCGCAGTTCCGGTCCGGTGCCGTCCTGGGTGCCGCAGATGCGGTTAGATGGAACGCATGCCGACGTATGCCGTGAAGGAGGCCGCCGACCTGCTCGGTGTCAGCGACGACACCATCCGCCGCTGGATCGACACCGGTCGCCTGCCAATGGCCGACCGTGCCGAACGCGGCGGCCGGGTGCTCGTCGACGGAGCCGCGCTGGCCCGGTTCGCCCAACGACTGGCCGCGCAGGCTCCCACCCCCGAGGCCCGCCCGGTGGTGTCCGAGTCCGCCCGCAACCGGTTCACCGGACTGGTCACCCGCGTCGTGCGCGACACCGTGATGGCGCAGGTGGACATCCAGGCCGGTCCGCACCGGTTCGTCTCGCTGATGAGCCGGGAGGCTGCCGACGAGCTGGGTCTCGAGCCCGGCGTGCTGGCCGTCGCGGCCGTCAAGTCCACCAACGTCGTCGTCGAGGTCCCCGGCCCGCGCCGGACGGAGACCCACCCATGACCCGGGTGCCCATGCGTCACCTCGTCGCCGTCGCGCTCCTCGCGGCGGCCCTCACGACGTCTGCATGCGGCCCCAGCGGGGCGTCGAGGGCGGGCGTGTCAACGACCGGCTCCTCCAGCACGGCGTCGGCACCGGTGCCGTC
>JAICMC010000157.1 GCA_025929465.1 Nostocoides sp.
ACGCCCCCCGACACTGGAAGGGCGTGCCCGAGCCGCTCCGGGCGCCGCTGCGCACCTGCGACGCCATCCTGCACGCCGGTGACGTCTGCACCGCGAAGGTCCTCGACGACCTCGCGACCCACGCTCCGATCCACGCGGTGCAGGGCAACAACGACGGACCCGATGTCGCGGCGTGGGGTGCACCGGAGGCGGTCACCCTCGACCTCGACGGCCTGCGTGTCGCCATGATCCACGACTCGGGGCAGCGGCAGGGCAGGGGGCGTCGGATGCGACAGCGGTTCCCCGACGCCGATCTCGTGGTGTTCGGGCACTCCCACATCCCGATGGATGTCGTCGAGGACGGGGTCCACCTGTTCAACCCCGGCTCTCCCACCGACCGCCGGCGACAGCAGTACGGCACCTACGGCGAGCTGGTCATCGCCGAGGGGCGGCTGGTGTCCTCCCGGATCATCGAGATCCACTGAGCGACCCCGATGCCGGGCGGGCCCATGCGGCCCGCCCCGGCATCCGCGGTCGGCTCAGAGCCGCAGCACCTTGATCCGGACCGGCTCCCCGTCGCCGACGGTCGCCTCGGCGACATCCGAACGCTGCGGCAGGGCATCGAGCTGGGGCGCCGAACCGAACTGGGCGGCAAGGGTCTCCGAGACGATGAGGTCCTGGTGGGCCACGGTCGCCTCCCACACCTCCTGCGACCCGGTGATGGTGAGCGAGATCCGGTCGCTGACGTCGAGGCCGGCCTTCTTGCGAGCGTCCTGCACGGCGCGGACCAGGTCGCGGGCCAGACCCTCCCGGGCCAGCTCGGGCGTGACGTCGGTGTCCAGCACGACGAACCCGCCACTGACGAGCATCGAGGTGGCCCGGGCCGGCCCCTCCGCCTCCGCGACGACGGTCTCCAGCGTGTACTCGCCGTCGACGAGCGCGAGCCCGCCGGAGGTGACGGTCCCGTCCTGGCCCACCGACCAGTCGGCGGACTTGGAGCCCTTGATCGCCCGTTGGACGTCCTTGCCGAGGCGCGGACCGGCCGCCCTGGCGTTGACGGTCAGCCGCTGGGAGATGCCGAAGTCGGAGGACGAGGCGTCGGCCAGGTCCAGGAGCGAGACGTGCTTGACGTTGACCTCGTCGGCGACGATCGACGCGAAGCCCGCCAGGCCGGCGACGCCGGCGCTGACGACGGTGAGGTCGGCCAGGGGCAGCCGGTTGCGCAGCCCCTGGGCCTTGCGCAGCGACGACGCGACCGAGCAGACCTCGCGCACCCGGTCCATCGACCCGACGAGCCCGGGGTCGGCCGGCAGGTCGGACGCGTCGGGCCAGTCGGTGAGGTGCACGGACCGGCCACCGGTCAGGCCGCGCCAGACCTCCTCGGTGATCAGCGGGAGCAGGGGTGCAGCGACCCGGCAGACGACCTCCAGGGCCGTGTACAGCGTGTCGAAGGCGGCGTGCGCTGCGGACCCGTCGCCAGAACCGGTGTCCCAGAAGCGTTCCCGCGACCGGCGGATGTACCAGTTGGTGAGGACGTCCAGGAAGGTCCGGGTCGTGTCGCAGGCCCCGGCGACGTCATAGCGGTCCTGCTGCTCGGTGGACGTGACGACGTAGTCGTGCAACTTGGCGAGCAGGTACCGGTCGAGCGGGTCGGTGGACGCCGTGGACCATCGCGCCTGGTAGCCGTCGCCGCCGGACATCGCGTTGGCGTACAGCGAGAAGAAGTACCAGGCGTTCCACAGCGGCAGGAGCACCTGGCGGACGCCGTCCCGGATGCCCTGCTCGGTGACGACCAGGTTGCCGCCGCGCAGGATCGGGGAGGCCATGAGGAACCAGCGCATCGCGTCGGCCCCGTCGCGGTCGAAGACCTCGCGGACGTCGGGGTAGTTCTTCAGCGACTTGGACATCTTGTTGCCGTCGCTGCCGAGCACGATCCCGTGGCAGATGACCGAGCTGAAGGCGGGCCGGTCGAACAGCGCCGTGGACAGGATGTGCAGCATGTAGAACCAGCCCCGGGTCTGGCCGATGTACTCGACGATGAAGTCCGCGGGGAAGTGGTGCTCGAACCAGTCGCCGTTCTCGAACGGGTAGTGGACCTGGGCGTAGCTCATCGAGCCCGAGTCGAACCAGACGTCCAGGACGTCCTCGACCCGCCGCATGGTGGCGTTGCCCGACGGGTCGTCGGGGTTGGGCCGGGTGAGCCGGTCGACGTAGGGACGGTGCAGGTCCGGCTGGCCGTCTGCACCGAGCGGCAGCCGGCCGAAGTCTCGCTCGAGCTCGGCGAACGAGCCGTAGACGTCGACGCGGGGGAACTTCGGGTCGTCCGAGGTCCACACCGGCACCGGGCTCCCCCAGAACCGGTTGCGCGTGATCGACCAGTCCCGGGCGTTCTCCAGCCACCTGCCGAACTGGCCGTCGCGGACGTTGCCCGGCACCCAGGTGATCTCCTGGTTGAGCGCGACCATCCGCTCCTTGAACCGGGTCACCTCCACGAACCACGACGAGACCGCCTTGTAGATGAGCGGCTCGCGGCAGCGCCAGCAGTGCGGGTAGGAGTGCTCGTAGCTCTCCCGGCGCAGGAGCACCGTCCCCGGCGTCACCGCGCCGTGCTCCCCGGCGGCGCGGGTGGCCGCCTTGAGGTGGTCGATGATGAGGGCGTTGGCGTCGAACACGAGCAGCCCCTCGTACTCGGCGACGGGGAAGGTGAACCGGCCGTCCGGGCCGACCGGCATGACCGGCTCGATCCCCTCGCGGTCGGTCACCACCTTGTCGTCCTCACCGAACGCGCCTGCGGTGTGGACCATTCCGGTGCCGTCGGTCGTCGTGACGAACTCGGCGGCGACGACCCGGTGGGCTCGCGGGTGGCCGCGGTAGTAGTCGAACGGCGGGGCGTAGGACGCGCCGACGAGGTCGGTCCCCACCACCCGGGCGACAACGGTCGGGTCGGTGCCGAGCTCCCTGGCGTATGCCGCGAGACGCGACTTCGCCAGGACGTAGCGCTCCGGCGCACCGGTGGCCGCGGACTCCACGACGACGTAGTCGATGTCGGCGCCGACCATGACGGCGAGGTTGGCCGGCAGGGTCCACGGGGTCGTCGTCCAGACCAGGACGAGCGCACCGGCATACGGTCCGTCGAGCAGCCGCAGCCCCACGGTGACGGCCGGGTCGCGCCGCACCTGGTAGACGTCCTCGTCCATCCGCAGCTCGTGGTTGGACAACGGCGTCTGGTCGTTCCAGCAGTACGGCAGGACGCGGAACCCCTCATAGACCAGGCCCTTGTCGTAGAGCGACTTGAACGCCCACATGACCGACTCCATGTAGTCGGGGTTGAGCGTCTTGTAGTCCCGCTCGAAGTCGACCCAGCGGGCCTGCCGGGTCACGTACTCCTCCCAGTCGTCGGCGTACTTCATGACCGACTCGCGGCACTTGGCGTTGAACGTCTCGATCCCCAGCTCGAGGATCTCCTCCTTGGTCTTGATGCCCAGCTGGCTCATCGCCTCCAGCTCGGCGGGCAGCCCGTGGGTGTCCCAGCCGAACCGGCGCTCGACGCGCCTGCCGCGCATCGTCTGGTAGCGCGGGACGACGTCCTTGACGTAGCCGGTGAGCAGGTGGCCGTAGTGCGGCAACCCGTTGGCGAACGGCGGTCCGTCGTAGAAGACGAACTCGTTGTCGCCGTCGGTGCCCGCCGGGCGGGCGTTGACGGAGGCCTGGAACGTCGCGTCGGCCGCCCAGTAGCCGAGCACGCGCTCCTCCAGCTCGGGGAACCGCGGGTTCGCGGGGATGCCGGATGCCGCCCCGGCGTGCTCGGGTCCGGTGGTGGTCGCCTTGGGGTAGGCCATCGGGTTCGCTCTCTTCGCGGTCGGTCAGCTCGTGGTCCGTGCCACGAGGACGACGGGCGGACCCTGGCCGTATGCCGTCAGGTCGCCTACCGCGGTACCACCTCGCTTGCCGCAGCCTGACCCACGGACGGTGGGCACGGCATACGACCGCTCTTGCCAAGGCTGTGACGGGCCCACCCGTCCGGTTCTAGTGGGGGCCGAGGCCCCTGTTCTTCCGGAGGCTCACCGCTGATGACGGCTCAGACGCCTGTGTCGGACAGTCTACCGGGCCACGGCCTCACAGCAGGCCGCCCACCGCCAGACCGGCCCCCGCGGCGGCGACGCTGCCGACCAGGCCCAGCAGCGCGTAGGTCGTGCCCCGGCGCGCTCCCTCGGCCATCCAGAGCCGCAGGGTCTCGATCGACGCGGTGCTGAACGTGGTGTAGCCCCCGCACAGGCCCGTCCCGAGGACGGCCTTGAGCTCGGTGCCGGTCGTCCCGTGCCCGGCGTGCAGCACCCACCCGGTGAGGACACCGAGGGCGGCAGACCCCGAGACGTTGATGAGGAGCGTCCCGAGCGGCAGCCGATAGGGGTTGTGCCGCGCGACGACCGCGTCGGCGAGGAACCGCAGCACGGCACCCAGGCCGCCGGCGAGCGCCAGGAGGAGCACGGTCATCCAGTCCTCCTGGTCAGCCGGCGGGCGAGCTGGTGGCCGCCGGCAGCGGCGAGCAGGCCGAGCAGGACGCTGAGCACGGTGTACCCGAGGCCCATCACCGGATGGCCGTTCCCGATCCGCTGGGCGGCCTCGACCGCGAAGCTGCTGTAGGTCGTGTACCCGCCGAGCAGCCCGGTCCCCAGGCCGAGCCGGGCCCGTCGCCGCCAACCCTCGTCGTCGCCGGTACGGATCAGCGACTCCAGCAGCAGGGCCAGGGCGAAGGCGCCGGAGATGTTCACGGCGAACGTCGTCCACGGCCACTGGGTGCCGGTGTCGGCGACGTGGTCCTCCAGCTGCGCCCGGACCGTGGTGCCGAGCACCCCTCCGAGGAAGACCAGCCCGAGCAGGACTGGGTCACGGTGCGCGGCGCGAGACCGCATCACGGTCTCGCCGGGCGCCACGTCCCCGTCGACGGTGCCGGACGGTTCACTCCCAGGGTGCACGGTCGTTCCAGTCCACGACCTGGAGGGGCACGACGAGCACCGGCCGGTGCTGCCGGTGCGCGAGCTGGACCGAGACCGACCCCTGGAAGAAGTCGTTGACGTGGTGCCTGCCCACGTGCGTCCCCACGACGAAGGCGGCGGCGTCGACGGCGCGGGCCAGGTGGGTGAGCGCCCGGTCGACCCGCCCCGCCAGGTAGCGGAAGTGCCACGGCAGCTGGGCTCCCTGCATCGCCTCGGCCACGTCCCTGGTCAGCGAGCGTTCGCGGTCCCGCCAGGCGTCGTCGGCCAGGTCGGGGTCGATGGCCAGGTGCCGGACGGTGCCGTCCGGGCGCTCCTCCTCGGCGTAGCGGTCGGTGTCGACGTAGGCGAAGTACAGGGCGGGAGCGCCGGTCGCGGCGCCGAGGTTGGCCGCGGTGACAGCCACGAGCGGGCCTTGGCCGGGAACGACCGAGACCACCAGCGGATGGCCGGCGAAGCTCGTCATCCGGCTGGGATGAGGTTGCGGTGGGACGCGGTGCGCCGACATCGGTGGACCTCCACGGGAGGCGGGACGGGCACGGCGGACCTGCCCGCCCGAGGACGGGGCAGGAAACCATCAGCCGTGGGTGGCGGTTCGGGCGCGAACGTCCGGGCGGGATCCATCGCCACCGTCACGCTACCGGTATGCTGGCCCGGTCGCGCACGCGACACCACACGCACGTCCCAGGGGAAGCCGGTCCGATGCCGGCGCTGACCCGCAGCCGTAGGCCCGCCAGCGACATCTCGTATGCCGCGTGGTGGGTGAGCCGGAATGCCTGGGCCGGGCGAGCGGCTCCACATACCGTCGAGGAACGCGGGACGGAGCCCGGTTTGCCGGGGAGTCCGGCGGCTCGGGCCACACGTCCACGAACCGCTGCTCAGAACAGGATCTCTCTCCGTGAGACTCAGCTCCCTTCGCACCGTCCGCCGGGGCGCCGTCGTCGCGCTCGCCACCGCGGCGCTGGCCCTGTCCCCCGTCGCCGCGCACGCCGACGACACCCCCAGCCCCACCACGACGTCACCGACCGCTGTGACGCCCTCGACCCCGCCGTCCACCGGCCCGACGGACCCGGCGACGAGCTCGTCCAGCTCGTCGGGGACGTCCAGCTCGTCGGGGACGTCCAGCACCACCACGAGCAGTTCCACCACCCCGTCGGGGACGTCCAGCAGCTCCTCGAGCACGTCGGGCTCCCCGACCTCGAAGGTCGGCGCGTCGACGAAGGCCAAGGTCGCGGCCAGGGCAGGCGTCCTGGCCTTCGCGGTGCCGAACCTCGCGGCACAGGCCGTCGCGGGCGTCTCCCCGGCCGCGAACTTCCTCGCGACGACGCTCGCCACCCGCGGCGACCACTAC
>JAICMC010000192.1 GCA_025929465.1 Nostocoides sp.
AGTTCGTCGCAACGGCCGCGAAGGCGTCGACGTCGCTCGGCTGGAAGGGTCGATCGGCCGCTCGGTCCGCGACGAGGAAGCCGATCTGATGTCGCCCCCCGTTGACCAACGGATGGGTGAGGATGACGCGCTCGGTCCCGGCGACGTCGGCCTCGGCCAGCCTGGGCTGTTCCAGTGCCCACCCCGGGTGGAGGAACGACTCCTCGACGTCCGGGTCGGGCCAGGGGGACCGCTCGGCCCCACGGACCGCGAGGACGACCGGTCGGGTGCCCTCGTAGGCCGAGTACAGCGCAGCACGGTCGACGTCGACGACCATCTCGAGGTCGTCCATGGCGGCCTCGGCGAGGCTGTGCGCGTCGAACCCGCTCGCCAGCTCGTCGCTGATCCGGTGCAGCCGCAGCATCAGCTCCGATGCCTCGAGGGCAAGGCTGCGCGCGTGCTCGGTGTGCACGATGACCCCTTCCTCCAGGCTCGGTCCGCTCCAGTGTGGCCGGACCGGCCCTCGATCGCCTCTGGAATGAGCGAATCTGGACGTTCGGCTCCTCGCCCCCGACGTCCACAGGCCCGTGACGTCCCGGCCGTCGTCCCCAGCCTGCCGACCACGGCCGCCCGGTGTCAGGACGCGGGCGAGGCTGTCCTCATGCACCCCGGGCTCAGTGCCGTCGTCGACCTCGTCCTGCCCGCCAGCTGTCCCGCCTGCGGCGCACCGGCGGCGTCGCTCTGCGACCCGTGCTCGACCAGCCTGCTCGGCCAGCTGGTGCGCTTCGGCGGACCGACGTGGGTGACGCCTGACCCGGCCCCCGAGGGCTGGCCCGGGTGCGTCGCGGTGACGGCATACGAGGGGGTTGCGCGCACCCTCGTTGCGTCCTACAAGGACGACGACCGACGTGCTGCGCTGCACGTTCTGGCGCCGCTGCTCGCCGCGGGCCTCCTCGCCGCCCTGCGGGGGGTCGGTGCCGCCGGCGGTGGCCCGACCGCTGGGCACCCGGTGGCCCTCGTCCCGGCCCCCACGGGTCGGGCGGCGCGCCGCCGGCGCGGGCGGGACAGCCTCGGTGAGCTCACCCGGGCCGCGGTCACCCTGCTACCGGACCCGCCTCCCGTGCTCGACCTGCTCGCCCAGTCCCGCCGCGTCCGCGACCAGGCGGGCCTGGGCGCGGCCGAGCGCAGGGTCAACCTGGCCGGCGCCGTCGTCGTGCGCCGCGCCCGTCGCGATGCGCTGGCCGGCGCCGGCTGCCTGCTCGTCGACGACGTGGTCACGACCGGCGCGACCCTCGTCGACTGCGCTCGCGCGCTCGGCGAGGAGGGTGCGTCCGTGCTCGGAGCCGTGGTCGTCTGTGCCACCCAGCGCCGGTCCGGACGGGTCCGGGCCGGCCCGGCTGGGCGGCGCTCGGGACCTGGTCGGAGTGGCTCGCTGCCGGAGGCCGGCCCACCGTGGCCGGGCTGACCTGACACCGTCGCCCTCGGTGGGCTAGCGTCGGTTGCATGGGACCCGCCGACCGCTCTCCGGACCGCACGAGCGGATCGGTGGCGCGGGTCCCGAGGGGGTGTCGCTGCGAGGACTGACGGATCCGCCGATCCGTGCTGCTAGTGATCCCCCATTCCCGACCCCCAGGAGGAACCGTGGACATTGTCGTGACCGGCCGCCACGTGACCATCACCGAGCGCTTCCGAACCCACATCGAGGACAGGCTGGCCAAGGTGGAGCAGCTCGCTCCACGGGTTCAGCGGGTGGACGTCATGGTCACCCACGAGGCCAACCGCCGGCAGGCCAAGGCCTGCGAGCGGGTCGAGATCACGTGTCGCGTCAAGGGGTCGGTCATCCGGGCCGAGGCGTGCGTGGAGGACAAGTACGTCGCACTGGACGCCGCGATCGACAAGCTCACCGAGCGGCTGCGGCGGGCCGGCGACAAGCGTCGCGTCCACCGTGGGCGGCATGCGCCGGAGTCGGTCGGCCAGGCGACGGCGCGCGTGTCGTCCCCGGGGGCGGACACCGACCTGGCGGAGGGCGCCTCCGGGCCGGGCGAGGGACAGGGCGCCGACCGGTTCGGCGCGGTGGGCGACTCGCCCATCGAGGTCCGCGAGAAGGTGCACTCCAGCCCACCGATGAGCCTGGAGCAGGCGCTGCACCTGATGGAGCTGGTGGGGCACGACTTCTTCCTGTTCCACGACAGCGAGAGCGACCGCCCCAGCGTGGTCTACCGGCGCCGCGGCTGGTCCTACGGTGTCCTCCACCTGGAGACCGTCGAGGGTGAGCTCGGTGAGGACATGTCCGCGGCGTCCTGACGGCATGACACGATGACCCGGTGAGAGAGGACGCGATGGCAGCCACCGGGGCCGACGAGGCGGTGGTCACCCTGCTCGTGGCCGACGACCACGACCTCTACCGTCGCGGTCTGCAGATGGTGCTCGGCCAGGACGACCGGATCAGGATCGTCGGCGAGGCCTCCGACGGGCTCGAGGCGGTCGCGCTCGCCGTCGAGCTCGTCCCCGACGTGGTGCTCCTCGACGTCCGGATGCCGCGGCTGTCCGGGCTCAAGGCGGCGGCCCGGATCCGCGAGCAGGTGCCGTCGGCCAGGATCCTCATCCTCACGATGTCCGATGACGAGACCGACCTGTTCGAGGCGGTCAAGGCGGGCGCCAACGGCTACCTGCTCAAGGACATGCCTGGGGAGGAGGTGTCGGCCGGGATCCTCGCCGTCGCCGCCGGCCAGTCACTCATCCCGCCCTCGATGGCCGCCCAGCTGCTCACCGAGTTCGCCCAGCTCAGCAAGCGGCCGTCCGGCCCGGGTGCCGGCGTGCCCCGACTGACCGACCGTGAGCTGGAGGTGCTGCGGCTCATCGCGCGCGGACAGGCCAACAAGGACATCGCGCGCGACCTGTTCATCTCCGAGAACACCGTCAAGAACCACGTCCGCAACATCCTGGACAAGCTGCAGCTGCACTCGCGGATGGAAGCGGCCATGTACGCGCTCCGTGAGAAGCTCATCGACCAGGGATGACCGCCAAGGCGGCGCCGGTCGGCGGGCCCGCCCACCGGCCCGTGACGCGGCTGACCCGAGCACAGGCGCGACGGATCGCCCTGTCGGCCCAGGGCTTCGCCCGCGCCCGACCGCAGGCGGTCACCGTCACCACGCGGCAGCTGCAGCGGGTGCTCGACACTGTGGGCGTCGTCCAGATCGACAGTGTCAACGTCGTCTGTCGCAGCCAGTACCTGCCGTTCTTCTCCCGGCTCGGCGGCTACGACACCACCCTGCTCGACGCGATGCGCGACCGTGCCCCCCGCCGCGTCGTCGAGTACTGGGCCCACGAGGCCTCGCTCATCCCGCCCTCCACCTGGCCGTTGCTCGACTTCCGGATGCAGCGCGCCCACGCCGACGCCTGGGGCGGGATGCAGCGGGTGGCCCGCGACCGGCCCGACGTCGTGGCCGCCGTGCGGGCGGAGGTGGAGCGCAGTGGGCCGCTCACCACCCGGCAGGTCGAGGCTGCGCTGGCCCACGACACGGCGCGGGCTCGGGACGACTGGGGATGGAACTGGTCGGTCGTCAAGAACGCCCTGGAGCACCTGTTCTGGGCCGGTGAGATCAGCAGCGCCGGCCGGACGACCCAGTTCGAGCGCCGGTATGCCGGGTTGGCGCGAGTCTTCCCGGCGAACCTGCACGCGGCGGTCGCCCCCGGTGGCAGGCCACCGCACGAGACGGCATACGTCGAGCTCCTCCGGATCGCCGCCACCGCGCACGGCGTCGGAACCGAGCAGTGCCTGCGGGACTACTTCCGGCTCAAGCCCGAGCAGGCCCGCCCAGCGCTGCAGACCCTGGTCGCCGAGGGCGAGCTGCAACCGGTGGCCGTCGAGGGATGGCGGCGACCGGCGTACCTGCACGTCGACGCCCGGCGGCCGCGGCGGGTCCAGGCAACGGCCCTGCTCAGCCCGTTCGACTCCCTCGTCTGGCAGCGTGACAGGACGCGTGCGCTGTTCGACTTCGACTACGCCCTGGAGATCTACACCCCGGCGCACAAGCGGGTGCACGGCTACTACGTGCTGCCGTTCCTGTTCGGCGACACGCTCGTGGCCCGCTGCGACCTCAAGGCCGACCGCGAGGCGGGGGTCCTGCGGGTGCAGCGGATGAGCTGGCAGACCGGTG
>JAICMC010000097.1 GCA_025929465.1 Nostocoides sp.
CCCGCAGCTCGTCGATCGCGGCCGCCGCGTCGTGCGCCCCGTAGACCGCGGAGCCCGCGACGAAGACGTCGGCTCCGGCCTCGGCGCACTGCTCGATCGTCGAGCTCGACACGCCACCGTCGACCTGGACCCAGATGTCGCCACCGTGCCGGCGGACCGCGTCGCGGACGGCGCGTACCTTGGGCATCTGGTCAGCCATGAACGACTGGCCGCCGAAGCCCGGCTCGACCGTCATGACCAGGACCATGTCCAGCTCGGCCAGCAGGTCGGCATACGGCTGGAACGGCGTGCCGGGCTTGAGCGCCATCGCCGCGCGTGCGCCGGCTGCCCGGATCGCGCGGGCCGTCGCCACCGGGTCGCGGACCGCTTCGATGTGGAAGGTGACCGACGTCGCGCCGGCCTCGGCATAGGGCGGAGCCCAGCGGTCCGGGTCCTCGATCATCAGGTGGCAGTCGACCGGCACCGGCGAGACCTTGACCAGCGCTTCGACGACGGGGAGACCGAGCGTCAGGTTGGGCACGAAGTGGTTGTCCATGACGTCGACGTGTGCCCAGTCGGCGGTGGCGACCCGGTCCAGCTCGGCCTGGAGGTTGGCGAAGTCGGCGGCCAGGATGCTCGGCGAGATCTGCACGGCGGCAGCCTATCGACGCCGGTCAGCGTGCTGCGACGGGATCGACCTTGCGCAGCAGCGCGAAGAACATGCCGTCCGTCCCGTGCAGGTGCGGCCAGAGCTGGGCGAACGGCCCGTCCCCGAGGTCGGTGACGGGCGACCCGTCGCTGGCGGTGAACAGCGGCCGGGCGTCGGCGATCTCGACGTCGTCGCGCCGCTTGACGGTGTCGCGCACGACGAAGGTCGTCTCGGACAGGTGCGGGCTGCACGTCGCGTAGCCCACCACCCCGCCGACGGCGGTCGCGGCGAGGGCCGACGCGAGCAGGTCACGCTGGAGCGGGCCCAGCTCGGCCAGGTCGGACGGCTGACGACGCCAGCGCGCCTCGGGTCGCCGCCGCAGCGAGCCCAGGCCGGTGCAGGGCGCGTCGACGAGCACCCGCTCGTATGCCGCGGGCTCGTCGGTTCCGACCAGCCGTCCGTCTCCGGTGCGGATCTGGACCGTGCGTCCCGCAGCCCGCGCGGCAGCGACGGCGGCCCGGAGGGACTGGCGGACCAGGTCGGCCCGATGCGGGACCACCTCCTCGGCGACGAGGTCGGCGCCGGCCTGCACGGCGAGCCCGGCCAGCAGCCCGGCCTTGCCACCCGGCCCGGCGCACAGGTCGAGCCATCGGCCGGCCGCAGGCCCGAGGACCGACGTCGTGGCTGCGGCCAGGGCCAGGGCGACGAGCTGGGACCCTTCGTCCTGGACGGCGGCCCGGCCGTCTCGGACACTCGGGATCAGGCTCGGGTCGCCGTGCGGGAGCACCGCGCCCACGCGCGACAGCACGCTCGGGTCGGCGCCGCCGTCGACGAGCTCGTCCACGGTGGCCAGCCCGGGACGGGCCACCAGCGCCACGCGGGGCGGCACGTTGTCGACCTCGACCAGCCTGGCCAGGTCCGCACTGACCGACTCCGCCGAGGACGCGCCGTGACCAAGCAGCGCCTGTCGCAGTGCACGCACGACCCACTCGGGATGGGACTCGCGGGCGGCGAGGGCGGTCACCGGGTCCGCCTCGGTGACGACGGCGGTCACCCAGTCCTCTCGGGACCGCTCGGACAGCCGCCGCATGACCGCATTGACCAGACCGGCGGCACCGGCACCGTTGACCTGCCGCGCCAGGGCGACGGTCTGGTCCGCGGCTGCGTGCTGGGGGACACGCATCCCGAACAGCTGGTGTGCCCCGAGCCGCAGCGCGTCGCGGACGCCGGGGTCGAGCCGGTCGACCGGACGGTCAGCAGCGACCGCGATGAACCGGTCGTAGAGGCCCTGCCAGCGGATCGTCCCGAACGCCAGCTCGGTTGCGAACGCCGCGTCCCGGCCGCCGATCCTGTTGCGGCGCAGCACGTTCGGGAGCTCGAGGTTCGCATAGGCCCCGTCATCGACGGCCCGGAGGAGGGTGTAGGCGGCCAGCCGGGCCGGGTCGCCCTGCCGGGCCCGGTCCGAGGGCCGGGTGGCCGACCGGGCAGGCCTGCGGGGTCTCGAGCGCTCAGGCATCGCCGTCGAACCGCTCCCCCGGTTCGATCCGGACTCCCCGCGCCCAGTCGGCTGCGGCCATCGACCGCTTGCCGTGCGGCTGGACCTCCCCGAGGACGACCACGCCGGAGGCGGTGCCCACCCGCACCGACGCCTTGCTCACCCCGAGCTCGCCCGGGGCGAGGGCAAGGCCGAGCCCGCTGTCGAGGCGTACCGGACCAAGCTTGACCCGGTCCCCCCGCAGAATCGTCCAGGCGCCGGGTGCCGGGGTGCAGCCCCGGACCAGGCGGTCCACGGCATACGCCGGCACGGTCCAGTGGACCCGCGCGTCGGCGACCTCGAGCTTGGGCGCGAGCGACACCCCGTCGCCGGACTGCGGGACCGGGATGAGCGAGCCGTCGGCGATCCCGTCCATCGTGGCGAGGAGCAGCCCGGACCCCCGCTCGGCCAGCCGATCCAACAGGTCACCCGCGGTGTCACCGGGCAGCACGGTCTCGGTCATGGTCCCGAAGACCGGGCCGGTGTCCAGGCCTGCCTCGATCCGGAAGGTGCTGGCTCCGGTCACCTCGTCGCCGGCGATGAGGGCTCGCTGCACGGGTGCGGCACCACGCCAGGCCGGCAGCAGGGAGAAGTGCAGGTTGACCCAGCCGTGTCGTGGGATGGCCAGGGCCGAGGATGGGATGAGCGCGCCGTAGCCGACGACCGGGCAGGCGTCGGGGCCGAGCTCGCGCAGCGCCGCCTGGAAGCCGGGGTCCTTCGGCGAGGCCGGGGTCAGGACCGGTATGCCGTGCTGCTCGGCGACCTCGCGCACCGGCGCGGCGTGCAGGCGTCGCCCCCGACCGGCCGGCGCGTCGGGGCGGGTGAGGACCGCCACGACGTCGTGCGCGGACTCGAGCAGGGCAACCAGGGAGGGCACGGCCGGCTCGGGCGTCCCGGCGAAGACGAGGCGCACGGCGGCTACAGCCCGCGCCCGAAGGTGGCGTGGGGGCTGACCCTGACCGTCGGCTCGGCCTCGCCGAGGGTGCGAGCCTCGCGGATCATCCGCATCGCCTCCTTGCGGGCGACGGCGTCGAGCCGGTCGATGAACAGGATCCCGTCCAGGTGGTCGGTCTCGTGCTGGACCGCCCTGGCGAGCAGGTCCGAGCCCTCGAGGAACACCGGCTCACCCCACTGGTTGGACCCGCGGGCCACGACCGACAGGGCACGGCGGCAGTCGAAGGTCAGCCCGGGGAAGGACAGGCAGCCCTCGGGGCCGAGCTGCTCCTCCTCCGAGAGGGTGAGCTCGGGGTTGACCAGGTGGCCGACGACCCCGTCGACGTTGTAGGTGAACACCCGCAGGCTGACCCCCAGCTGAGGTGCGGCCAGACCGGCGCCGGGCGCGTCGAGCATGGTCTCGGTGAGGTCCTTGACCAGGCTGCGCAGCTCCTTGTCGAAGGTGACCACCGGGTCCGCCGGCGTCCGCAGCACGGGGTCCCCGAACAGGCGGATGTTCGCGATCGTCACGGCGGTCAGTCTAGGTCGGACGCGGTCAGGCCAGGTCGCGCGGGTCGAGCCGTACGGTGAGCCCTCCACCGTCCTTGCGGGCACTGCGAACGGCCCGCGCGGAGCGCAGCGCCGCCGCGAGATCGTCGACGCCGGTCGTCGCGAGAACCGGCGCCAGGAACACCGCTCGCGTGTGCGGCGGTCCTGGTGCGCCGGTCGGTCGCGCGGACTCCTCGACCGGCGTCGGGCCGAGGACGACGACGTCGGCAGCCAGTGCCAGGGAGTCGACGAACCCGGCGACCGCTCCCCGCTCCCCCTGGACCAGCGCCGCGCGGCGGGCCGGGGGCAGGCCGAGGCTGGAGCGATCGGCCAGCTCACGCTGGGCGAACCAGCCCGGGTCCCAGCGGACGAGGGCCTCGACGGTCGGCACCGGGGTGTGCGTCGGTGCGCCCACCAGCACGACCCGGCCCTCGGGTGAGCCCGGGGAGGTGCCCCGCGGCCGGAGCAGGGCGGCGGCCGCCAGCCACCGGCGCAGGGCCTCCTCGCCGGCGTCCAGGGTCGGCCGGTCCAGGCTGGCCCAGGCGTCCAGGAGCAGGCACGCGGCATACCCGCCCTCGGCCACCGGCTCGGCACCGGGGGTGGCGATGACGAGCGACGGGGTCGCCGCGACCCCGGCCAGCACCTGCCCGGAGCCGCTCGTGTGGACGGGCACACCCTGGAAGGCCCGGCCCAGCTCCTCGGCCGTGCGTCGCGCACCGGTCACCACGGCCCGCAACCGTCGGCCACCGCAGTGGGGGCAGCCGAACTCGATGACCGGACGCGCGCACCAGCGGCACTGCGGCACCGACGACCCGGAGGCGAGACCGACCGGACCGGCGCAGACCGAGCACCGGGCCGGCCGGCGGCAGGTGAGGCAGGACATCGAGGGGAGGTAGCCGCGACGGGGGACCTGGACGAGCACCGGGCCGACGGTGAGGGCGGCCCGGGCCGCCCGCCAGGCCACGGACGGCAGGTGCGCACTGGCCGCGGCCGGGTCGCGGGCCAGGTCGGCTTCACTGCCGGCGACCCGGACGAGTGGCGCGTACCGACGAGTCGCCTCCCGGGGTGCCTCGATCCGCGCGAGCCGACCGGACTCGACGAGGGCCTGCACGGCCACGGTGCGCGTGAAGCCCGCCGACAGCACCGCCGCACCGGCCTCGCGGGCACGGGCCAGGAGGACGTCCCGCACGTGCGGGTAGGGCGCCCTCGGCTCCTCGAGCAGGTCGTCGCCGTCGTCCCACCAGGCGACGAGCCCCAGGTCGCGCACCGGGGCGAACGCCGCCGCTCGGGTGCCGACGACGATCCGGACGTGCCCGCGCAGCGCCTTCAGCCACGCGGTCCAGCGGGCTTGTGGCCCCTGGTCCGCGGTGAGCCGGACGTATGCCGGGCCGTCCGGGACCGCCTTGAGCGCCGCCTCGACGCGCGCCACGTCGCGATGGTCGGGGACCACGAGGACCGCACCGCGACCAGCCGCGGCCGCCGTGAGTGCAGCGTCGGCGAGAGCAGCCGGCCAGTCCGCGGCAGGGTCGACGATGCCCGGCAGGGCCAGCCAGGACGCCCCGGGCGCGCCACCGGAGGCCAGGTGCCCGAGGAAGGCGCGGGCGGCGGCATACGGGAACCACGGCGAGGCCGTGGGCGGCCCGGCGACGGCGCCGCGGGTCGGCACGAGCGCGGTCGTCGGCTCCGCCGGGAGGGCCTTCTCGGCGGCCGCGTGACGCGGCGGGATGGCCAGGCGCAGGACGTCGGCGACGCTGCCCGCCTTGGCCGCGGCCAGCTCCCGCACCACGGCGAGCAGGTGCGGGGTGAGCACCGGCTCGGGTGACACGACGCGGTGGAGCGGGGTGAGCCGACCCTCGTGCGCCGCCACCGCTGAGCGGGCGATGACGAAGCCGGCGAGCTCCTGCCCCGCGAACCGCACCTTGACGCGCGCTCCGGGAACGGCGTCGCCGGCCATCGTCGCGGGCACTGAATAGTCGAACGGCCGGTCCAGGTGAGCCAGCCCGGTGTCGACCCAGACCGAGGCGACCGGGTCGACAGCCGCCAGCGCCGCGGCCGCCCTGCGCCTGGCCGCAGCGGCGCCTTGGCGGGCGGCCGCGCGGGCGGACACGGCAGGGGTGAGCAGCTCCAGCTGCTCCCCCGTCCCGCCGTCGTCCATGGCGCCGAACCTATCGGCCGGGCCGGACAGCCGATCCGCCCGAATCGCGGCCGGCTCAGCCGTGGACGGCCTTCTGCAGCTCCTCGACCCGGTCGGTGCGCTCCCAGGTGAAGGGATTGTCGACGCCGTCGGCCTTGGTCCGCCCGAAGTGACCGTAGGCCGCGGTCGGACGGTAGATCGGGCGCAGCAGGTCCAGGTCGTGCACGATCGCGGCCGGGCGCAGGTCGAAGACCGAGGCGATGGCGGCCTGGATCCGCTCGGTCGGCGCCTTCTCGGTTCCGAACGTCTCGACGTACAGGCCGACCGGCTGGGCCTTGCCGATCGCGTAGGCGACCTGCACCTCACAGCGCGCGGCCAGCCCGGCGGCGACGACGTTCTTGGCCACCCAGCGCATGGCATAGGCGGCACTGCGGTCCACCTTGCTCGGGTCCTTGCCGGAGAACGCCCCACCACCGTGCCGAGCCATGCCGCCGTAGGTGTCGACGATGATCTTGCGCCCGGTGAGGCCGGCGTCACCCATCGGCCCGCCGATGACGAAGTTGCCCGTCGGGTTGACCAGCGCGCGGTAGCCCGTGGTGTCCAGGACCGTCCCGCCGTCGGCGAGCTCGGCGAGCACCGGCTTGATGACGAGCTCCTGGATGTCGGGGGTCAGCAGCCCGTCGAGCGAGATCCCCCCGGCGTGCTGGGTCGACAGGACGACGGTGTCCAGCCGGACCGCCTTGTCCCCGTCGTACTCGATGGTGACCTGGGTCTTGCCGTCGGGTCGCAGGTAGGCGATGTCGCCACTCTTGCGGACCTCGGTCAGCTTCTCGGCGAGCCGGTGGGCCAGGAAGATGGGCAGCGGCATCAGCTCGGTGGTGTCCTCGCAGGCGTAGCCGAACATCAGGCCCTGGTCACCCGCACCCTGCTTGTCCATCGGGTCGATGCCGCCGGTGCGGCTCTCGTAGGCCGTGTCGACGCCTTGGGCGATGTCCGGGCTCTGCTGGCCGATGGACACCTCGACACCGCAGGAGCGGCCGTCGAAGCCCTTGGCCGAGTCGTCGTAGCCGATGCCGACCGCGACCAGCTCGCGGATGATCGTGGGGATCTCCACGTATGCCGTCGTCGTCACCTCACCGGCCACGTGGACCAGCCCGGTGGTCACCATCGTCTCGACCGCCACCCGGGCGGTCGGGTCGTCGTTGAGGATCGCGTCGAGGATGGAGTCGGAGATCTGGTCGCAGATCTTGTCGGGGTGCCCCTCGGTGACCGACTCGGAGGTGAACAGACGTCCGGACACGCGGAGCTCCTTGACAGATGTGGGCACGGGAAGCAAACGGGACAGAGTCTAACGGCACACGCGATCGCGCGCCGCGACCGGCCACCCGTTGCCGGCTACCGGACTGGGTACCGAACCGGAGCTGTTGTGGTCACCGCAACTACGGTTCGGTAACAGGGTCGGTAACCGGTGGCGGGGGGTCAGCGGAGGAGCTGGACGGCGTCCCAGACGGCGGCCGCGACCTCGTCCTTGCTCGCGGGACCGACCGTCGTCACGTCGACCTCGCCGTCGCCCCGGCTGCGCAGGATCTGGACGAGGTTGTCGTCCTTGCCGAAGGTGCGGTCCTCGCCCACCTCGTTGACGACGAGCAGGTCGCAGCCCTTGCGGGCCAGCTTCTCCCGGCCGAGCTCCAGCACGGTGTGCTCGGGATCGCCGGTCTCGGCGGCGAACCCGACGACGACCGGGCGGGCCGCCCCCTCCCGGTCGAGCACCAGGCCGGCAAGGATGTCGGGGTTGCGGACGAGGGCGATGGTTGGGGCGGCGTCGGGGTCGTCCCGGTCGTGGGTCTTCTTGATCTTGGAGGTCGCGTAGGCCGCGGGACGGAAGTCGGCGACGGCTGCAGCCATGACGACGACATCGGCGTCGCCGGCGAGTGCGGTGACCGCTGACTGCAGCTCGAGCGCGGTGCCAACCCTGCGCACGTCGACCCCGGCCGGGTCGGGCAGCGCGGTGTGCGTGGCCACGAGGGTGACTGCGGCGCCCCGGGCCGCTGCCTCCCTGGCCAGCGCGTAGCCCTGCTTGCCCGAGGAGTTGTTGCCGAGGTAGCGGACCGGGTCGAGCGGCTCGCGGGTCCCGCCTGCGGTGACGACGACGTGCCACCCCTCCAGCGGGCGCTCGGCCGCCGGCACGACGGGAGCGGTGCCCCTCGTCGTTCGGGGTCTCTCGTGGGAGAGCTCGCGCAGGCACACGGCATACAGCTCCTCGGCCTCGGGGAGGCGCCCCGGACCGGAGTCCGCGCCGGTGAGCCGCCCCGAGGCCGGCGGCACGATGTGGACGCCCCGCTCGGCGAGGAGGGCGACGTTGGCCTGGGTGGCGGCGTGCTCCCACATCTCGGTGTGCATCGCCGGCGCCAGGACGACCGGGCAGGAGGCCGTGAGCAGGACGTTGGTGAGCAGGTCGTCGGCCAGCCCGTGCGCCGCGCGCGCGAGCAGGTCGGCCGTCGCCGGAGCGACGACGACGAGGTCGGCCTCCTGCCCGAGCCGGACGTGCCGGACCTCGTGGACCTGGCTCCACACGTCGGCGGCGACCGGCTTGCCGGACAGGGCCGCCCACGTGGGAGCCCCGACGAACTGCAGCGCCGCGGCGGTCGGAACGACCGTCACGTCGTGCCCGCCCTCGGTGAACAGCCGGAGCAGGGAAGCAGCCTTGTAGGCCGCGATCCCGCCCGCGACGCCGAGGACGACCTTCACGTGCTGGCTGCTCAGCCTTCGGTCGGGGTGCTGGTCAGCAGGCCGCGGTCGATCTCGCGCAGCGCGATGGACATCGGCTTCTCGTGGACCTGGGCGTCGACGAGCGGGCCGACGAACTCCAGGAGGCCCTCCTGCAGCTGGCTGTAGTAGGCATTGATCTGACGGGCCCGCTTGGCGCTGAACAGGACGAGCGCATACTTGGAGTCGGCCCTGGTCAACAGGTCGTCGATCGGCGGGTTGGTGATGCCGATGGGCTCAGCCTTGGTTCCGGACACGAATGGACCTCAATCTGTGGGGGGCGCGGTCAGGGGGTTCGCATCAATGATACGAGTTCGTCAGCAGCCCGCCGAACGTCGTCGTTGACGATGGTGACGTCGAACTCGGCCTGGGCGGCCAGCTCCACCCGGGCGGTGGCCAGCCGTCGCTCCCGCTCGGCCTCGTCCTCGGTGCCCCGCCCGACGAGCCGGTCGACCAGCTCCTCCCAGCTGGGCGGGGCCAGGAAGACGAACAACGCCTCGGGCAGCGTCTGCCGGACCTGTCGGGCGCCCTGCAGGTCGATCTCGAGCAGAGCCATCCGGCCAGCGGCCAGAGCGTCCAGGACGGGCTGGCGAGGCGTGCCGTACCAGTTGCGGCCGTGCACGAGGGCCCACTCGAGCAGCTCCCCCCTGCTGATCAGTCGCTCGAACGCCTCGACGGTCACGAAGTGGTAGTGCACGCCGTCGACCTCGCCGGGGCGCGGGGGTCGCGTCGTCATCGAGACGGAGAGCCACACCTCGTGGTGGTGGTCGCGGATGTGCGCAGCGACGGTGCCCTTGCCCACAGCCGTCGGTCCGGCGAGGACGACGGCGCGGTGCGCGTCAGACACGCTGGGCACGGGTGACCGGTCGCATTCCCGGCAGCGTATACGCCGGGCCCGGCACACGGGTTGGTGGCTCAGTCGGGGGTCGAGAAACGGGTCAACAGCGCGGCGATCTGGTTGGCACCCAGACCGCGGACCCGACGGCTGTGGGCGATCCCCACGTCCTCCATGATCTGGCGGGCGCGGGCCCGACCGACACCGGGCATCGACTCCAGCAGGGCCGTGACCCGCATCTTGCCGATCGCCTCGTTGTCCTTGCCGTCGCTGATCACCTGCGCGATCGAGCCGCTGGAGTGCTTCAGACGGTTCTTGACTGCTGCCCGCTCGCGGCGGGCGACGGCCGCACGCTCCAGCGCAGCAGCACGCTGCTCGGGCGTGAGTTCGGGAAGGGCCACTGCTTGACTCCTCTGGTCCTCGGTCCGGTCGGGGCCTCATGTCACGAGCGGCGACTGCCGCCCGCGGGCTTCTCCGGGAAGCCAACCTAGCCTGACACCGAATGGTCGTCTGCGGCACGCCGGATGGCGTCCGACGCCTCGCGGGCCGCGTCGCGCAGCGCGGACACGTCCGGGCCGGCCGCGAGAACCCCCCGGCTGCTGCTGGGCAGGACGTTCGGGAAGGCCGCCCCGAAGACCCGCTGCAGGTCGGCGGCCGTCCCGCCCTGGGCTCCGAAGCCGGGGGCGAGCACCGGCGCGTTGGCCGCGACCAGGTCCAGGCCGAGGTCCTGCACGGCGCTGCCCACCGTCGCACCGACCACCAGGCCGACGTGGCCGAGGTGGCCGGCTGCCGCCGCGGCGGCGTTGTCCGCGCGCGCGGCCGAGACGATGCCGGCAGCCACGACGCGGTCCTCGTGGACCGCGTGCTGCACGGGTGGCCCCTCGGGGTTTGAGGTGAGGGCCAGGACGAACACTGCCCTGCCGGTTCGCGCAGCCAGGTCGATGGCCGGGCGGAGCGAGCCGTAGCCGAGGAACGGGCTCAGCGTCAGCGCATCCGCGGGGGCGGCGGCGTCGTCGCCGAGGAACGCCTCGGCATACGCCGCCATGGTGCTGCCGATGTCGCCCCGCTTGGCGTCGAGCAGGGTGAGCGTCCCGGACCCGGCGAAGCCCCGGATCGTCTCCTCCAGGACGGCGACGCCCGCTGACCCGAAGGCCTCGAAGAACGCGGACTGCGGCTTGACGAGCGCCACCCGCCCGGCGAACGCCTCGACGCACGTCCTGGCGAACCGTCGGAGACCGGACACGTCATAACGCAGCCCCCACCCCTCGACGACCGAGCGGTGCGGGTCGATCCCGACGCAGAGCGGCCCGTATGCCGTGGTGGCGGCCCGCAGGCGCACCCCGAACGGCTCGGTGGTCCGCACGGCCGGTTCGTCCTGGTGACTCACGTCAGAGCCTTTCGTGGGCGATGCCGACGACGTCGGTGAACCGCGCGAAGCCCTTGGCGCGCAGCAGCGCCG
>JAICMC010000019.1 GCA_025929465.1 Nostocoides sp.
ACGACACGCTCGGTGCCGTTGATCACGAAGGTGCCCTTGTCGGTCATCAGCGGGAAGTCGCCCATGAAGACCGTCTGGCTCTTGATCTCACCGGTCGTGTTGTTCATGAACTCGGCCGTGACGAACAGGGGCGCGGAGTAGGTCTGGTCGCGCTCCTTGCAGTCCTCGATGGAGTACTTGAGCTCCTCGAAGCGGTGGTCACGGAACGACAGCGACATCGAGCCGCTGAAGTCCTCGATGGGGGAGATCTCCTCGAAGATCTCCTCCAGACCCGAGCGGTCCGGGACGTCGCCGCGCCCGGCCGCCTTGGCTTCGGCCACGCGGGCCTGCCAACGTTCGTTGCCCAGGAGCCAGTCGAAGCTCTCGGTCTGCAGGGCGAGGAGGTCGGGAACCTCCAACGGCTCCCGGATCTTTGCGAAGGACAGACGGCCCGAAGCCGTCTGTGCGGAGGTGATGTTCTGGTTCGAGGTGCGCGAGGCAGCCAACGATGGTCCTTCCACTGGCTAAGCGGACGTGCGGTTGGTCGGCGCAGCCCAGCCAGGACCAGTCTTCCTCACCTGCGCCCCATGGGGGGCGCGCCGGAAGGGGGCACTCGGAACGACGACGTGGGCGTAGACCGAGCGGATACAGGGCGTGGGCAGCGCAAAGCGACAGCATACTCCACCGTGCACGACAACTCAACCCGCCACAGCCCTGTCAGAGGGGAGTCATTCGTGATGACCCGCACAGGATGGACCCGCCGCCCACCCTTCGTCAAGCACCCCGGCCCAAAACGCTTCGTGCGGCCCCGTTGCGAGGGGGCCTTCGTGCCTCCCGGCCCGGGGGCCCAGCGCACCGGTCCGTGCTCCGTCGACGCAGGCCGGGGGGCCGGTCTCGCGGTGCCGGGTGGACGACCGGTTCCTGCGCCATGGCGCACAGGCCGGCCACCGGCGCTGCCAGGTCGGCGCCGGTCGCCACGGTCTGCGCCATGGCGCACACGCCGGGTGCGGGCGGAGCAACGATCCCCCAACGTTGCCGCAACGCGGGGCGGAGAACCTTGCGGGGTCAGCAGGCCCAACGCAACACCCTTGAAGGAGAACACCATGCCAACCGTGGAGAACGCCAACCTCACCCTCCGGACGGTCGACGACCAGGTCAACGTCATCGTCGACTTCGACGTCCGGTTCTCGGCCTTCGAGCGGCAGCTCGCGGCGCTCGGGATGAGGTACCACTCGCACGTCGACCTCGTCGGCATCGACAACGGCACCGACGTCGGGCCGACCATCGTCAGCTTCGACCACGAGTCGTTCTTCCCCACCCTCGGGACCGGGGACGAGGTGCTGTCCGGGCACGTCCATGACAAGCTCGACCGTTCGGTCCTGCAGGAGGACCCGGACTCCGGCAACGCCGACGAGCTCAAGGCCGAGATCAGGATCCACTCGGTGGACACCCCGGTGGAGTTCACCGACATCGTGTTCAGCGACCAGGAGGTCCTGCTCGGCTAGGGCTCGGGCGACCTGCGGACCGGCGCCGGCCGCACGACGCAAGCGGGGTCACCGACGTGATGTCGGTGGCCCCGCTCCGCGTAGGTGAGTCGCCGGTCAACCGGCGCGGCTCACTTGAGGGTGACGGTCGCGCCGGCGCCCTCGAGCTGCTCCTTGGCCTTGTCGGCCGCAGCCTTGTCGACCTTCTCCAGGACGGCCTTGGGAGCGCCGTCGACGAGGTCCTTGGCCTCCTTCAGCCCCAGGGAGGTCAGCGAGCGGACCTCCTTGATGACCTGGATCTTCTTCTCGCCGGCGGCCTCGAGGACGACGTCGAACTCGTCCTGCTCCTCGACGGGGGCGGGGGCGTCGGCGCCACCGGCCGGGCCGGCCGCAACCGCGACCGGGGCGGCAGCGGTGACCCCGAAGGTGTCCTCGAACTGCTTGACGAACTCGGAGAGCTCGATCAGGGTCATCTCCTTGAATGCCTCAAGGAGCTCGTCGGTGCTGAGCTTCGCCATGATGGGCGTCCTTTCTTTCGTGCGTATGCCGTGAGTGGCGGTGTGGTGGTGCGGCGTGGTCCCAGGAGGGATCAGGCCTGCTCGTCGCCACTCGTGGCGACGTCTGCGGTGGCCGGGGCGTCGGTCCCGTCCGTGGCCGGGGCGACGGCGTCGGTCCCGTCCGTGGTGTCCTGCGTGACCTCTTCGACAGCGGCCGCGGCGTCGGCCACCGGGCCGGACGCCTCGACCTTGGCGCGCAGCGCGTCGACCGCGCGAGCGGCCTGGGACAGCGGTGCGGCGAAGAGGTAGACGGCCTTGCTGAGCGAGGCGTTCATCGCGCCCGCCAGCTTGGCCAGGAGCACCTCGCGGGACTCGAGGTCCGCGAGCCTGGTGATCTCCTCCGCCGACAGGGGCTTGCCGTCCAGGACGCCGCCCTTGATGACGAGCAGAGGGTTGGCCTTGGCGAAGTCACGCAGGCCCTTGGCCGCCACGACGGGGTCACCGTCGACGAAGGCGATGGCCGTCGGGCCGACGAACTGGCCCTCGAAGGCCGTGACTCCGGCCTTCTTGGCAGCCAGGTCGGTGAGCGTGTTCTTGACCACGGCGTAGGTGGCGTTGCCACGAAGGTTGGCGCGCAGCTGGGTCATCTGCTTGACCGAGAGCCCGCGGTACTCCGTGAGAACGGCCGCGCTCGAGTCACGGAACTTGTCCGCGAGATCGGCAATGGCAGCTGCCTTGTCCGACTTTGCCATGTGGCCTCCTTCCATCTGTCTGACGCCAGAGGACACGGTGAGGGCTGCACATGAGAACGGCCCCGGCACAGGGCACGGGGCGCGGCGGAGAAGAATCTGCTATGCCGTGGAGCGTGGCCTGCGCTGGATGCCGCACTCGGTGCGGGCCTTCGGTCAACCACGTTCGTGGCAGACAACCGGCGGTCTCTGGTCGTCGCCAAGCGTACGGGTCGGGGCGCTCCCGGACCAAATCGGCTGAGTCCGGGCCGGGTGCGGGCCGGACTCAACCGGGAAGCTTCAGGCTCCCGACCTCGCTGGCCGGGGGCGCCGAGATGTCGACCGGCTGGCCCCACCTGGTGACGCTGACGGTGGCGTCGACGCCACCAGTGCTCGTGACGACCCTGACCGGGAGGCTGTCGGCATCCAGGGTCACCTTGTAGGACAGGCCGTCGGGCACCGTCGCCCCGCCCAGGGCATCTGCCCCGCCGGCCTTGAGCATCTGCTCGACCTGCGCCTTGTCCAGGGTGACGGCATACGTGGTGTTGCCCCCGTCGACGGAGGCGACCGTGGCCTTGACGCCGGACATCGCGCCGAGGGCCCTGGTCGGGTCCTGCGCGGCGGTCGACATCTGCCCGAGCAGCGGCGCGAGCTGCTTGGAGATGGCGTCGGTGCCCTTGGGGTCGATCTTGAACCACGTCTTGCCGGCGCCCAGCTGGGCCGCCATCGTGCCGCCGAGGTAGAGCACCTTGTCGACGACGATCAGGTCGACCTTCTGACCGCCAGCATCCATCGACATCTTCATCGCGGTCGTGGGCCCGGCATAGTCGACATCGGCTTGGACCGCTCCCGAACCCACCGTCATGCTCAGATGAGCGGTCTTCTTGGCCAGCACCGCGGCCGAGCTCTTCCGCATGATCGGCGCAAGGTCGACCGGGTCGCCGGATCGGACGGCGACCGGGGCAGCCGACGACGTCGCGCTCGCGGTCCCAGCCGTCGAGGGTGTCGTGCCGGACCCACAGCCGGCCAGCCCGATCGAGCCGGCCATCAGGACGGCGGTGATGACGGTGCGCTTCATGGACGTTCCCCTCGAACGAACGCGGCCACGCCGGCGGCCGGCGGGCGTTGACGCCACGACTCTAGCTCCTCGCGTCCCGCGCGCCAGGGGCAACCGGGCCGGCAACGCGACCGGCCGCCCACCCGTGGGGTGAGCGGCCGGCATACGAGCCTCGGACCGGGGCCTCAGGCCTGGGCGTCGTCCTCGAGCAGGTTGCGGGTCCGGTTGTAGTCCAGCGGGATGCCGGGGCCCATCGTCGTGGACAGGGTGGCCTTGGCGATGTACCGGCCCTTGGACGCGGCGGGCTTGAGGCGGAGCACCTCGTCCAGGGCAGCGGCGTAGTTCTCCACGAGCGCCCGCTCCTCGAAGGAGACCTTGCCGATGATGAAGTGCAGGTTGGCGTGCTTGTCCACCCGGAACGCGATCTTGCCGCCCTTGATGTCCGAGACCGCCTTGGCCGTGTCCATCGTGACCGTGCCGGTCTTGGGGTTGGGCATCAGGCCGCGCGGGCCGAGCACCTTGCCGAGCCGACCGACCTTGCCCATCATGTCCGGCGTGGCGACGACGGAGTCGAAGTCGAGCCAGCCACCGGCCACCTTCTCCAGCAGGTCGTCGGACCCGACGAAGTCGGCGCCGGCCTCACGGGCCGCCTCGGCCTTGTCCCCGTTGGCGAAGACGAGAACGCGGGCCGTCTTGCCGGTGCCGTTGGGCAAGTTGACCGTGCCGCGGATCATCTGGTCGGCCTTGCGAGGGTCGACGCCGAGGCGCATGGCGACCTCGACGGTCTCGTCGTACTTGGCCTTGGCCGTGTCCTTGGCGAGGCGAACGGCCTCCAGGGGTGAGTAGAGCTTGGCGACGTCGACGTTCCCGGCGGCGGCGCGGTAGGACTTGCTGCGCTTCATGACTGCTCCTTGTGGTGCGTTGGGTGGAGTTGTGGTGCGGGCCGCGCGGACCCTCCCACGTGCTGCGGCGACTTATCGGACGTCGGTCTGCACGCCCATCGACCGAGCGGTGCCGGCGATGATCCGCATGGCCTGCTCGATGTCGTTGGCGTTGAGGTCCTCCATCTTCTGGGTGGCGATCTCGCGGACCTGGTCGGTGGTGAGCGTGGCGACCTTGGTCTTGTGCGGCTCACCGGAGCCCTTGGAGACGCCCGCCGCCTTCTTGATCAGCTCGGCGGCCGGCGGGGTCTTGGTGACGAACGTGAACGAGCGGTCCTCGTAGACGGTGATCTCGACCGGGATCACGTTGCCGCGCTGGGACTCCGTCGCCGCGTTGTACGCCTTGACGAACTCCATGATGTTGACGCCGTGCTGGCCGAGGGCCGGGCCGACGGGGGGAGCCGGCGTGGCTGCGCCGGCCTGGATCTGCAGCTTGATGAAGCCGGAGACCTTCTTGGACTTGGGGGGCATGACGGGTGTCCTTTGACTGGTGGTGGTGGGCCGACGCCGAAGGGCGATGACCCGGTTGCCTTCGAAGGCGAAGCCTTCGGAGCCTCGAGGCGCGGGCTGGCGAGCCTGCTTCGAGGAGGTTCAGTTGTGGCCGCAGCAGCGAGCTGCGCGTTCTGGGGTGGGACGGCGCGGAGCGCCGTGCGTCAGATCTTGGAGACCTGTCCGAAGGACAGCTCGACCGGGGTCTCCCGGCCGAAGATGGAGACCAGGACCTTCAGCTTCTGGGTGTCCGGGTTGATCTCCGAGATCGTCGCCGGCAGGGTCTCGAACGGGCCGTCCATCACGGTGACCGACTCGCCGATCTCGAAGTCGACGATGGCCTGCTCCCTGGTCTTTCCCGCGGCACCCGCCGCACCCGCCGCACCCGGGGCGGCGGGGCTGCCCAGGTCGGCCGGCTTGAGCATGGAGAAGACCTCGTCGAGGCTGAGCGGCACCGGCTGGTGGGCGTTGCCGACGAAGCCGGTCACGCCCGGGGTATGCCGGACGGCGCCCCAGCTCTCGTCGGTGAGGTCCATCAGGACCAGGACGTAGCCGGGCATCCGGACCCGGCGGACGAGCTTCTTCTGGCCGTTCTTGATCTCCATGACCTCCTCCATGGGGACCTGCACCTCGAAGATGTGGTCCTCCATGTTCAGGCTGGTGATCCGGGACTCCAGGTTGGCCTTGACCCGGTTCTCGTAGCCGGCGTAGGAGTGGATGACGAACCAGTCGCCGAACTTGCTCGCCAGGTCGTCCTTGAAGGCCTGGACGGGGTCGACTTCCGGGACGACGTCGCCATCAACGTCGGACTGGCCCTGCTCGGCGAGGTCCCCGGCGGTCTCGGCGAGGTCCCCGGCGGTCTCGGCCTGCTCCTGCGGCGCCTCGTCGTCGGCGACGAGCGTCTCGGAGTCCACGGTCACGTCATCGGCGACGAGCGTCTCGGAGTCCTCAAGCCTCGCCTCGGGCTCCTGGGAGCTCCACTGGTCGGACACGTGTTGACCTACTTCCTTCGGGGCGGTGATTCTGTCTCGGCGAGGGTGCGGGCGGCGGAGGCTCGCGGCATACGTGCTGGTCAGCCGGCGAAGACCAGCGCGACGAGCTTCTGGAAGCCGTAGTCGAAGCTGGCCACCAACGCCATGATGATGCAGACGAACACGATGACGACCAGCGTGTAGTTCCACAGCTCCGTACGGGTCGGCCGGACGACCTTGCGCAGCTCGTCGAGGATCTGGCTGATGAACAGGCCGAGCGACCCGAAGAGCCGGGAGGCCACGTTGCCGCGCTGGTCGCCCTTGCGACCGTTGCGGCCCGTACCCCGGGTCTGGGCGCCCACGTCCGTCACGTGTCTGCCTCTCTCTGTCCTGTGCTCAGGTTCGTCGATGTACCAGCGTGCCGTGCTCAACAGGCCAGGTGGCCTGCACACACGCAGGGCAGGAGGGACTCGAACCCCCAACCGCCGGTTTTGGAGACCGGAGCTCTACCAATTGAGCCACTGCCCTACGGAACGCATCGATGGGGCGCTGCGTTCCGGGAGGTGGTCCAGCGCCCATGCTGCGGGCACGCCGAAGCAAGGTGCAAGTCCACCGAGGAGACAGCATACGGGAGGGGCGGGGGCGGACGCGAACTCGTGCAGGAGGCCACCGGCCCGCGCCGGCAAAGCGGTCGCGGACGGTCTTCGCGCCGCGCGCGCCGGTCTGGGAGCATGGCGGGGTGACTGAGCACCGGCCCCGCACCCCCCTCGCCGCCCTCTCCCCCGATGACCTGGCCGACTACCTCCAGCGCCAGCGCGCGGCCTACCGGAGCCTGAAGGAGGCGGGTCTGCAGCTCGACCTCACCCGTGGCAAGCCGAGCACCGCCCAACTCGACCTCTCCGACGCCCTCCTGGCGCTGCCCACCGGGGTGAAGGACGCCGACGGCGTCGACGTGCGCAACTACGGCGGGCTCGGCGGTCTCCGCGAGATCCGGGAGATGTTCGCCGAGCTGCTGTGGGTCGAGCCCCAGCAGGTCGTCGCCGGGGGCAGCTCGAGCCTGACGATGATGCACGACTGCCTGGTCCAGATGCTGCTGCACGGACCGGTCGACGGGACGCCGTGGGTGCGGGAGGACACCGTGCGCTTCGTCTGCCCCGTGCCCGGGTACGACCGGCACTTCACGATGCTGGCGTCCTACGGGATCGAGATGGTCACCGTCCCGATGCTCCCGGACGGCCCCGACGCGGCCGCCGTCGAGGCGCTCGTCGCGGACGACCCCAGCATCAAGGGCATGTGGATCGTGCCGACCTACGCCAACCCGGCCGGCTCGGTGATCACCCAGGAGGTCGCCTCGCGGCTGGCGTCGATGCCGACCGCGGCACCGGACTTCAAGATCTTCTGGGACAACGCCTACGCGTTCCACCACCTCACCGAGGACGAGGCGAAGAGCGCCGACATCGTCTCCCTGTGCTCGGCCGCCGGCAACCCGAACCGGCCGGTCATGTTCGCCTCGACGAGCAAGATCACGTATGCCGGTGCCGGCGTCGCGTTCCTCGCCGCCTCGGTGGCCAACGTGAAGTGGTACCTCCAGCACCAGGCCTTCGCCTCGATCGGCCCGGACAAGGTCAACCAGCTGCGGCACGTCCAGTTCTTCAGGACCGCCCAGGGCGTGCGCGACCACATGGTCAGGCATCGCCAGATCCTGGCCCCCAAGTTCGACGCCGTCGACAACGCGCTGACCGCCGAGCTCGCCGGCCTGGGCGTCGCCACCTGGAACAAGCCGACAGGTGGGTACTTCGTCAACCTGGACGTCCTGGAGGGCACCGCCACTCGCGTCGTCCAGCTGGCCAAGGAGGCCGGCATCGTGCTGACGCCGGCCGGGGCGTCGTTCCCCCTCGGCCTGGACCCGCGGGACCGCAACATCCGGCTCGCGCCCTCCTTCCCGCTCCTGGTCGAGGTGGAGACGGCCATGGCCGGGGTGGCCACCTGCGTCGCCCTGGCCGCGGCGGAGAAGCTGACCGCAGTCGCCGCAGTCGCCGCAGCCGCCGCCGACGACGAGGGGGCGGCATACGTCCCGAGCGTCGGCAACCCCGAAGGCGCCTGAGCCCGCGGACCGCCTCACTGCCTGACTGCCTCACTGCCTCACTGCCTCACTGCCTGACTGCCTCACTGCGGAGCGTGGGACACCCCTGCCGCGGTATCGGCCGCCACGTCCCGTCGGCGGCACCGAGCACCGGACACGCGGCATACCGACGCGGCCGGCGGCACCGAGCACCGGACACGCGGCATACCGTCGCCGCCGGTGGCCCAGAACGCCGCGTGTCGGGTGTTCGGTCGACAGGGCCGGGGTTCGGCGGGACTGCCTTGGGTGCGTCGACCGCCCTGGTGCGTCGACCGCCCTAGCGCGACGCGTCCTCGCCGACCAGTCCGTCGATCGACTCGCGGATCAGGTCCGCGTGACCGGTGTGGCGGGCGTACTCCTCGATCAGGTCGACCAGCACCCGGCGCAGGTTGGGCATCCGGCTCCAGTCCGACACGGCCAGCGGACGGTCCAGACCTCCGTGGGCCAGCGCATCGTCCACCGCAGCCTCCGACCGGGCCACCGCCTCCAGCCACAGCCGTCGGAGGTCCTCGGGCTCGTCGGCAGCCGCCGAGACCCACTCCCAGTTCTCGTTGTCGGCCATCGGCGCCCAGACGGCCGGGTAGTCGCGCCCGAGCAGCTGATGGGTGAAGTAGTGGTCCTCGACGAGCGCGAGGTGCTTGACCAGGCCACCGAGGGTGAGGGTCGACGGCCCGAGCGTCCGGCGCATCGCCTCGGCGTCCAGGCCGCCGGTCTTCCAGGCGAAGGTGCGTCGGTTCCGGTTCAGTGCTCCGAGCAGCGCCTCGACCTCGTCGGGGGCGGCATCCAAGGGGCGGATCGTCAGTTCTGCAGGCTCGCTCATCCAGCGAGGGTAGAAGAGGTTGCGGACGTTCTCCTTCCGGAACAGCAGGGGGCGCCTCCCAGTGCTCGGACCTAGGGTGGTCCCATGACCGACAGCGACGTGGACCGCGACGACCTCCAGGACTCCAGCGAGAGCGAGGACGAGCCGGTGACCCTGCCCGAGGCGATGCCGCGCGCCACCGAATGGGGGACGACAGTGCGCGAGCAGGAGGAGGGCGAGACGATCAACCAGCGGATCGCGCAGGAGGAGCCGGACCCGGACTCGGCGTACGGCGCCCCGGACAACGAGTCGGGCCTGGACGAACCCGCACGGGTCGGCGGCGACGACCCGGACGCCATCGACCCTGAGCAGGACTGGCTCGGTGACGACCCGGCCGAGGACGGCGCCGGGCGCCTGGTCTCCGACGACGCCGGGGACCGTCCGGACTCCGACGCACAGGACTGGGCCACCGACGTCGGCGACGACGGAGGCGGCGCGAGCGCGGAGGAGTCCGCCATGCACGTCGTCACCGGCGACGAGGGGGCCACCAGCACGGCCGACCCTGCCGAGGTCCCAGGCCCCGACACGGAGTGAGCCAGGACTCCCGACGTCTGCAGGACCTGCCCAAGGCGCACCTGCACCTCCACTTCACCGGGTCCGCGCGCGTCGAGACGATCCGCGAGCTCAGCGACAAGCACGGCATCGGGCTGCCCGAGGCTCTGCTGGCGGGATGGCCGCCACGGTTGAGCGCGCGCGACGAGCGGGGCTGGTTTCGTTTCCAGCGCCTCTACGACGCGGCGCGAGCCTGTGTGCGCGACGAGGAGGACCTGCGGCGGATCGTCCGCGAGGCCGCCGAGGACGACACCGCCGAGGGCTCGCGGTGGCTGGAGATCCAGGTCGACCCCACGTCGTATGCCGGACACCTCGGGGGGATCTCGCCGACCGTGGAGATCGTGCTCGACGAGGCACGCGCGGTGTCCGCGCTCGGCGGGACGCAGGTCGCGGTCATCATCGCGGCAAGCCGGATGCGGCACCCGCTCGACGCCCGCGCGCTGGCGCGGCTCGCCGCCCGGCACGCCGGCGACGGCGCCGGGACGGTCATCGGCTTCGGCCTGTCCAACGACGAACGACGCGGCGTGACCGAGGAGTTCGGCGCAGCCTTCGCCATCGCCCGGCGGGCCGGTCTGACCCTCGTACCGCACGCAGGGGAGCTGCTCGGGCCGACCGCGGTCGAAGCCACCTTGACGGCGATCCGGCCCGACCGGCTCGGCCACGGCGTCCGCTCGGTCGAGGACCCGCGGGTGCTGGACATGGTCGTCCGGTCAGGGGTGGTCCTGGAGGTGTGCCCCGGCAGCAACGTGGCCCTCGGTGTCTACGGCGACGACGCGCAGGTGCCCCTGCGGCAGATCGTGGACGCCGGCATACCGGTGGCTCTGGGCGCTGACGACCCCTTGCTGTTCGGGTCCCGCCTGCTGGCCCAGTACGAGACGGCGCGGTCAGTGCACGGCTTCACCGACCCCGAGATCGCCGACCTGGCTCGTGCCTCGGTCGCCGCCAGCCGGATGCCTGCCGACCTCAGCCAGGCCGCGCTGCGCGACGTGGATGCCTGGCTGGTGACGCTGGGCGCCGACGGGTGACGGGGTCCGGTGTGGTCTGGACCGGGCCCAGTACTCGGCCCAGCCCCGGCCCAGACCGGGCCTAGACCCGCGTGCTGGACCGTGACCCGGCGCGCCACCAGAGACCCGCGAGCACCGACCCGGCCAGCACGAGCACGACCGTCCCGGACACCAGCCCGCTCTTGACCACCTGGTATCCCTGGTGGGGGTGCAGGCTGGTCTGGCTTCCCACGACGAACCCGACGAGGTACGCCACGCCGAGTCCGGCCCACAGCGCGCGCTTGTGGGCCAGCCGCGAGGGCGCATACGGCGCCGGCGAGCGAGACGCCAGGACGCGCAGCTCGACGCCGAGCACGACGGCGCAGCCGATCACGCTGGTCAGCAGCTGCAGCCACTCGAAGACCGGCCACCGGCCCAGGTGCTCGTTGAGCAGGCTGCTGCGCAGCACGAACCAGCCGTTCTCGTGGGTGAAGTCGTCCCAGAAGATGTGCGTCATACCGCCGACCACGAGCATCCCGTAGGCGGCCGGGAGGTCGGCGAGGCGCAGGAGGCGCGGACGTCGCGCCAGACGACGACGCACCCAGGAGGGGGCCAGGTCCCGGGCCGGTGCGCAGAAGACCCGGTCCCACAGGACGAGGCACAAGAGTCCGAAGATCGCCGACCAGGTGAGGACGCCGACCACGGAGTGCGTCTGGTCGCGGGTGACCGGCGACGGCAGGTAGGTGGGGAAGTCGGGCGCCATCGACCCGATGACGAGGGGGGCGGCCAGCACCGAGCCGCGCGCGGCCAGCCGTCGCCCGAGCGGCAGGACGGCGGCCACGTGGGCAGGAGTGAACGCCATCGCAGACCCGCCTCAGAGCTGGTCGCCGACGAGGACCGGCTCGTTGACGAGGGTCACGCCGAAGACGTCGTGGACACCGTCGCGCACCAGCCGGGCCAGCGCCGCCACGTCTGCCGCGGTGGCGCCGCCGCGGTTGGTCACCGCCAGGGTGTGCTTGGTCGACAGGGCGGCCGGGCCCGGCAGCCCGAACCCCTTGCCGAAGCCGGCGTGCTCGATCAGCCAGGCTGCGCTCGTCTTGACGTTGCCGTCGCCGTCGGCGAAACGCGGTGGCGGCGCTCCGTCCGGGCCGAGCAGCTGTGCAGCCCGACCGGCGAGGTTGTCGTAGGCCCGGGCCGACACGATGGGGTTGGTGAAGAAGGACCCGCAGCTCCAGGTGTCGTGGTCGGCGGGGTCCAGGACCATGCCGCGCCGGCGACGTTGTTCCAGGACGGCCTCGCGGGCCTCGGCAAGGGGCACCCGCTCCCCCGGCTCGACCCCGAGCCCGCGCGCCAGGTCGGCATACGCGACGGGTTGGGACAGATCGGCGACGCGCAGCTGGAACAGGACGTCCAGGACGACGAAGCGGTCACTGCCCTTGAACACCGAGTGACGGTAGGTGAAGCGGCAGTCGGCATGGGCCAGGGTGCGCACCTGCTGGTCGCGCCGGTCGAAGACGCGCACTGATGCGATCGTCTGGGCGACCTCCTGGCCGTAGGCGCCGACGTTCTGGATCGGGGTGGCTCCGGTGAGGCCGGGTATGCCGGAGAGGGCCTCGATCCCGGACCAGCCCTGGGCGACCGCCTGGGCGACGAAGCCGTCCCAGTCCTCCCCCGCTGCCACCCGGACGTTCGCCCCGCCGCAGGAGTCGTCGGACTCGACCCCGATCCCCCTGGTGGCGACGCGCACCACGGTGCCCGCGAAGCCGGCGTCGCCGATCACCAGGTTGGAGCCACCGGAGAGCACGAGCAGCGGCTCGTCGGCGTCGTCGACCTCCCGGACGGCATCGACGAGCTCGTCGACCGTCTCGGCGACGACCAGCCGGGCCGCCGGGCCGCCGACCCGCATCGTCGTCAGGTCGGCCAGGGGCGCGTCGTGGGTCTCCTGCATGGGATCGGCGAGCCGGGCGCCGGCGGTCAGGCCAGCTGGACGACGGCCAGGCAGCGGCCCAGGACCTTGGCGCCGTTGTTGGTCGTCGTCACCTCGACGGTGGCCCGACCGGTGGTCTCGTCGACGGCCTTGACGACGCCGCTGACCTCCAGCTCGGTGCCCTCGGCGGGGACGACGACCATGGTCGTGAAGCGGGTGCGGAACTCGACCACGCGACCGGTGTCACCGGCCCAGTCGGCGACGACGGTGCCCGAGGCTCCCATGGTCCACATGCCGTGGGCGATCACGTCGGGCAGGCCGACCTTCCTGGCGAAGGCCTCGTCCTGGTGGATCGGGTTCTGGTCGCCGGAGGCGTTGGCGTAGGCGACGAGGGTCTCGCGGCGGACCGGCACGGTGACCGGGCCGATCCGCTCGCCGACGGTCACGTCGGAGACGGCACGTGCTGCCATGCTCACTCCCCTCCCCGGACGACGATGGTGGAGGTCGTGGTGGCCACCGGCGACCCGCTGGTGTCGGTCAGCTCGGTGCGAACGGTCACCATCGAGTGCCCTCCGGCCTGACGGATGCTGTCGACGGTGAGGGTGCCGGTCAGCTCGTCGCCGGCGGTGATCGGGCGGTGGTGGACGAAGGACTGCTCGCCGTGGACGACCCGGGAGTAGTCGATACCCGCCTCGGGGTCGCTGACGTACTGGCGCGAGGTCTGCTGGTCGTAGGACACGGCCATCGTCGGCGGTGCGATCACGTCGGGGTACCCCGCCGCGCGGGCCGCGTCGACATCGGTGTGGACCGGGTCGGTCGCGCCGACGGCGGCGGCGAACGCGGCGATACCGGCGGCAGTGACGGCATACGGGCCGCTCGGCGGATAGACCCGCCCCTGGAAGTCGAGGTTGACGCTCATGCCCGCCACTCTATGGGCTGTGCATGACGAAACCGCCCCGGCCCCCGTGGGGTGGAGCGGTCCGACGGACGTCGCGCGGCGACGTGGTCAGCGGGTCTCGCGGTGAACCGTGTGCTTGCGCTCGCGCGGGCAGAACTTCTTCAGCTCCAGCCGGTCGGGGTCGTTGCGACGGTTCTTCTTGGTGATGTAGTTGCGCTCCTTGCACTCCGTGCACGCAAGAGTGATCTTGGGACGGACGTCGGCGGACTTGCTGGCCACGGGGCAACCTGCACTTTCGAAGGATCAAGGCGTGAAGGGGTGAAGCGATCTCGACGCCCCAGACTACGGGAGCCGGTGGTCATCGGCGAAATCGCCGGTGGTAGCGGGGGCGGGGCACGATCCCGCGACCTCACGATTATGAGTCGTGCGCTCTAACCAACTGAGCTACCCCGCCATGGGGCGGCAACACGCGCTGGTGCTGCCCTGAGCCCCCTGTCGGAATCGAACCGACGACCTTTTCCTTACCATGGAAACGCTCTACCGACTGAGCTAAGGGGGCCTGCTTCGACGACACCCGGGCCGCGAACGCTCGCCGAAGACTACCCGATCCGATGGCGCCCCAAGAAATCGGTCGGGGCGCCCGACCACGCTCAGTCAGGGTCGGCGACGTGGACCACGATGCGACCGCTGACCGACCCGGTGACGATGTCCTCGCACGCGCCCGGCAAGTCCTCGAACGGCACCAGACGACCGATCTGGTCGAGGTGCTCGGGCAACAGGTCCGTCGCCATCCGCTCCCACAGCCGGCGGCGGACGTCCTGGGGGAACCAGCCGGAGTTGATGCCGAGCAGGTTCACGCCCCGCAGGATGAAGGGCATGACCGTCGTGGCGACCTTGGCGCCACCAGCGTTGCCGTAGGCCGCGATGCCGCCGCCGCGCCGGGTCGTGCTCGCCAGCCAGGCGAGGGTCTGGCCGCCCACCGAGTCCATCGACCCGGCCCAGGTCTCCGGTCCCAGGGCCCGGACGTTGTCGGTGTCAGGGCGTTGCTCCACCGTCGTGGCGCCGTACTGCCGCAGTGCGTCGTGCTGCGCGGTCTTGCCGGTGAACGCGGTGACCTGGTAGCCGCGGCGGGCGAGCATCGAGACCGCCAGGCTGCCCACCCCACCGCTCGCGCCGGTGACCGCCACCGGACCCTGGCCGGGACGCAGCCCGTTGTGCTCGAGCTGGTGGATCCCCAAGGCGGCGGTGACGCCCGCGGTGCCGAGGACCATGGACTGCTCGAGGGTCAGCCCGTCCGGGACGGCGACCGCCCAGTCGCTCGGGACCCGGAGGTACTCGGCATACCCGCCGTCGTGCTTCTCGGACAGGTCGAACCCGGTGACGACGACGCGGTCGCCCTCGCGGTGCGCGCCGGCGGCCCCGACGACGACGCCGGCCGCATCGATCCCGCCGACGAGGGGGTAGCGGCGGGCGATCGGCGCGGTGCCGGTCGCTGCGAGGCCGTCCTTGTAGTTGACGCTGGAGTGGGTGACGCGGACGAGCAGGTCGCCCTCGCCGATCCCGGCGACCGGGACCTCGGTCATGACGGCCTCCACCGCCTTGCTCTGGTCGTCCTGACGCAGCTGGTAGGCCCTGGCGGTCTCGGGTGCACTCATGCTGGCAACCTTGGCACATGAACGCTGCCACCTCCCCGGGCCGTGACCCCGTTCCCACCGTCGCTGCCTTCCCGGTGGTCTGGCCGACGCAGACCCGCTGGCTGGACAACGACATGTTCGGCCACCTCAACAACACCGTGTACTACGCGATGTTCGACACGGCGATCAACGCCTGGCTGGCCCGGGACGCCGCAGCCCGCCCGATGACCGACCCCGTGTTTGCCGTGATCGCCGAGTCGTCGTGCCGCTTCCTGCGCGAGCTGTCCTATCCGCAGGACCTCGTCGTCGGCCTCCGGGTCGCCCGGCTCGGCTCCTCCTCGGTCACCCTGGGCACGGCGCTGTATGCCGCGGGCTCGCCCCCGACGGACCCGGTCGCTGCCACCGGCCACTGGGTCCACGTCTACATCGACCGCGTCACCCGGCGGCCGGTGCCGATCCCGGCTGCGCCGCTCGCCCTCTACGAAGGCACCCGGCAGGTCTGATCCCAGCGCGACGTTCCGGGGGTCGACGCCGCGATGGCGCGGTGGACCGCGGACGCGCTGCCCGAACGCTGACCAGCCGCCGGCCGACGTGACCGCTCAGCCGGAGCGGCGGCGTGCGATGAACACCCCGAGCACGATCCCGACGGCCGCCGAGACCAGGTAGGGCAGGTACTGCCTGACCAGCACGGGGAGCAGGGTGGCACCCAGGTCGATGGCCTCCCCGGACGACGTGGCGACCGGGCGGCTGACCGGTGGAGACGAGGGGCGCGGAGTCGTCGTACGGGGCGATGCGCTCGGCGTCGAGCCGGACCCGGCGCCCGGCACGCTGACACCGGGTCCCGATACTGCCGCCGCAGCCGGGTCGGCAGCCATGGAAGCCGCTGCTCCCTCGGCTCCCCCGGCTCCCTCGGCTCGGTCGGGGTCCGTCCCGTCAACGGCAGCCTCCGTCGCGGGGGAGCGGTCGAACTGTCCCTCGACGCAGCTGACGAACTGCTGGAGCAGCTTGTCACTCACGTCCTGCATGACACCGCGCCCGAACTGGGCCGGCTTGCCGGTGATGGACAGGTCGGTCGACACGTCGGCGCGGGTGCCGTCGCCGTCGGCGGTCAGCTGGATCGTGACGGTGGCCCCGGCCGTGCCGTTGCCCCGCTTGTCCTTGCCCTTGGCCTCGATGACCGCCCGGTGGGCACCTTCGTCGCGCTCGACGAAGGTGCCCGAACCGGCGTACTGCAACGCGATCGGGCCGAGCTTGACCTTGACCGTCCCGCTGAACCCGTTGTCGCTCGCCTCGGTGACCGTCGCCCCGGGGAAGCACCCGCCGACCCGTTCCAGGTCCATGAAGGTGGCCCAGGCGGCGTCGACGGCCACCGGCACGGTGAAGCTGTGGTTGAGCTCCATCGGCCGCTCAGCTCCTGGCGGCGGCGAGGACCGCGCGCCGGGTCAGGACGGTCGCCAGGTGCCTGCGGTAGTCGGCGTCGCCGTTGAGGTCGCTCGGCGGGTTGGTGCCGTCGGCAGCCGACGCCGCGGCCGCCCGGACTGCGTCGTCGGTGGCCGGCTGTCCCATGAGCGCCGCCTCGGTCGCCTTGGCCCGCAACGGGGTCGACCCCATGTTGGCCAGCGCCACCTTGGCTTCGGTGAACGTCCCGCCGTCGGACTTGACCGTCGCGGCGACCGCGACGATGGACCACTGGTGGGACACGCGCACGAACTTCTCGTAGTGCGCCCCCCAGCCCGTGTGCTTGGGGAGGCGGATCTCGACGAGGACCTCACCCTCGCCGACGGCGGTCTCGAACAGGCCCGTGAAGAAGTCCGCGGCAGCGACCGTGCGGCGCCCGGACGGCCCGACGATGACCATCTGGGCATCAAGGGCCAGCACCGCCGGTCCGACGTCACCGGCCGGGTCGGCATGGACGACCGCCCCGCCGACCGTCCCCCGGTGCCGGATCTGCTCGTCGGCGACCTCGGCGACCGCCTTGTGCAGCAGCGAGAGGTGCTCACCGACCGAGGCGTCTGCGAGGAGGTCGGCATAGGTGGTCATGGCGCCGATGACGATGGCGTCACCATTGTCGCGAATGCCACGCAGCTCCTCGATGCGCCCGAGGTCGACGACCAGTTCCGGCGCGTTGAGGCGCATCCGAAGCACGGGAAGCAACGACTGGCCGCCACCGAGGACCTTGGCGTCGTCCCCGTGCTCGGCGAGGGCGGCGAGTGCCTCGTCCAGGGTCGTGGGTGCCACATAGTCGAACGATGCCGGGATCATGCCTGACCACCTCCGGTCGAACCGCTGTCCTGGTTGCCCTGCGCACCGTCACCCTCGAAGTGCGGCTGCGCCTGCGCTGTCGGCGGCGTCTGACTCCCGTGCTCGGCGTCCTGGATGGCGCGCCAGACGCGCTCGGGGGTGAGCGGCATACGGATGTCGTTGATGCCGAGGTGCCGGACGGCGTCGACGACGGCGTTGACCACCGCAGGGGTCGACGCGATGGTGCCGGCCTCACCGACTCCCTTGGTCCCCAACGTGTTGGACGTGGCGAGCGAGGTCGTGTTGTCGGTGAGGAAGTTGATCGTGTCGGCCGTCGTCGGCAGCGTGTAGTCGACGAACGACCCGCTGACCAGGGTGCCGTTGTCGTCGAAGACCGCCTCCTCCCACAGCGCCTGGGCGATCCCTTGGACGAGCCCACCGTGGACCTGGCCCTCGACGATGAGCGGGTTGATGATCTGGCCGATGTCGTCGACGCAGGCGTACTTGCGCATCGTCGTGGCGCCCGTCTCGGTGTCGACCTCCATCGCACACAGGTGGGTTCCGTGCGGGAAGGAGAAGTTGACCGGGTCGAAGGTGGCTTCGGCGTCGATGCTCGGCTCCACGCCCTCGGGCCAGCTGTGCGAGGTGAAGGCGGCCGTGGCGATGTCGGCGATGCCGATGCCCTTGTCGGTTCCCTTGACGCCGAACCGGCCGCCGGTGAACTCCAGGTCGTCCGCGTTGGCCTCCAGCAGGTGGGCCGCGGCCACCTTGGCCTTCTCGACGACCTTGTCGGCGGCACGGACGACCGCCTCGCCGCCGACGACGAGTGACCGCGAGCCGTAGGTGTCCAGCCCGCGGGGGCTGATCTGGGTGTCTCCATGGAGGACCTCGACGTCCTCGAAGGGCACGCCGAGCCGGTCGGCGACGATCTGGCTCCACGCCGTCTCGTGACCCTGGCCGTGCGGCGAGGTCCCGGTGATCACCTCGACCTTGCCGGTCGCCAGCATCCGGATCGAGGCGTTCTCCCAGCCGCCGGCGCCGTAGTTGAGGCTGCCGAGGACCCTGGAGGGCGCCAGCCCGCACATCTCGGTGAACGTCGAGACGCCGATGCCGAGCTGGACCGGGTCGCCGGCATCCCGACGCTGCTGCTGCTCCGCGCGCAGCTCGTCGTAGCCGAAGAGCTCCTTGGCCCTGGCCGTGGCCGCCTCGTAGTTGCCCGAGTCATAGGTCATCCCGGCCACCGAGGTGAACGGGAACTCCTCATGGGTGATCCAGTTCTTCTCCCGGACCACCAGCGGGTCCACACCGACCTCGGCGGCGAGCTCGTCCATGATCCGCTCGATGGCGAACGTCGCCTCCGGACGTCCGGCTCCCCGGTAGGCGTCGACCCAGGGCAGGTTGGTGAGCACGGTCTGGCAGTTGAACTGGTAGGCGGGGAACTTGTAGATCGAGTTGTACATCCAGGCACCGAGGACGGGGATGCCACCGCCGATGAGGGCAACGTAGGCGCCCAGGTTGACGAGCAGCTCGACCTTGAGGCCGGTGACCGTGCCGTCCTTGGTCGCCGAGAGGGTGAGCTTCTGCCACTGGTCGCGGCCGTGGTGGCCGCTGACGAGGGACTCCGACCTGGTCTCGGTGTACTTGACCGGCTTGCGAACCCGCCGCGCTGCGGCGAGGGTGACGAACTCCTCGGGGGTCGTCTGCAGCTTGCCGCCGAAACCGCCGCCCACGTCAGGAGCGATCACCCGCACCTTGGACTCTGGTATGCCGGTGGTGGCGGCGATGAGGAAGCGCAGGATGTGCGGAACCTGGGTGCTCGTCCAGACGGTGACCTGTTCCCCGGTCGGGTCGACAACCGTCGAGCGGGGCTCCATGAAGGCAGGGATGAGCCGTTGCTGGCGGTACTCGCGCTCGATGAGGATGCCGCCTGCGCGGGCGGCCGCGATGGCTTCCTCGACATTGCCGCCGGAGCCCTGCTCGGCCGAGTCCAGGCGCCACAGCGCCGACCTGTTGGTGCCCAGGTCGGGGTGGGCCAGGACGCCGTCGTCCGCGGCAACCTTGAGGTCGACGACGGCCGTCAGCTCCTCGTAGTCGACGTCGACGAGCTCGGCCGCGTCGCGGGCGGCCGCCGCACTGCGGGCGACGACCGCGGCGACGATCTCGCCGACGCAGGCGACATGCTCGAGGACCATCGGCAGGTGGGTCGGAGTGACCTGGTCGGCGGTGATCGGCCACGCGTTGGCGATGGCACCCTGGGTGGCGGCGATGTCGGCTCCGGTGATCACGGCGACCACGCCCGGGGCCGCCGTGGCCGCCTCGGTGTCGATCGAGGTGACTCTGGCGTGGGCGAACGGGCTGCGCACCATGGCCAGGTGCAGCATGCCGGGCAGCTGGATGTTGTCGGTCCAGCGGGTCCGCCCGGTGACCAGCCGCTCGTCCTCCTTGCGCAGGCGGGGGCTGCCGATCTCCACGACGGGCTGGTCGGCGACGGCGGTCACTTGGCGCCACCGCCCTCACCGGCAGCGGCCATGACGGCCTTGACGATGTTGTGGTAGCCGGTGCACCGGCACAGGTTGCCCTCCATGCCGACCCTTACCTCGTCCTCGGTCGGGGTCGGGTTGTCGGCCAGGAAGCTCGTGGCCTGCATGATCATCCCGGGGGTGCAGTAGCCGCACTGCAGGGCGTGGCACTCGTGGAAGGCCTGCTGGACCGGGTGCAGGGTGTCGCCGTCGGCGAGCCCTTCGATCGTCGTCACCTCGTGCCCGTCGGCCTGGACCGCCAGCACGTTGCACGACTTCACCGAGCGCCCGTCGAGGTGCACGGTGCACGCGCCGCAGTTGCTCGTGTCGCATCCGACAACCGTCCCCACCTTGCCGAGGGTCTCGCGCAGGTAGTGGACGAGCAGCGTCCGAGGTTCGACGTCGTCGGAGTACGCGACCCCGTCGACCTTCACACTGATCTTCGCCATGCGGTCACTCCCTTGTGCCCATTGGGTGGTTGTCCGGTCGCATCCTCACCGGCTGCCCACCCCAGACAAGGACGCTGGAGGGGTTGTTCCCGGAGCCCTGAGCGTATGTCAGGCGGATCCGCTGCGTGGGCCTTCCGTCGTTTCGTGGCCATGCGCGGGGCGTCAACCGCAGCCGTGGACCGACTCCCGCCACGGTATCGACGCACTCACGGTGCGAGGGTTGGCCGCTTCCATGCCCCTGCGGCAGACCCACTCCTTCGAGCGGTGGCAGTCCCGTCCTGAGAGCTGACGGCCACGCCGCCGGACGGCGGGTCCGGCCCCCATCAGGGACGGGCTGGAACGCACCGACAGTCGCAGCCAAGCCGGTCCGCATCAGGCACGCTGCGTGGTGCGGACCTCCGCACCCACGTCGCCCAGACCAACCCACGTTGGCAGCCGAATCACCGGAGCAAGGACGGGGGGCGCGAACAGCTGGCTCTTCGGCTGGCGCTCTGCGCCCCGTTGCTGAGCGCTGGCCGCCGATCCGGCGCACGGCATGGGCTCGGTTGGGAGTCGGGCCACCACGAGCGCGTACCCCGTGCCCTCCAACGCCGACACGACATCGCCAAGCAGCAGCGCCAGCGGGTCGGTGATGACGCGGTCCAGAAAGCCGATGGTCCAGGCCCGGCGCACGGCATACGCCCTGGCGGCGAGCCCGAGCTGCCCCCGGTGGTCCTGCACGGCGTCGCTGATGGCCACCGCGAGACGATCGGCGTCGGGATCGGACCGGGGCGCAACCGGCTCGGCGTCGGGATCGGACCGGGGCGAGTCGGGCGGGATCGTCTCCTCGGGAGTGGTCCGCGGGACGGCCAGCGAGGGCGCGGACGGTCGAGGGGCGGCTGGCCGCCGAATGGCCGGGGGCGCCGGATGAAGTGTGGCGCGTGGTGTCGTCTTCATGGCGCTCACCGTCCACCTCACCTCTGACGAGAGACCAGTCCGGGCCCCTGAGGCTGTGGATCGCCTACGTGTTGTCATGGGTCTGTGGACAACGCGCGCGCTGCCTCGGTGGTTGGTGCAAGCCTCTCGGGACGGGTTCGGGCGTTCATCAACGTGCGTCCACCGTCGCGCCGGCATTCCGCCGGTTCGACTGCGCTGCAGGCGAACTGAGTAGCCCTATGGTTGTCACGAGGACTGGACACGTGTACGATAGGGCTCACGATGACGACCTTGCCAGCCCCTGCGCCGACCGCTTCCGCGGCCGGCGCGCACGCGGGCGGAGCTGCGCTGGTCGAAGCGGCCGGGCAGGCGGTCAACGACGCTGCCGCCGACCTGTTCGACACCGTCCGGACCCTGGGCCGCGCGGGCAGCGGGTCGGTCACCGAGTGGATGGGGGTGCTGGCCGATGGCGCGACCGCCAAAGCACGGATCGAAGCGGTCCAGACGGTCGCCCTGGCGCATCTCGCCGCGATCGATGTCATCGACGCCGGGTGCGACGACGGAACGTGGACCGAGCAGCACCGCGGCTTGGGCCACATCCGGTTCGACACACCCGAGCTGGTCGCGCCCACGCTGGGGCTGACCCCGTCCGGGGCTGAGGTTCGGATCCGGCAGGCCGTTGCGCTGACCACCCGGACCCCGGCCGTCGTGCACGCCCTGGCGTCCGGGCGTGCGGACGCCTACCGGGCCGGGATCGTCGCCGACGAGCTCACCGACGCCCCCGTGGCCGACGCCCGAGCCGTCGTCGCAGCGCTCGGTGACCGGTTCGGCGCTGAAGCGGGTGGCCGGCTACGGGCCCGGGTCCGACGCGAGCTGCACCGGATCAACCCCGACCTGGTTCGACGGCAGTGTCTCAAGGCCCGCTCCAACACCGGGTTGCGCCGGTGGGTCAACGGCGACGGCACCGACACCTGGCAGGTCGATGCCCCCACCGAGACCTCTCGGGCCGCCTACGCAGCTGTCAACGACCTGGCCGTCCGGCTCAAGAAGGACACCGGCGTCAATATCGCGGCCGCCCGCGCCGCCGCCCTGTTCCAGCTCGTCCTGGGCCACTCCACCGGCAGCTACCAGATCCACGTCGGGATCCCTCTGTCGACCCTGCACGACGCCGCCCTCCACACCTCCCCTGGTCGTGGACCGACCGGGACCGGAGGCATGAGCACCGGCGACAGCCCGGACACCAGCAGCAGCGGCGACAGCGCGCACACCAGCAGCAGCAGCGACCACGCGCGCGCCACCACCAGCAGCAGCGACCACGCGCGCGCCACCAGCAGCAGCGGCGACAGCGCGCGCACCACCAACAGCAGCAGCGGCGACGGCGCGCACCGTGGCGACAGCGCGCTCGGTTACGACGAGGGCGACCTCGTGGAGGTCACCGGGATGGACGCACCCGGCCCCACCTACGTCCCCCGCGGGTGGCTGACCGATCTGCTCGACGGCAGCGCGGACCCCTCCGGCGCGGTCCGCGCCCGCGCCGACGCGGTCGGCTGTCACGACCTCAGCGGTGGCTACGCGACCGCCCCCATCGACCCGGCCCGGACCCGACCCGCCCCGACCTGGCGCACCGAGGCCTACCACCCCACCCCGGCGATCCGGGCTGCCGTCACCGCCCGCGACGGCCACTGCCGCTTCCCCGGCTGCCACGCCACCGCCCGACTGTGCGACCTGGACCACGTCACACCCTGGCCGACCGGCCCGACCACCCCCACCAACCTGGTCCTGCTGTGCCGGCGCCACCACCGCATCAAACAGCGACCCGGGTGGACCGTCCGCCTGCACCCCGACGGCACCCTGACCTGGACCGACCCCCTCGACCGACGCCTCACCACCACACCGATCAACCACCTCCGCCGCCCACCCGATCCGACCGCGGACGACCGTCGGGACGGCTCGACGACTGGCCCCTTGTGCGCGGTCGACGACGCCCGCGACCGCTTCGACCCCGACGCCGACCGACTCGACGAACTCAACGCCGGCAGCTCCGGCGCCGCCCGCCACACCCACACC
>JAICMC010000024.1 GCA_025929465.1 Nostocoides sp.
CGTCGGTGTCCGGAACGTCAGCGTCGGCCGGGGCCGACTCGGTCTCAGCAACCGCCGGGTCCGGAACGTCGGTGTCCGGAACGTCAGCGTCGGCCGGGGCCGACTCGGTCGCAGCAACCGCCGGGTCCGGAACGTCGGTGTCCGGAGCGTCAGCGTCCGGCTCCACATCGACGCTCACGCCCGTCGGCTGTACCTGGTCCGACGCGTCGCCAGTCGCGACGACGTCATCGTGGGTGCGGTCCGGGGCGTCGCGGGGTTGTTCTCCGGCGTCCGACGCGGTGTCCTCGTGGGTCTGGCTCATCCTGTACTCCTTCGGGCAGTGGCCTCAGTGGCCTGGGTTACTGCATGGGGTGCTGAACGGTTCTGAACGGTTCTGGGCGGCGGGCCGGGGGTCGGGACGCCCCGGGCCGACGACGTGCCTGGTCAGGCGCCTGCTGGTTCCGGCGGGGCTGGGTCGGTGCCGTCGGAGTCGGCGCGTTTGCCACCCTGGGCACCGCCCTGGCCCGGCTCACCCGAGCGCTGGCCGGTCCCCTTGGCGCGCTTCTTGCCCCGCGGCTGATGCCGCTGTCCACCGATCGGCTTCTCCGGCGGCGGCTCCGGGGCGTCGGCGGGTTCCTTGGCCAGGCCCTTGACGCTGATCTCCTTGACCGTCGTCCCTCGACGTTCGTGCCGCTCGCGCATGGCCTTGTCCGCCGGCGAGCCGGGGGCCGGCATCCTCCGGATCACGTAGAACTGCTGGAGCATCGACCAGACGTTGGTGGTGAACCAGTAGAGCAGCACGCCGATCGGGAAGTTGACACCGGACACCGCGAAGAACAGCGGCATGACGTAGAGCAGCACCTTCTGCTGCTTGGCGAAGGGGTTGTCCAGGGCCGAGGCCGGCATGTTCTTCATCATCAGCTGGCGCTGGGTGGTGAAGGTCGAGGCGGACATCAGCACGATGAGCAGGACCGTGACGATCTGGGTGGCGGCGTTCGGCGCGCCGATGAACTTGCTGGACAGCTCCGCGCCGAAGATCGAGGCGTGCTCGGCCTGGCTGGCTACGGCCTGGGTGATCGGACCGATGGGGGTACGCCCGCCGGGGGCGTCCGGCCCCCTGGAGATCGAGGAGAGCCCGTTGAGCACCCGGAACAGGCCGAAGAAGAAGGGGGACTGGAGCAGGATCGGCAGACACGAGCTGAACGGGTTCGTCCCGGTCCGCTTGTACAGCTCCATCGTCTCGCTGGTCAGCGCCTGGCGCGAGTCCGGGTCGCTCTTGCCCTTGTACTTGGCCTGGATCTTCTGCAGCTCGGGCTGGATGAGCTGCATCTTGCGCGAGGCGTGGATCTGCTTGACGAACAACGGGATCATCGCGGCGCGCATGACGATGACCAGCCCGACGATGGACAGACCCCAGGTCCACCCCGAGGCGGCGGGCATCCCGATGGTCGTGAACAGCTGGTGCCAGCCGTACATGATCCAGGCGACGATCCACTCGATCGGCGTCAAGATGGTCTGGATGAAGTTTCCCATGCTGTCCTGTCCTCGGGCGGCTGGCCGCCGGTTCGCCCATGGCTGGGCCGGTCAAAGTTCGTATGCCGCGGCCCTCAGCGCGGTGCGGCCGCCGGGTGGTCGTGGCGCGGCCGGCCGGTCCGTGGTGGGACATGGTCGACGCCGCCGGGGTTCCATGGGTGGCACCGGAACAACCGACGGAGCGCCAACCAGGTTCCCTCGACCGGGCCGAACCGCTCCAGGGCGGTCACGGCATACGCCGAGCACGAGGGGTAGAAGCGGCAGGTGGGCGGGCGCATCGGCGAGAAGATGCGCTGGTAGACCCGGATCGCGGCAACGAGCGGCCAGGTCAAGGCGCGGCTCGGGCTCACGGTGCGCGCCTGGCGGACAGCCGGGCGAGGGCGGTGGGCAGACTGGCCTCGAGAGCTGCCGCTATCTCTGTCGAACGAGCCTGTCCCGCAACCGGATTGGCCCGGACAACCAGGTCCGTACCGTCGGGCACGCCAGCCAGCCGTGGCGCCAGCTGGGCGCGGAGGCGACGCTTGGTGCGGTTGCGGACCACAGCCGTTCCGACCGCCTTGGAGACGACAAGACCGACCCGCGGCGGTTGACCCGCACGCGTGTCGGTCTGGTTGGCGTGCACCACGAGCAGACGCGTCGCTGCTCGAGCTCCACCCGGGCCCTTGAGCACTGCCGCGAAGTCGGAGCGTTCCCGCAGCCGGTGCCGCGCGGGCAGCACGGACGGCCTCAGGCGGAGAGCTCGGAGCGACCCTTGCGACGACGGGCCGCCAGGATGGCGCGACCGGCACGGGTGCGCATCCGCAGGCGGAAGCCGTGCGTCTTGGCGCGTCGGCGGTTGTTGGGCTGGAAAGTACGCTTGCTCACGTCGGTTCTTTCTCCGGTCGTGCTCGGGAGCACGGATCTGTTGGTGCGGGTCGCTGGGCTCTGGACCAGACTCGGCCGCCGACCGCAGACCGTGCCGCATGGAGCGGGGTGGGCACAGGCATGCACGATCGGCCGACGTGCGGACAGGCCCTGCCAACGGTACGGGACCGGCCACGACGGGGTCAAACCAACCTCGCGCGAAACCGGTGCCCACCCGCGCAGTCGAGCGGGCTGTCGAGCGGGCCGGACGCCCAACCGCACCATTTTCCATCACCGTTGCCGGACCGCTGGCGCGCCACGCCGCACGTCTGGTACAAATTGCGGTTACCCGGCGGTAGTCGAGCCCGTTCGGGGTTGCCGGGGGCCGGTCACCTTGTTAGCGTCGCCTCTCAAACCCCAACTCTGAGAGTCCTCATCGGCTCTGGAGGGTCGGTGTGTTGATCCTTACCCACAATCTGTGGAGAAAGCTGTGGATTGCGTCCTGTCCAGGATGCACCCGAGCCTGGGACGACACGGGCTAGAGACGTGTGGAGGTTCGGTGCCTGACGGCGACACGAGTTTTGCCCACGTCTGGCAGACCGCCCTGGAGGCCCTGGACGCCGACGGCATCCCGATGCAGCAGCGGGCCTTCCTCTCCCTGGCCAGGCTGATCGGCCTGATCGACGACACCGCCCTGATCGCCGTCCCGAACGACTACACCAAGGATGTCGTCGAGACCAAGATCCGGGCCCAGCTGTCCCAGGCGCTGGCCAGCCAGTACGGGCACGGCATCCGCCTCGCCGTCACCGTCGACGCCTCGCTCACCGAGCCCGAACCGGCGCCGGCCACCCGGGGCCTGGCCTCGGTGCAGCCGCTCTCCGGAAGTGACGACACCGCATACGGCGAGGACGACGATGACGACGAGGCGCAGGACACGACCGACCAGACGCCGGACACGACCTTCGTGGCCCAGCGTCAGCAACGCGGCCAGCGTCCGGTCCCCGAGCTGATCGAGCACACCCGGCTCAACCCCAAGTACACCTTCGACACCTTTGTCATCGGGGCGAGCAACCGCTTCGCGCACGCGGCCGCAGTGGCCGTCGCCGAGGCGCCGGCCAAGGCGTACAACCCGCTGTTCGTCTACGGCGACTCCGGCCTGGGCAAGACCCATCTGCTGCACGCGATCGGCCACTACGCCCGCAACCTCTACCCGCACGTGCGGGTGCGGTACGTGAACTCCGAGGAGTTCACCAACGACTTCATCAACAGCATCCGCGACGACAAGGCGGCCAACTTCCAGAGCCGCTACCGCGAGGTCGACGTGCTGCTCATCGACGACATCCAGTTCCTCCAGGGCAAGGTGCAGACCCAGGAGGAGTTCTTCCACACCTTCAACACCCTGCACAACGCCAACAAGCAGGTCGTCATCACCAGCGACGTCCCGCCCAAGCTGCTCTCCGGCTTCGAGGAACGGATGCGCAGCCGGTTCGAGTGGGGGCTGCTCACCGATGTCCAGCCGCCCGACCTGGAGACCCGGATCGCCATCCTGCGCAAGAAGGCGATCCTGGAGCGGCTCTCGGTCCCCGACGACGTCCTGGAGTTCATCGCCTCGCGGATCTCGACCAACATCCGCGAGCTGGAGGGGGCGTTGATCCGGGTCACGGCGTTCGCCAGCCTCAACCGTCAGCCGGTTGACATGGGCCTGGCCGAGATCGTCCTGAAGGACCTCATCCCGAGCGACTCGGCCACCCAGATCACCGGCGGCACGATCATGGTGCAGACGGCGGCCTACTTCGGGCTCACCGTCGAGGACCTGCAGGGGTCCTCGCGCTCACGCGTGCTCGTCAACGCACGGCAGATCGCCATGTACCTCTGCCGTGAGCTGACCGATCTGTCCCTGCCCAAGATCGGCCAGCAGTTCGGCAACCGCGACCACACGACGGTGATGCACGCGGACAAGAAGATCCGCCAGCTGATGGCCGAGCGCCGGGCGATCTACAACCAGGTCACCGAGCTCACCAACCGGATCAAGCAGCAGTCCCGTTGAGCCCGGTCCGGGCCGACTCGCCCGGCAGGATGCGCAGGACGGGGAACCCGGGGGCGATCCGAGCGAAGTCGTCGTCGGAGGAGTGCCTGTCGATGCCATTGAAGAACTGCCCGACCTCCCATCCCCAGGCGCGCACGTAGGCGCGCAGGATCGGCCCCTTGGCGGCGTCGGGCACCTCTTCGACACGGATCGCCTCGCACCGGCGCCCCAGCCGCAGCTCGCCGCCTCCGGCCACCCGGATGTTGCGCACCCACTGGGTGTGCCCGCGGGGCGCGACCAGGTAGCGCTGGCCGTCGACCGTCAGCGGGTTGACCGGGTTGGTCCGCCACTGCCCGGACGTGCGGCCACGGACCGCGAGGACGCGCGATCCGTACAGGCTGACGCCGTGGGCAGCCAACCAGCCCACGACCGCGTTGAAGCCTCGGTCCAGCCTGGTGGTGGGTCCCAGGTAGCGGAGGCCGGCGGTCTGTCCAGGCCGGTCGGCCGCATCGTGAGTGCTCATGGTCGGTCCTTCATGCTCGGCGAACTGAGAACACCGTTCTCGTGACGTCGAGTCTGCCAACTCGTCGGGGACTTGTCAAGAACACTGTTCACCTTCTTGGTCGATGTTCTGCACGCTGCGAGGATGGCCCGATGAGGTCAGCTCCCGCAGGCTCGGCGCCCGGCATCCGCGAACGCAACAGGGCCGCTGTCGAGGCCGAGATCCTGGCCGTCGGGAAGCGCCAGCTCGCGCAGGTGGGAGCGGCGGCCCTGTCCCTGCGGGCGGTGGCGCGCGAGCTCGGGATGGTCCCCTCGGCCCTGTACCGCTATGTCGCCGGGCGCGACGACCTGCTCACCCTGCTGATCGTCGCGGCCTACGACGACCTGGCCGACGCCGTCGACGCAGCGCTGGCCGGGACCGCCGAGGACCGGTCCGGTGACCCCAGGACGGGGTTCCTGACGATCGCCACGACCGCGCGGCGCTGGGCGCTGGCCAACCCGCACGAGTACGCGCTGCTCTTCGGGTCCCCGGTGCCTGGGTATGCTGCTCCGGCCGAACGCACCTCCGGACCCGGCACCCGCGTGGACGCCCGGCTGCTCGAGCTGTTCGACGGGGTCGCCCCCCCGAGGCTGCCCGGTCTGGACCCCGCCGTCCAGGACGCGGGCAGCGCGAGCCTGGCCGGACTGCTCGGCGACCCGCTCCTGGCCGGACGGCGGCTTCCCCCGACCGAGCTGCTGCGTGGGATCACCGCCTGGACCCTCGTCCTGGGCGCCGTGAGCAGTGAGCTCTTCCAGCACCATGGTCCCGACCTGGCGGCCGACCCCGAGGCCCACTTCGCGGCCGTCGTCGACCTCGCGGCCGCCATGGCCTTCCCCTCCGGGACTCCATCCACACCCGTGTCCACAGGCTGTGAAGGGGTCGAGGCTGATCCGTGACCTGACCGAGACCGACGCGGCCACCGACCGGTCGCTTCGTCCACAGGCGGTGGACAGAGGTGTGGACAGGTCCGGCAGCAGCAGCGATACCCCAGGTCCACGCTCGTCCACAGGGTCCTGTGGACGGGTGTGGACAACCCCGTGGTCCATGGGGACCGCGCGGTCCGGTTCGGTGGAGGGTCGGTGGACCGCCTCCGAAACCCACCCGGACGGCCCCGTTGTCCGCCGCGCCCCCCACCGACCGTGCACACCCCCACGCCCACGCTGACCTGCGACGTCGGCAGCTGTCCACATCGTCCACACCACCGACGATGACGATGAACTCTGCCAGGTCAATGGTTCACCCCGATCACGACCGGACGACCGGACGACCAGGCGACCCGGACGACCAGGCGACCCGGAACCACCCCGGCCCACGACCGCCAGTGCCTCGGTCGGCTATCGGACGCGAGCGGCATACGACTAGGGTCAGTGCCCCGGGTGCCATGGCACCAGTCCTCGGCGACGCCCGGCCAAGAGTTCATCGATCGGTGCATGGGTGCCCGCATGCCGCGGGCCACGAAGGGCGGTATGCCGTGAAGTTCAGGGTCGAACGCGACGTTCTGGCCGAAGCGGTCACCTGGGTTGCCCGCGGGCTTCCGAACCGGCCGCCCGTGCCGGTGCTCGCCGGAGTCCTCATCGAGGCCGACGGCGAGGGGACGCTGACCCTCTCCTCGTTCGACTACGAGGTGTCCGCCCGGATCACCGTGCCGGCCGACGTGAGCGAGGGTGGGACCGTGCTCGTCCTGGGCCGGCTGCTCGCCGACATCTCCCGCAACCTGCCGGCCAAGCCGATCGACGTGTCCACGACCGGCACCGGCCCGTCCGGGGAGAGCAGCAAGGTCCAGGTGACCTGCGGCTCCAGCCGGTTCAGCCTCCTGGCCATGCCGGCCAACGAGTACCCGACGCTGCCGACGAGCCCGGCGCCCAGCGGGACCATCGCCGGCGACGTCTTCACCCAGGCAGTGGCGCAGGTGGCGATCGCCGCCGACCGCGGCGACACCCTGCCGATCCTCACCGGGGTCCGGGTCGAGATCGACGGCGAGAAGATGACCCTGCTGGCCACCGACCGCTACCGCTTGGCGATGCGTGAGCTCACCTGGAACCCGACCGAGTCCGACGCCAGCCACGTCGCGCTCATCCCGGCCCGGACCCTGTCCGACACCGCCAAGGCACTGGGCGCCTCGGGCCGGGTCGACCTGTCGCTCGGCGGGTCCGCGGGCGGGGACGGCCTGGTCGGCTTCGAGGCCGGGTCCCGACGCACGACGAGCCGGCTGCTCGACGGCGAGTACCCCAAGGTCTCCTCGATCTTCCCCACCTCTGCCGACACCGAGGCTGTCGTCTCGACCGGGGAGCTCGTCGAGGCGGTCAAGCGGGTGGCCCTGGTGGCCGAGCGCAACACGCCCGTCCGGCTCAAGTTCGGCGACGGCCAGCTGACCATCGAGGCCGGCACCGGTGACGACGCCCAGGCCTCCGAGGCGGTGGAGTCCACGCTGACCGGCCCGGAGCTGGAGATCGCGTTCAACCCGCACTTCCTGCTGGACGGCCTGGGGGCGGTCGGCACGCCGTTCAGCCGCTTCTCCTTCACCCAACCGTCCCGGCCGGCGGTCCTCTCCGGCCAGGCCGAGGCAGACGGGGAGGCCGACGCGTCCTACCGCTACGTCCTCATGCCGGTCCGGTTCGCCTCATAAGGACAGCCCGTATGCCGCGGGGGTAGCGTTCACCTGCGAGACGACCTCACCGCGTCCGGGCCCCGGACGCCGTCGCACCAAGGAGCAGACATGCAGCTGGGACTCATCGGACTGGGCAAGATGGGTGGCAACATGCGCGAGCGGATCCGCCTGGCCGGCCACGAGGTCGTCGGCTACGACCTCAACCCCAAGGTCTCGGACGTGACGTCCCTCGCTGAGCTCGTCAAGGCGCTCCAGGCTCCGCGCCTGGTCTGGACGATGGTCGCGGCGGGCGACATCACCAAGGCGACGATCGCCAGGCTGGCCGACCTGCTCGAGCCCGGTGACCTGGTCATCGACGGTGGCAACAGCCGCTTCACCGACGACTTCGAGAACGAGAAGCTGCTGAAGGACAAGGGCATCGGCTACGTGGACTGTGGCGTCTCCGGTGGCATCTGGGGCCTCAAGAACGGCTACGGCCTGATGTGCGGTGGGACGGCGGCCAACGTCAAGCGGGCCATGCCGATCTTCGACGCACTGCGCCCCGAGGGGCCGCGCGACGAGGGTTTCGTCCACGCCGGCTCGGTCGGGGCGGGCCACTACACCAAGATGGTGCACAACGGCATCGAGTACGGCCTGATGGCCGCGTATGCCGAGGGCTATGAGCTGCTCGAGCGCAAGGACATCGTCAAGGACGTCCCAGGCGCCTTCAAGGCGTGGAGCCGGGGGACCGTGGTCCGTTCCTGGCTGCTGGACCTCATGGTCGAGGCGCTGGCCAAGAACCCCACCCTCGAAGGCGTCTCGGACTACACCGTCGACTCCGGCGAGGGCAAGTGGACCGTCGAGGAGGCGCTCGCGCTCGACGTGCCCATGCCGGTCATCTCGGCCTCGTTGTTCGCCCGGTTCGCCTCGCGGCAGGAGATCAGTCCCACGATGCAGGCCGTCGCCGCGCTGCGCGGTGGCTTCGGCGGGCACCAGGTGATGACGATCGCCGAGGGCGAGTCGCTGCGCAAGGAGAACGCGAGGAAGTCCACCCGCCCGGCGACCAAGAAGGCCGGCTCGGTCACGACGGTGAAGAAGGCGGTCAAGAAGTCGACGGCCAAGAAGGCGGCCGCGAAGGGTCGTCGGCACGCCAAGGACGAGGGCTGACCTGCACGTCCGTCACCTCTTCGTCGGGGACTTCCGGTCGTATGCCGCCGCCGACCTGCCGCTGACCCCCGGCATCACCACCCTCGTCGGCCTCAACGGACAGGGCAAGACCAACCTCGTGGAGGCGATCGGCTACCTGGCGACCCTCGGCAGCCACCGGGTGGCCACCGACCAGCCCTTGGTCCGGTTCGGCGCGGACCGGGCGATCATCCGCGCAGCCGTCGTCCGCGACGGCCGGGAGACGGTCGTGGAGATCGAGGTCAACCCCGGCCGGGCCAACCGGGCACGGGTGAACCGCTCGCCGCTCACCCGGCCGCGGGATGTGCTGGGGACGCTTCGGACCGTCCTGTTCGCACCGGAGGACCTCGCCCTGGTCAAGGGCGACCCCGGCGAGCGGCGCCGCTTCCTGGACGACCTGCTGGTGGCCCGGCAGCCGCGCTGGGCCGGGGTGCGCGCCGACCACGACCGGATCCTGCGCCAGCGCAACGCGCTGCTGAAGTCCGGGGCCCCGGTCCTGCGACGCGGGGGTCGCGGCGCACAGCGGCGGTCCGCCACGGTGGCCGAGGGCGAGAGCCCGGACCGAGCCCGGACCGACGCGCTGCACACCCTGGACGTGTGGGACGCCCAGCTGGCCGGGGTGAGCGCCCAGCTGCTGTACGCCCGGCTGCGCCTGCTGCGAGATCTGGGTCCGCACGTCCGCACGGCATACGAGCAGGTGAGTGCGGGGGTCTGCGCGGCGGAGCTGACCTATCGCTCCACGCTGCGAGAGGAGACGGCCGGGCGGATCGCCGCCGGTGAGGTTCCCGGGATCGCCGAGCTGGAGGCCGAGCTGCTGGCGACGTTCGCGCAGGTCCGAGGCGAGGAGGTCGAGCGCGGAGTGACCCTGGTCGGCCCGCACCGCGACGACCTCGTCCTGGGTCTGGGCGAGCTGCCGGCGAAGGGGTATGCCAGCCACGGGGAGAGCTGGAGCCTGGCGCTGGCGCTCAAGCTTGCAGCCTACCGGCTGCTTGCGCACGACCTCGGCGACGACCCGGTCCTCATCCTGGACGACGTGTTCGCCGAGCTGGACACCGGCCGTCGGACACGGCTCGCCGACCTCGTCGCCGGCTGCGAGCAGGTTCTGATCACCGCGGCCGTTGCCGAGGACATCCCCGGATCCCTTGTGGGACAGACTTATTCGATCACCCTGGGGTCGGTGGGCGACCCGACGTCGCGCGGACCGGCGCAGCCGTCGACTCCCGCACGATGAGCGTCGTGGCCAGCTCGACGTGGTTGGCGTCCAGGGTCTCGCCAGCGGCGAGCCGGAGCGCGTTGCCCACGGCCACTCGCCCCATGCCGCGCAGCGGCTGTCGGATGGTGGTCAGCCGTGGTGAGGACAGGCTGGCCAGCTGGGTGTCGTCGAAGCCGACGACACTGAGGTCCCGGGGCACCTTCAGCCCCAGCGCGCGGGCCGCCTCGATGACGCCTGCAGCCGTCTCGTCGCAGCCGGCGAAGACCGCCGTGGGTGGCTCGGGAAGCCCGAGGACCGCAGCGCCGTCGGCGGTGCCGTCGGCGTAGCGGAAGTGCCCGTAGCGGATGAACCCGTCCGGGACCGGCACCCCGGCCGCCTCCATCGCCGCTCGGTACCCGTGTAGGCGGGCCAGGTTGCAGGCCGCGCTCGCCGGTCCGCCGAGGTAGGCGATCCGGCGGTGGCCCAGGTCGAGCAGGTGCCTCGTCGCGGCGACCCCTCCCGCGAAGTTGGTCGAGCCGACGCTGGTCAACCGGGTGTCGGGCATGTTGAGCGCGTCGATCACCACGAGCGGGACGCCGGCCGAGGCCAGGGCCGCGATCACCTCCGGGGTGAGGTCCTCCACGACGGTGATGACGGCCCGGCGTCCGGCAGCCGCGAGCTCCTGGGCCCAGGACGCGGTCAGCCCGGCCTCCTCGTGCTGGTGCTGGCTGACGACGACGACGACGCCCGCCTCGGCGCCCGCGGCCAGCACGCCCTGCAGGATCTCCACACCGTAGGCGTTCAGGTCCCCCTGGAAGATGACCTGGATGCTCGCCCGGTCGACGGCGCCCGGTGGCCGGGCCGGGCCACGGGTGCGACGAGCGACGTAGTTGTGCCGCTGGAGCTGGTCCTGCACCCTGGCCCGGGTCCGCGGCGACACGTCACCGCGGCCGTTGAGCACCTTGGAGGCGGTGGCGATGGAAACTCCCGCGGACGCGGCGACGCTGGCGAGGGTCGCCGGGCGGGCGGCAGTGGCTGGGGTGGTCACGCTGGGGTCTCTCGTCGATGTCGGATGTCGGATGCCGGGGTCGCTGCGCCTCGCGGCGGTCGTCGGTGCGCCAAGCGTGGGCAGCATACTCCGAAAGTTTCGGTGACGGAACACGAGTTGATCACGACCTATTGACAGGGAATGGATCGAAAAGTAGCGTCTTCGGCGGGCTAACTTTCGGCAACTTTCGAATGAGGTCCGCCGGTTCGGACCTGTCCCACCACCCGCCGCAGTGTCGCGGCCCTACTGACCCGGAGATCAACGTGGCTCGTGCATCGGTTAGTCGTCGCAACTTCCTCGGCCTGGCCGTGGCCGCCCCGCTCGCGGGTACCGCCCTGGCCGCGTGCGGGACCTCCGGACCGTCCACGAGCAGCTCCTCGGTAGGTGGAGGCGGGAGTGCGGCGACCTACTGGTACCTGTCCGGAGCACCGGGCGAGGGGATCCGCACCGACACCGTCAAGCGGTTCGACAAGGCCAACCCCTCCACGCCGATCAAGGGCACGACCTTCCAGAACGACGCCTACAAGACCAAGGTCAAGACGGCCATCGGCGCCGGTCAGGCCCCGACCATCATCTGGGGCTGGGGTGGCGGCACGCTGCGCCAGTACGCGCAGGCCGACCAGGTCGTGGACCTCACCTCGTGGTTCTCCAGCAACGCCGCCGTCAAGGACAGGCTGTTCCCCTCGGCCTTCGGAGCGGCGACCGTGGACGGGAAGATCTACGCGATGCCGTGCGAGACGGTCCAGCCGATCGTCCTGTACTACAACAAGACGGTGTTCGACAAGGTCGGGGTGCAGCCGCCGACGACCTGGGCCGAGCTGATGGCGCTCGTCCCGAAGTTCAACGACCGCAAGATCGCCCCGTTGTCCCTGGGCGGCCAGTCGCGTTGGACCAACATGATGTGGCTGGAGTTCCTCTTCGACCGGATCGGCGGCAGCGAGGTCTTCCAGGCCGCGGCCGAGGGACAGAAGGACGCCTGGTCCAACCCGGCCGCCCTCGACGCGCTCGGCAAGGTGCAGGACCTGGTCAAGGCCAACGGCTTCATCAAGGGCTTCGCCTCGATCACCGCCGACTCCAACGCCGACGTCGCCCTGCTCTACACCGGCAAGGCGGCGATGATGCTGCACGGATCGTGGACCTACGGGACGATGGTGGCCGACGGCGGCGACTTCGTGTCCGGCGGCCACGTGGGCTACCTGAACTTCCCCACCGTCGAGGGCGGCAAGGGCGACCCCAGCGACACGGTCGGCAACCCCGCGCAGTACCTGTCGATCTCCGCCAAGGCCACGCCCGCACAGCAGGAGACGGCCAAGAAGTTCTTCGCGACCCAGGTCCTCTCCGACGCCGAGGTCAAGGAGTGGGTCGCGTCCGGTGGCGTGCCGATCGTCAAGGGCTCGGACACCCTGCTCGCCGGATCCAAGGACGCGGACTTCCTCAAGTTCATCTATGGCGTCTCCAGCGGCGCCAAGGTGTTCGCCCAGTCCTGGGACCAGGCGTTGCCACCGACGGCCGCCGAGTCGCTGCTCAGCAACATCGCCAACCTGTTCCAGCTGTCGATCTCACCGCAGCAGTTCGCCTCGAACATGAACGCGGTCACCAACAAGTGACCACGCTGGCTCCGCCCGTCCCTGCCAAGACGCGCACCAGAGGGCCGTCGGGTGGGGTCCGCAGTGGTTCGCTCACCTGGATGGCGCTGCCCGCCGTCCTGGTGTTCGTCGGGTTCGGGATCGTCCCCCTCCTCGGGGTCCTCGCCCTGTCGTTCGCCAACTGGAACGGCATCGGAGCGATCACCGCCGCGGGCGGCAGGAACTGGGTCGCGGTCCTGAAGGACCCCAGCCTCCCGCACGCCGTGTGGGTCACCTTCCTCATCATGGTGCTCAGCTGGGCGGTCCAGACCCCGATCAGCCTGCTGCTCGGAGTGTTCATCGCGGGGCACCAGCGCTACCGGGAGGCCTTGGCAGTCCTGTACTTCCTGCCGCTGCTGCTCAGCTCGGCCGCCATCGCGATCGCCTACAAGTCCCTGCTCGACCCCAACTTCGGACTGGGCGCCGGGCTCGGCATACCGCTGCTGTCCCAGAACTGGCTCGGCGAGGGCAAGCTCGCCATCGGGGTGGTCGTCTACATCGTCTCCTGGCAGTTCATCCCGTTCCACTCCCTCATCTACCAGGGTGGGGTCCGCCAGATCCCGCGGTCGATGTACGAGGCGGCCGAGATCGACGGGGCCGGGCGGATGCGTCAGCTGTTCAGCATCACCATCCCCCAGCTGAAGTACACGATCATCACCAGCTCGACTCTCATGACGGTGGGGTCGCTGACCTTCTTCGACCTCATCTTCATCCTCACCGCGGGCGGGCCGGGCAACGCGACGCGGACCCTGGCCCTGGACATGTACATCCGCGGCTTCCAGGCCGACCTGATGGGGCCGGCCAGCGTCATCGCCGTCCTGCTCGTCCTCGTCGGGCTGGGCCTGGCCCTGCTGCTGCGGCGGCTCGGCGGCGGCAGCGCGAGCGAGAGCCAGATGGAAGGTGCCTGAGGTGACGGCCCCGGTGACCCGCGCCCCGGCCGGCCCCACCACCCAGCCACGGTCAGGGCCGTCCCGGCGGCGGGGACGGCTTGCTCGTGCCAACTGGATCGGCGGCGCCGCCGGCTGGCTGTGGCTGCTCGTCGTCATGATCCCGATCTACTGGATCGTCATCACCAGCTTCAAGACCCAGGCGAACTACTTCGCGACCAACCCGCTCAAGCCCCCCACCGCGCCGACCCTGGCCAACTACCGGCTGGTCCTGGACAACGACTTCGTCCGCTACTTCGTCAACAGCGTCATCGTCGTGGTCGGCGCCGTCGTCCCGGCCGTGCTCATCTCGTTCATGGCAGCCTTCGCCATCGTCCGCGGCGGCCAGGGCCGGCTGCTGAAGGCGATCAGCTCGATGTTCCTCATGGGCCTGGCCATCCCGCTCCAGGCGACGATCATCCCGGTCTACCTGATCATCATCAAGCTGCACCTGTACGACTCGCTGGTCGCGATCATCCTGCCGTCCATCGCCTTCGCCATCCCGCTGTCGGTGCTCGTGCTGTCCAACTTCATCCGCGACGTCCCGGGCGAGCTGTTCGAGTCGATGCGGCTGGACGGCGCGAGCGAGTGGGGCACCCTGTGGTACCTCGCGTTCCCACTGACCCGGCCGGCCCTGGTCACGGTGACGATCTACAACGGGCTCGGGATCTGGAACGGCTTCCTGCTGCCGCTCATCCTCACCCAGTCGCCGGACAAGCGCACCCTGCCGCTGGCCCTGTGGAGCTTCCAGGGCCAGTACAGCGTCAACGTGCCGGCCGTGCTCGCCTCGGTCGTGCTCACGACGCTGCCCATCCTGCTGCTCTACGTCGTCGGCCGACGCCAGCTGGTCAGCGGCCTGTCCGCCGGGTTCAGCAAGTAGCCGCATCACTCCGGCCCGACCCATCCACCCATTCACCCACTCACCCAGCCGCCTTCCGTCAGCCAAGGATCCGTCATGACCGCCACCCCCACCCACGACGACAAGCCGAGCCGGACCGAGGACGACGAGGGCGTGTGGGACTCGGCACAGCTGGCCATGGAGCACCTGATCGGGGCGCTGGGATGACCGCCTCCGCGCCGGCCGACCCGGTCTGGCGGGACACCGAGCGCAGGCCGGAGGAACGCGTTGACGCACTGCTCGCGGCGATGTCGGTGCAGGAGAAGGTTGCCCAGCTCGGCAGCGTCTGGCCCGGCTTCGAGACGGTGACCGGTGACGTCGCCCCGATGATGGAGGTGTTCTCCCAGTCGCCGGACTTCGAGGAGGCCGTCCGGCATGGCATCGGGCACCTCACCCGAGCGTTCGGGACCACCCCGGTGACCGCTGCGCAGGGGCGCGACCGGCTCCGCGGCATGCAGGAGCAGGTCGTCGCGGCGAGCCGGCTGGGGATACCTGCCATCGCCCACGAGGAGTGCCTCACCGGCTTCACCACGCTGGGTGCCACGGTCTACCCTGCCTCGATCGCCTGGGCTGCGACGTTCGATCCGGACCTGGTCCGGGAGATGGCAGCGGCGATCGGCGCGGACATGGCGGCGGTCGGGGTGCACCAGGGCCTGTCGCCGGTCCTCGACGTGGTCCGCGACCACCGGTGGGGCCGGGTGGAGGAGACCCTCGGCGAGGACCCCTACCTGGTCAGCCAGCTCGGGGCCGCCTACGTGCAGGGACTGGAGGGCGCCGGGATCGTGGCGACCCTCAAGCACTTCGCGGGGTACTCGGCGTCCCGGGCGGCGCGCAACCACGCGCCGGTGTCGATGGGTCCGAGGGAGCTCGCCGACGTCATCCTGCCGCCGTTCGAGTATGCCGTCCGGGTGGGCCGGACGCGCAGTGTCATGAACTCCTACAGCGACGTCGACGGCGTCCCGGCCGCGGCCGACGACGGGCTGCTCACCAGACTGCTGCGCGACGCGTGGGGCTTTCAGGGCACCGTCGTGTCGGACTACTGGGCGGTGGCGTTCCTGCGGACGATGCACCGGGTGGCCGACACCTGGGGCGCGGCCGGGGCCGCGGCGCTCCGCGCAGGCATCGACGTCGAGCTGCCCGGGACGCTCGGCTACGGACAGCCGCTGCTCGAGGAGATCGCCGCCGGACGGGTCGACGAGGCGCTCGTGGACCGTGCGGCCCGTCGGGTGCTGCGCCAGAAGCTCGAGCTCGGCCTGCTGGATCGGGGCTGGTCGGCGGGGACGGCGTCCGCGGACGTCGACCTGGACTCGTCCGGCAACCGCGACATCGCGCGCCGGATGGCCGAGCGGAGCATCGTGCTGCTCGACAACCCCCGCGGGCTGCTGCCGCTGGACGGGGTCGGCACGGTGGCCGTCGTCGGCCCGTGCGCCGACGACCCGCAGGCCTTCTTCGGCTGCTACTCCTTCCCCAACCACGTCCTGCCGCACTTCCCCGACATGGGGATCGGCGTCCGGACCGACTCACTGCTCACCGCGCTGCGCACCGCGCTGCCCGGCGTCCCGGTGACCCACGTGCAGGGCTGCGCGGTCGTCGGGGGGGACCTGGACGGGCTGCCGGCTGCGGTGGCCGCCGCCGAGGCCGCCGACCTGACGATCCTCGTCGTCGGCGACCGGGCCGGCCTGTTCGGGCTCGGAACCTCCGGCGAGGGGTGCGACGCGCCCGACCTGTCCCTGCCGGGCCACCAGGCTGCCCTCGTCGAGGCGGTCCTGGCCACCGGCCGCGACGTCGTGCTCGTCGCGGTGTCCGGCCGTCCGTACGCCCTGGGCCAGTACCAGGGACGGGCGGCCGCCGTGGTGCAGGCCTTCTTCCCCGGCGAGGAGGGCGGCGCGGCCCTCGCCGGCGTGCTCACCGGACGGGTCAACCCCTCCGGCAGGCTGCCCGTCGAGGTGGCTCGCCACCCCGGCGGAGCTCCGCACACCTACCTGGCGCCACCCCTCGGCCAGAACAGCGCGAACGTGTCCAACCTCGACCCCACCGCGGCATACCCCTTCGGCCACGGGCTGTCGTACACGACGTTCGGGTACGACGCCTTCGCGGCGAGCAGCCCGACCATGCCGGTCGACGGCTCGGTCGACCTCACGGTCACCCTGGGGAACACCGGCGGACGCGACGGGGAGGAGGTCGTCCAGCTGTATGCCGCGGACCCGGTCGCCAGCGTGACCCGTCCGGTCACCCAGCTCGTCGGCTTCGTCCGGGTGCCGCTCCGGGCGGGCCGGTCGGCGCGGGTCCGGTTCACCGTGCACGCCGACCGGCTCTCGTTCACCGGCCGCGACCTGTGCCGCATCGTCGAGCCCGGCGAGGTGACCTTCCGGCTGGGAACCGCCGGATCGTCGGTCACCGACACCGTCTCGGTCCTGCTCGAGGGTCAGCGGCGGACCGTGCTGGGCGAGCGGGTCATGGACACGCCGGCCGTCGTCGAGCAGCTGGACTGACGACACCTGCCCAGGTCAGCCCCGTCCTAGGCTGGGGTCCATGTCGTCCCAGCCGCCCTCGCCAGGCGGCCGGCCGGCGTCCGGGGGCGACGGTCCGCTCCCCGAGGACGCCCGGGACGCCGCGGCAGCTTCCCTGGCGAGGGCCCGCGCGGTGGCGCGGGGCAAGGGCCTGCGCCCCGGGTCCGCCCCGGCCCGGCGTCGGGCCAAGGACGTCCCGGCGGACCGTCGCCGCGACGACGCCAGGGACTTCCACGCCCTCGGGGAGGAGGTCCAGTCGTTCATCGCCGAGCGGGGCTGGGGGATCGACGTGGCGGCCGGGTCTGTCCTGGGCCGCTGGCCGCAGATCGTCGGGCCGGACATCGCCGAGCACTGCGCCCCGGTGAGCTTCGAACAGGGACTGCTCGTCGTCCGGGCCGAGTCCACGGCGTGGGCCACCCAGCTGCGGCTGCTCGCCTCCAGCCTGCTGGCCCGACTCACCAGCGAGGCCGGAGAGGGCGTCGTGACCGACCTGCGCATCGTCGGGCCGAGCGCGCCGTCCTGGTCCCGGGGGCCGCGCAAGGTCAGCGACGGCCGGGGCCCGAGGGACACCTACGGCTGAGCATCAAGGGGTGGGCCACCGGTGCCCTGCCTGAGCAGGGGCGACGGCCCGGGAGACGAAGTCCTTGACCCGCCGCCGGACGCGCGGCGCAGGCTCACCACGGCCGACCTGGGCCGCTCCCGCGCTGACCACGCCGTTGACCAGGCCGGCCGTGCCCGCCGGATCGGCGACACCGAGCTCGGCGAGGGAGCGGACGAGCGGGTCCACGAGACGGGCGTGCAGGTCGATGACCCGGACCAGGCAGTCGCGCGGCATGGCCAGGTCGGACAGCGCGACGAGCGGCTGGTGGCCGGCGAGCGCCTCGTCGAAGGACGCGTCGAGGTAGGCGGTCAGCCGTTCCTGCGGGGTGTGGGCGCCCGCGACGGCTCGGTCCAGGGTGGCGACGGCCCGGCGGAACATCTCCTCCACCGCGGCGGCGATGAGGGCACCGGTCGAGGGGTAGTACTGGTAGACGCTGCTGCGGGCCAGGCCGGCCCGGGACGCGACGGCGGCCGGGGTCACCGCGCCCGCTCCCTCTGCGCCGAGCAGCGCGACGGCAGCCTCGACGATCTCTGCCCGCTTCAGTGCGTGGTGCTCCACCACCGTCGGCGCGTCGATCTTGGGCATGCGTCCATTGTGTCGAACTTCGACGAGCCGGGATCCAGCATGCTTCGTTTGTCTTTACCGGCGGATGATGTCGATAAGACACCGACACACACGTCGAAAAGGTGTCACCCCCACGCCCTCGACCGGTCCGTCGTCCCGGCGAGCGGTCAGCGGGTGACCCGCAGGTTGGCCATGTCGGTGACGGCCCGGTAGCCGATCCGCTCGTAGATCCTGTTGCTGACCGGGTTGGCCTGGTCGGTGAACAGGCACGGCAGGTTGCCGGACCCAAGGATCCCGGCCGTCACCTCGGCGACGGCCGCTGCGGCGTACCCCCGCCCCCGGTGCTCCGCCGGGGTGTAGACCGGTCCGACCCGGCAGACACCGTAGGCCGGGGGGTTGGCGGCGCTGAGGTGCACCGGCCGGCCGCGGGCGTCCTCCCACAGCCAGATGCCGTCCACGGCGATCCGCTGCGAGACCGACGCCTGGATGTCGTGGACCGGCTCCGAGGCCGTCGTCCGGCCGCCCTGGGCGTCGGCGTCGGCCAGGAACGCGCCCCACCAGCGCATGGCCAGGGCACGGTCCGCGCGGGTCGCGAGCCGAAGACGTCCGGCGGGACGCGGCGGCGGGGCCACCTCGTCGCAGCGGAACAGCCGGGTGTGGACGGTGACCTCGGCCCGGCCGCCGGCACCGGCGGCGAGGATCCCGGCCACCGTGTCGCTGGCTGGTCGGGCGCCGTTGACTCCCTGGATCTCGGCACCGAGAGCGAGGATGGCCCGGCCGAGCGCGGCCGCGGCGCCGGCCGGCATACCGAGGACGTAGACGTAGTGCCGGTAGCCGTCCGCGTGCATGGCCAGGCCGTCGATGCGGCCAGCGGTGTCGCGGACGACCGCCCACCACGGGTCGTCCGGGCCGACCGTCGTGGCGGGGTCGACCGGGTACTCCGCCGCGACCGCGGCGGCACGGGCGACCTGGGTGGCGATGACTGTCGAGCGGACCGGGTCGGTGGCCAGGACCGGGCCGGCGACCGCGTCGAAGGAGGCCACGTCGGCGATCAGCTCGACCTGCCACTGCGCGCTCGTCATCGCACCACGGTAGGTCGTCGGCCACCGGTCCGGCGGGTGGTTTTCCGGGACGTCGAAGACGGCGACAGGGGGCGTCCGCGGGCCGGGGCGCGTGCAGGGAGTGGAAACCTCGGGGGTTTCAGGCTCGAATGTGCCTTCTAGGGCCTCCTGACGTGTGCTTCGGGTTCGGCGACCGCTAAACTGGGAGGCCAGACAGTCGCCTCGTGCGCGTATGCGTCCGTATGCCGCGCAGAGGCAGTTGGCCGATGTCCCGCCGAGCTCCGGACGTGCAGCGTCCAGACCTCGCGTGCCCGTCCGCAGAGTCGGCCGTCTGGTGAAGGTCCCCGTTGTCGCCCCACCCAAGGAGCACCGTGTCCTCCAGCACGCCCACCCCGCAGGCCCAGCCGGACGCCGTCGAGCCGGTGGGGGTGCCAGCCAGGGTGACCCCGATGGCGGACGGCGACGCCCCGGCATACGACGCCTCGGCGATCACCGTCCTGGAGGGCCTGGAGGCGGTGCGCAAGCGTCCCGGGATGTACATCGGGTCCACCGGCGAGCGCGGGCTGCACCACCTGGTCTACGAGATCGTCGACAACTCCGTCGACGAGGCGCTCGCCGGGTACGCCGACAACATCGACATCACCCTGCGTGCCGACGGCAGCGTCCGGGTCAAGGACAACGGGCGCGGCATCCCCACCGACATCCACCCGATCGAGGGGGTGAGCGCGGTCGAGCTCGTCCTCACCCAGCTGCACGCGGGTGGCAAGTTCGGCGGCGGCGGCTACAAGGTGTCCGGCGGTCTGCACGGCGTGGGCTCCTCGGTCGTCAACGCCCTGTCCAGCCGTCTGGAGGTGACCGTCCGGCAGAAGGGCAACGCCTTCCGGATGGCCTTCGAGGTCGGGGTGCCGGTGGCACCGCTGGAGAAGATGGAGGAGACCGACCAGACCGGGACGACCATCACCTACTGGGCCAACGAGAGCATCTTCGAGTCGGTGAACTACGACTTCGAGACGCTGCGGGCGCGGTTCCAGCAGATGGCCTTCCTCAACAAGGGGCTGACCCTCACCCTCGTCGACGAGCGGGTGGCCCCGGCGATCGACGTCACCGACGAGCACGACGTCGACCTGGACGCGATCGACGCCGACCTCGCCGACGTCGAGGACTCCGAGGAGCCGGCCGCGACCGGCGAGAGGAAGAAGACGACCAAGGCCAAGCGGATCTCCTACCGCTACGACGGCGGCCTCGTGGACTACGTCAACTACCTCGTGTCGAGCAAGAAGTCCGAGCCGGTCAACCCCGAGGTCATCTCGATCGAGGTCGAGGACGAGAGCAAGTCCCTCGCCATGGAGCTGGCGATGCAGTGGACGACCGCCTACAGCGAGTCGGTCCACACCTACGCCAACACGATCAACACTCACGAGGGCGGCACCCACGAGGAGGGCTTCCGGGCAGCGCTCACCAAGCTGGTCAACGACTTCGCCCGCAAGCAGAACCTGCTCAAGGACAAGGACGAGAACCTCACCGGCGACGACGTCCGCGAGGGCCTCACCGCCGTCATCTCGGTCAAGCTCGCCGAGCCGCAGTTCGAGGGCCAGACCAAGACCAAGCTCGGCAACTCCGAGGTCAAGGGCTTCGTCCAGCGGGCGATGACCGACTCCTTCGGGCACTGGCTCGAGGCGCACCCCACCGAGGGCAAGGACATCGTCCGCAAGGCGATCCAGGCCTCGGCTGCCCGGATGGCCGCCCGCAAGGCCCGCGAGGCGACCCGGCGCAAGGGACTGCTGGAGTCCGGCGGTCTGCCCGGCAAGCTGCGCGACTGCCAGACCAAGGACCCGTCCCGCTCGGAGGTCTTCATCGTCGAGGGCGACTCGGCCGGCGGCTCTGCCGTCCGTGGCCGCAACCCCGAGACCCAGGCGATCCTGCCGATCCGCGGCAAGATCCTCAACGTCGAGCGGGCCCGCCTGGACAAGGCGCTGGCCAACAACGAGGTGCAGGCGCTCATCTCGGCGTTCGGCACCGGCATCGGCGAGGACTTCGACATCGCCAGGGCGCGGTACCACAAGATCGTCCTGATGGCCGACGCCGACGTCGACGGCATGCACATCCGGACCCTGTTGCTCACCCTGCTCTTCCGCTTCATGAAGCCGCTCATCGAGGCCGGCTTCGTCTACCTGGCCCAGCCCCCCCTGTACCGGCTGAAGTGGTCCAATGCCGCCCACGAGTTCGCGTTCAGCGACCGCGAGCGCGACGGGCTCATCGCCGAGGGTCAGGGCAAGGGCCGGCGGCTGCCCAAGGAGAACGGGATCCAGCGCTACAAGGGCCTCGGCGAGATGGACTACCAGGAGCTGTGGGAGACCACGATGGACCCCGACCACCGGGTGCTCCTCCAGGTCACCCTCGACGACGCGGCCGCCGCCGACACCCTGTTCGGGGTGCTGATGGGTGAGGACGTGGAGTCCCGCCGCAACTTCATCCAGCGCAACGCCCGCGACGTGCGCTTCCTCGACATCTGATGCCCCCCGTCCGCGACCTTTCGTTTATCGGGTCACCCGATAAACGCGCCGGATACCGAGTTGGCAACTCCGTATCCGTCGCGGTTGTCGGGGGGAGCGAGCGGCGCGAGTACCCGGCATACCCAGACCACGAC
>JAICMC010000126.1 GCA_025929465.1 Nostocoides sp.
CGGGTGCGCAAGCAGACCGTGCTGGACCTGGATGTCTGGCCGTATCCGAAGACGCCGCTGGTGCCGCTGGCCGAGTCGGTGCACGAGCGGATGTCGGTGGAGATCTTTCGCGGCTGCACCCGGGGCTGCCGGTTCTGCCAGGCCGGCATGATCACCCGCCCGGTCCGGGAGCGGTCGATCACCGGGATCGGCGAGATGGTCGAACGCGGCCTGGCCGCTACGGGGTTCGAGGAGGTCGGCCTGCTGTCGCTGTCCTCGGCCGACCACTCCGAGATCGCCGACCTCACCAAGGGCCTCGCCGACCGCTACGAGGGCACCCAGACCGGGCTGTCCCTGCCGTCGACCCGGGTCGACGCGTTCAACATCGACCTGGCCAACGAGCTGACCCGGGGCGGCCGCCGGTCCGGCCTGACCTTCGCCCCCGAGGGCGGCAGCGAGCGGATCCGCAAGGTGATCAACAAGATGGTCACCGAGCAGGACCTCATCGACACCGTGGCCGCGGCCTACGGTGCCGGCTGGCGCCAGGTCAAGCTCTACTTCATGTGCGGGCTGCCGACCGAGACCGACGAGGACGTCCTGCAGATCGCCGAGCTCGCCAAGCGGGTCATCGAGACCGGCCGTCAGGTCAGCGGGACCCGTGACATCCGGTGCACCGTGTCGATCGGCGGGTTCGTGCCCAAGCCGCACACGCCGTTCCAGTGGGCCGCCCAGCTGGGCTCGGAGCAGACCGACGCCCGGCTGGACAAGCTGCGCCAGGCGATCCGCTCGGACCGCCGGTACGGGTCGGCGATCGGCTTCCGCTACCACGACGGAAAGCCGGGGATCGTCGAGGGACTGCTGTCCCGTGGCGACCGTCGGGTGGGCCGGGTCATCGAGGCGGTCTGGCGGGACGGTGGTCGCTTCGACGGCTGGAGGGAGCACTTCTCCTACGAGCGGTGGATGACCGCCGCGGCCACCGAGCTCGCGGCATACGGGCTCGACGTCGACTGGTACACGACGCGCGAGCGGGGCGAGACCGAGGTGCTGCCCTGGGACCACATCGACTCCGGGCTGGACAAGGAGTGGCTCTGGCAGGACTGGCTGGACGCCCTGGACGAGACCGAGGTCGAGGACTGCCGATGGACCCCGTGCTTCGACTGCGGCGTGTGCCCGCAGCTGGGCACCCAGATCGAGGTCGGCCCGACCGGCAAGACCTTGCTCCCGCTCACCGTGCTGGGCTCCGGTCGCGAGCGGATGGCTGCCGTCGTCCCGTGACGGCGCCGGATCGACAGGCAGGGTGAGGACGGTCGGCATGCTCGAGACACACGTCAGGACGCGGCTGGCGCTCGAGCGGTCGGCGGCGGCCGAGCGGCTGGCTGACCTCGAGCGGTCCTTCGCCGACGTCGTCGAAGCTGCCACGGACAGCAACGGTGACGACGAGCACGACCCCGAGGGTGCGACGATCGCCGTCGAGCGTCAGCAGCTCAGCGCGCTCGCCGAGGCCGCTCGCCGGGCCCTGGCCGAGTTCGACGCAGCCCTTGCCCGCCTCGACGCCGGCACCTACGGCTCGTGCACGCGGTGCGGGTCTGCCATCGGAGACCCTCGTCTGGACGCCCGGCCCACGGCCATCCTGTGCATCCGCTGCGCGCGGCAGGCAGCCCGCCGCTGAGACCGCCGCGGCAGAGGATGTCGTGCGGGCATCCCATCAGCGCGCAATTCCTTTGTCCCAGTGGGCGTCGGGCCGCAATAACTCATGACAAATGTCATGGGTCAATGACCTGCACGCCGCCTGACTCCGGCTTTAGGTTGGCGACGCTGGCATCCCAGCGTTACCCCGAAGAAGGAGCGTCATGGCAGTTGTTCCAACGCGCCGCACGACCTTTGCGGCCCTCGCCGTCCTGAGCCTGGGAGTGGCCACCGTTGCCGCCGCCAGCTCGGCCACCGCCCAGCCGGGCGGACATCGCCACACGGTGAGCAAGGCGTCCAGCTGGACGGCCCACGCCGACCGGTCGACAGCAGTTCCGACCAAGGACTCGGTGAGCGCGAAGGTGTGGCTCGCCCCGCGCAACGAGGCCGCCCTCACGGCCCTGGCGACTGCGGTCTCCGATCCGTCCTCCGCCCAGTACGGGCACTACCTCAGCGAGAGCGCGTACAGGGCGCAGTTCGCTCCCACGTCGGCGCAGGTGTCGGCGGTGGAGTCCTGGCTCAAGGGGGCCGGGCTGCACGTCCAGGGGACAGGGCCGGACAACCACTACGTCTCGGTGTCCGGTTCGGCCACGGCGATCGACGCGGCCTTCACCGCTGGGGTGCGTCAGTTCACCGTCAACGGGGCGTCCGTCCTCGGCTCGACGAGTGACGTGACGGTTCCTGACGCGCTCGCGGGCGACGTCCTCGCGGTGTCCGGCCTGGACACCATGGGCCACCAGGTCCAGCCGGGGGCCACGACCGGCCCGGCTGCCAAGGACACGCCGTCGGACAAGGCCAAGCCGGCCCACGACGGCGACCCGCTCGGGCCGCCCCCTGGCTACGTCAACGCGGGGCCGTGCAACACCGCCTACGGGGTCCAGGTCGACAAGACCGACCCCAAGTTCGACGGCCAGCGCCTGCCGTATGCCGTGTGCGGCTACACCGCGGCCCAGTTCCGCAGCGCCTACGGGGTGACCCAGAGCGGCCTGACCGGCAAGGGCGTGACGGTGGCGATCACTGACGCCTTCGCAGCGCCGACGATCCTCTCGGACGCCAACACGTTGTCCAGGCGTCAGGGCGACCAGAAGTTCCGCCCGGGCCAGTTCACCCAGAGCAACGACACGAACTACGACCCCCAGAATGTCGCGGACTGCGGCGGCAACGGGTGGTTCGGTGAGGAGACCCTCGACGTCGAGGCCGTGCACGGTGTGGCCCAGGACGCCAACGTCGCCTACTACGGTGCCGCAAGCTGCTACGACGACGACCTGATGGCCTCGATCGCCCGCGCGGTGAGCGACGACAAGGCGTCGCTCATCTCCAACTCGTGGGGCGAGCCGGTCTTCCAGGTGATCGACGGCGTCAAGTACATCACCATCACCCCGGACCTCGTCGACGCCTACGAGTCGATCTTCAAGCAGGGCGCCATCCAGGGCATCGGGGTCTACTTCTCCTCCGGCGACGACGGCGACGACGCCGCCGCGTGGGGGGTCAAGGGCACCGACTACCCGACCTCCGACCCGTGGGTGACCTCGGTCGGCGGAACGTCGCTGGCGATCAACGCCAACGGCAGGCGCGCCTTCGAGACCGGTTGGGGGACCAACAAGTTCTCCCTGACCAACGGTGCCTGGACGAGTGTCGGCTTCCTCTACGGTGCCGGTGGCGGCTGCAGTGACGTCTTCACCAAGCCCGCCTACCAGAAGGGCCAGACCAGCTGCGCCACCCGGGGCGTGCCGGATGTCGCGATGGACGCGGACCCGACGACCGGCATGCTCATCGGAGAGACGCAGGTCTTCGACCTGCCGACCAAGTTCGGCCAGGGCACCAGGTACGGCGAGTACCGCATCGGCGGCACCAGCCTGGCCTCGCCGCTCATGGCCGGCCTCAACGCCGCGACCCAGCAGGGCCGGATGCGGATCGGCTTCGCCAACCCCTCGCTGTACTACCTGCACAGCAGGACGGCTGACTTCTACGACGTCACGCCGCAGGGCGACATGGGCAACGTCCGGGTGGACTACGCCAACGGCCTCAACGCCGCCGACGGGACGCTGACCAGCATCCGCACCTTCGACCAGGACGCCAGCCTGAAGACCAAGTACGGCTGGGACCAGGTGACGGGTGTCGGGTCTCCGACGGCCGCCTACATCAGGTCGCTGCACAAGCTCTGAGCACCTCAAGGTGGTCTGCGGGGCCCGGTCGCTTCGGCGGCCGGGCCCCTCGGTGTTGCCGGGTCAGCCCAGGGTCAGGGACCGCTCGAAGATCCCGGCGAGGTCGTCGGCGCCGACCGGCTTGGGTGCGGTCGCGAGCAGTCGCTGCTGCTGGAGCGACCCGGTCACGAGGTCGTCGATGTCGCCGTGGCCGTATCCCACGGCCGCGAGGCCGTCCGGCATACCGACGTCCCGCATAAGGGTTCGCAGCACCCGGGGTAGCGCCTCGAGGTCGTCGACCCGTCCGTCGACGCTGGCGTCGAGCAGCTGGGCGGCGCGCAGGTGGCGCGCCGGCGCCGCGTCATAGGTGAAGGCGAAGGAGGCCGGGGCGGTGAGCGCGACCGCCATGCCGTGCGGGACGATCGGCTCGCCCTGGGGGTAGCCGGCCGGCCGGAAGTCCTTGACCTGTCCCGCGACCGGGTAGGCGTTGGCATGGGGGACGTGGACGCCGGCGTTGCCGAACCCCATCCCGGCGAAGGTGGCGGCGAGCGCCATCCGCTCGCGGGACGGCTCGTCCGATCCCTCCCGGACCGCGGTGCGGAAGGCGCCGGCGAGCAGCGTCATCGCCTTCTCCGACCACATGTCGGCGATCGGGTTGGCGCCGCAGTAGGGCACCCGCTGGTCCGCGGTCTTGCGTTCGTATGCCGTGAAGGGCCGGGCCGTCCAGCTCTCCAGGGCGTGGCACAGGATGTCCAGCCCGGCGGACGCGGTGACGCCCGCCGGCTGGCTCAGGGTCAGGAGCGGGTCGACGACGGCGAGGGTGGGGCGGAGGCGCAGGTGGCTGATGCCCGTCTTCACGCGGAGCGACAGGACGTCCAGCACGCAGATCGTCGTGCTCTCCGAGCCGGTTCCGGTCGTCGTCGGCACGGCGACGAGCGGCTTGAGCGGCACGGCGGGTGCCCGGCCGCCCCCCACGGGGGCGTTGACGTAGTCCAGCAGGTCGCCGGGGTTGGTGGTCAGCAGGTTGACCGCTTTGGCCGTGTCGATGCAGGACCCGCCGCCGACCGCGACGAAGGCGTCCCACGGCCCGTGCGCCACGGCATACGCGATGGCTGTGCGGATGCTGTCGTCGGTGGGCTCGATGTGGACGCCGTCGAAGACGAGCACCTCGATGCCTTGCGCCGCAACGGACTCCGCGATCCGTGCGGCGGCACCGGTCGCGCCAACCCCCGCATCGGTCACGACGAGGACCCGTCGCGCCCCAAGGGCAGCGACGTCGTGGCCGACCTCGTCGGCGGCGCCTCGGCCGAACTTGAGCGCGGGCGCTCCGTAGGTGAAGACCGACTCGGGGTTCGCGGGCGCGTCATGCTGCGGCATACGGCCCATCCTGTCCCAGCCCCGCCTCGACCCTGCGGGACAGGTCGAGTCCGTGACGGACCTGTTCACCCGAGGAGGCTGCCGACCACCTCGCGGAACACCTCGGTATGCCGGTCGACATCGGCTCGGGTGGTCGTCGGGCAGATCAGCGCCATGTTGTGGAACGGCGTCATCAGGATGCCCCGGTTGCACATGGCCAGGTGCAGGTAGGCATCCAGCTCCTCGTCGGCCGCGGCCGCCGACTCCTCGCCCGACCGCGGCGCCGGCCGGGTGAACCGGTACTCCGCCCGGGCGCCGAGCTGACTGATCGACCACGGCACGTCGAGGTCGTAGAGGGTGGCCTGCACGCCCTCGGTGAAGCGCGTCGCCAACGCGGTCATCCGCGCGAACGCGTCCGGCGTCAGCACCTCACCGAGCGTGGCGCGCATCGCCGCGGTCGACAGCGCGTTCCCGGCAAGCGTCCCGCCAACCCCGCCGACGTCGATGATGTCCGCGTCACCGGAGTCCGTGTGCCGGGTGACCGCCGAGGCCACGGCCTCGGTGAGTCCATAGGCGCCACACGGGATCCCGCCGCCGATCGACTTGCCGATGACCAGGATGTCCGGTGACAGGCCCCACGCGCGGGTCGCACCGCCCCAGCCCGCCGAGAACGTGTGCGTCTCGTCGATCATCAGCAACGTGCCGTACGTGGTTGCCAGCGAACGCAGCCCGTCCAGGAAGCCGGGTTGGGGCAGGACGATGCCGATGTTGGTCAGGGCAGGCTCGGTGAGGATCGCGGCAACGTCCCCGTGTGCGAGCTGGGCCTCGACCGAGGCCAGGTCGTTCCACGTCGCCGCACGGGTCGTCTCGGCGAGAGGGACGGGGGGAGCGACGTTGCCGGGCCGCGTCACCGTGGTCCCGTCCGGTCCGGGCAGGGCGAACGTCTCGTCGACCGACCCGTGGTAGCAGTGGCCGAAGACAAGGATCTTGGACCGTCCGGTCGCCAAGCGGGCCAACCTGACGGCCCACCTGTTGGCGTCGGTCGCGGAGAGCGTGAAGGACCACAGTGGGACACCGAACCGGCGGGTCAGCTCGGCTCCGACCCACTGCGCGTCCTCGGTCGGCAACATCGTGGTCATCCCGCCGAGGTCGGCCATCCGTCGCTGGACCGCCGCCACCGTCGCGACCGGCGAGTGCCCGGCCATCGCCCCGGTGTCACCGAGCGCGAAGTCGATGTAGGACCTGCCGTCGATGTCGTGGATCCGGTTGCCCACGGCCAGGTCGAGGTAGAGCGGGAAGCCGCCGCTCCACATGTTCATCCAGGTCATCGGCACCTGCCCGAACAGGTTCGTCGCCGCCGCATATGCTGCCCGGCTCTTCGGATGGGCCGAGGCGTAGGACGCCTGCTCGGCGGCAAGGAGGGATGCGAGACGGTTGCGGTCGATGACGGTCACCCTCCGGACGCTAGCGGGGCGTGGACGCGGCGACGCGGCGAACGGTGCAGGGCCGAAGGGACGTCGGCGTCGTCCGGAGCCCGCCGACGTGGTGGCGCCGCTCCCGGCCGGCTGACCCGGCATACGCTGGCGCCATGAGCAGGGATCCGGTCGTCGTCCTCGCACCAGGCATCTGGCGGATCCCGTTGCTCGGCGACTTCGTCAACGGCTTCATCTTCCGTGACGACGACGGCCAGGTGACCCTGATGGACATGGGGGTCAAGGCGAGCGGCCCCAAGGTGTTGGCGGGGCTCGCCGCGATCGGCTCGGCCCCGCGCGACGTGACCCGCCTGCTCCTCACCCACGCCCACCCCGACCACGCCGGCGGCGCGGCCCACGTGGCGCGGGCGACGGGCCGGGCGTTCGGGATCCACGCCGAGGACGCGAACCATGCGCGCGAGGGGACCTCCCCGCCCCGGGACGCGTCGTTCCGGCTGGGCCGCCTGCTCAACCGCTTCGCGCGCCAGGGGTTCGAGAAGGTCGAGGTCGAGGAGGAGCTGTTCGACGGGCAGGTGCTCCCGGTGGCAGGGGGCCTGCGGGTCGTGCACACGCCGGGCCACTCGCCGGGCCACTGCTCCTTCCTCCACGAGACCAGCGGAGTGCTGGTCACCGGTGACGCCATCTTCAACGTGCGCGGCCTGCGATGGCCGATCAAGACGTTCTGCACCAACTTCGTCATGACGACGCGGACGGCCCACCGGCTTGCCGACCTCGACTACTCCGTCGCGGCGTTCACCCACGGCCCCGAGCTGCGCGACCGTCCCCGGGCGCACATCCAGCGGTTCCTCAGCGACCATCGGGCCTGACCGGCCGCGGCGAGATCCTAGAGTTGGTCCATGGCCCGTCAACGCGTTCCCGAGGGCCCGCTCGCCGCACCGGCCGTCCAGAAGCTGCGGATCCGGTACGCCAAGCGCGGACGGCTGCGCTTCTCCTCCACCCGCGACTTCTCCCGAGCCATCGAGCGGGGGCTTCGCCGGGCCGGTGTGCCCATGGCCTTCAGCTCGGGCTTCCACCCGCACCCCAGGATCTCCTATGCCAACGGGGCGCCGACCGGCGCGGCCAGCGAGGCCGAGTACTTCGAGATCTCGGTGGTCGAGCGGGTCGAGCCCGAGTCGGTCCGGGCCGCCCTCGACGACGCGCTGCCGGAGGGCCTGGACGTCATCGAGGTCGTCGAGGCCGGCCCGGGGTCGCTGGCCGACCGGCTCGAGGCGAGCAGCTGGCGGATCGAGCTGCCCGGGGTCACGTCGGCACAGGCCGAGACGGGTCTGAGGGCTTTCCTCGCGGCGCAGACGGCCCCGGTCACCCGCACCTTCAAGACCGGCCCGAAGACCTTCGACGTCCGCGCTCCCGTCGTGGTGGCAGCGGTCGATCCGGTGGACGGCTCGGAGCTCTCCGGTATGCCGTGTGCGATACTGACGATGGTTGTGCGGCACACCACACCCGCCACACGACCCGACGATGTCCTGACTGCGCTACGTGCGGTCGGGTTCGCGCCACCGACACCCGCCAGGGTGACCCGCTTGGCGCAGGGCCCGCTGAACGCAAACGCCGAGGTGGCTGATCCACTGGCTGCCGACCGGGACGGCGTCGCCCCCTGAACGGTGCCGCGAGCCTCGCGAGCCGCGCCGGGGGAGACCTACCGACTTCCGGGCCGGGGCGCCGCCTCGACCTGATCAACATCGACCGGCCGCCGGTCGGCGGATGGTGCAGACCATCGGGTGTGGGGCCGCACGGGGACCGTGGAAGGGCGCCACCCATGGCATCCCAGGACGAACTCACCGAACCCACCACCTCCACCGAGACCGTGGACACCGCCAGCTCGGTTGAGGCCGTGGACACCAACACCTTGGCTGAGCCCACGGACACCGCCAGCTCGGCTGAGGCCGTGGACACCAACACCTTGGCTGAGCCCACGGACACCGCCAGCTCGGCTGAGGCCGTGGACACCAACACCTTGGCTGAGCCCACGGACACCGCCAGCCCGGCCGGCCAGCCGACCCCGCCCAGCGCGCCGAGAGCC
>JAICMC010000080.1 GCA_025929465.1 Nostocoides sp.
CCTCGAAGTCGGCGATGACGTCCAGGACGGAGCCCGCGTCGGAGGCAATGGTGATGTCGGACTCGGTGCGGTCGGCCATGGACCGAAGGGTACATGCGGGCACGCCCGACCCCCGGGCGTTGGGAGGGCGGTGCCCTGCCCAGTAGCCTCGTGCCGACGCGCGGCTCTGCGCCCCCGGAACCGCCCTCGCCCCTCCCCCCGAAGGAGACCCTCGTGCAGGAGTCGTCCACCGACCTGGTCTCGCGAGCCACCGCAGCCCGCACCCTGGCCGACCTCGCGTTCCGCAACGCCGAGCGGAGCCCCGGACGGGTCGCCTTCACCAGGCGGGCCGGGTCCGGTTGGGCCGACGTCACCGCGGCCAGGTTCGCCGACGAGGTCACAGCCGTGGCCAAGGGGCTCCTGGCGAGCGGCATCCGGACCGGCGACACGGTCGCCATCATGAGCAGGACGCGCTACGAGTGGACCCTCGCCGACTGCGCCATCTGGGCCGTCGGCGCCGTCCCGGTGCCGATCTACGAGACCTCGTCGGCCGAGCAGGTCCAGTGGGTCCTGCAGGACTCCGGCGCGGTCGCAGCGATCATCGAGTCAGCCGCCCACCGCGCGACCCTCGAGCAGGTCCGGGCAGAGGCCTCGGGGCTCCAGCACGTCTGGGTCCTGGATGAGGGCGCTGTCGCCTCGCTCACCGCTGCGGGAGCCGACGTCGCCGACCAGGCCCTCATCGCCGCGCGCGAGGGCCTGGACCGGACCAGTCCGGCCACCCTGATCTACACCTCGGGTACCACGGGCCGGCCCAAGGGAGTCGTGCTCAGCCACGGCAACTTCCTCGACGTCGCGGAGAACAGCGCGGACCAGCTGGCCGAGGTGGTCCGGGCCACCGGGTCCGCCACGCTGCTGTTCCTCCCCCTCGCCCACGTCTTCGCCCGGTTCATCGAGGTCCTGGCGCTCGAGGCCGAGGTGCGGATGGGCCACTCCTTCGACATCAAGAACCTGCTCGCGGACTTCGTCGTCTTCAGGCCGACCTTCATCCTGGCCGTCCCCCGGGTCTTCGAGAAGATCTACAACTCCGCCGAGGCCCAGGCCACGAGCAGCGGCAGGGGCAGGATCTTCGCCCTCGCGGCGGCGACTGCCATCGCCTGGTCGGAGTCCCTCGACAACGGACACACCACGTGGACGCTCCAGGCCCGGCACGCCGTGTTCGACAAGCTCGTCTACGCCCGGCTGCGGGCGGCCATGGGCGGGCAGGTCGCGTATGCCGTGTCCGGCGGAGCACCGCTCGGGACCCGCCTGGGCCACTTCTTCCGCGGCATCGGCGTGACCATCCTGGAGGGCTACGGCCTCACCGAGACCACCGCCCCGGCCACGGTCAACCTCCCCGGCCGGATGAAGATCGGAACCGTCGGACTCCCGCTCCCCGGCGTGCGGATCGGCATCGCCGACGACGGCGAGATCCTGATCAAGGGGATCAACGTCTTCACCGGCTACCACGGCAACCCGGCCGCGACGGCTGAGGCAGTCAAGGACGGCTGGCTGCACACAGGTGACGTCGGCGAGCTCGACGGCGACGGTTTCCTGCGGATCACCGGTCGCAAGAAGGAGATCCTGGTGACCGCCGGCGGCAAGAACGTCGCGCCCGCCGTGCTCGAGGACCGCATCCGCGCCCACCCGCTCGTGTCGCAGTGTCTCGTCGTCGGCGACCAGAAGCCGTTCATCGCGGCCCTGGTCACCCTCGACGAGGAGATGCTGCCCGGCTGGGCCTCCAACAACGGGCTCAGCGGCCTGACTGCTGAGCGGGCCAGGACCAACGAGGTCGTCCTCGCCGCGCTGCAGCAGGCCGTCGATGACGCCAACCTGGCCGTGTCCAAGGCCGAGTCGGTCCGCAAGTTCGCCGTGCTGGAGACCGACTTCACCGAGGAGAACGGCTATCTCACGCCGTCGCTCAAGCTGAAGCGCAACGTCATCATGCGTGACTTCGCGGACGAGGTCGAGGCGTTGTACGGCGGGTGAAGCGTTCGGTCCCCCTGCCCGGGCTCCTCTTCGCGGCGCTCTGGCTGCTCGCCTTCGCGATGCTCCAGTGGAGCGTCGTGCGGTTCCGGGTGGTCATCGTCGTGTCGCTCACGGTGGCGGCGGTCGGGCTCGGGGCCTGGCTGTGGCGGCGCTCGTCGCTGCGGCTGCACCCGGCGGCCGTGGCGTTCACGCTCGTCGGCTCGGCCGGGGTCCTGCTGGCGGTCCCGATGTTCTCCTACGTCCGTGGGACGGCCCGGTCGGTCGCCGTCGCCCTGCTCGTCGTCGGCGCGCTGGTCGCGGCGGCGCTCGTAGCCGGTCCGGTCCGGTCCCGTCGCTGGGCGCCGGCGGCCGTGGGCGGGGTCGGCGTCCTCGCGTATGCCGCGACCTCGGCCACTGCCGTCCTCGCCGACCACTCGCCCCGGATCGATGTCTGGGTCACCCTCCAACAGTCCGCAGACGGACTGCTCCACGGCCAGAACATGTACGCGATGACCTGGGTGGACTCCCCCGGCATCAAGGACGCCTTCACCTACCTGCCGTGGACCTCTGTCCTGCTGGCACCCGGGCGGTGGTTGTTCGGCGACGTGCGCTGGGCCCTCCTGTTCTGGTCCGTGCTCGCCTTCGCCGGCGTGTGGCAACTTGGCCGCGGCCGGTGGCCCGCGGCATACGGCATCGCCCTGCTCGCCCTCGCCCCCGGGACGCTCACCCAGGTGGACCAGGCCTGGACCGAGCCACTGCTGTTCGCCGCGGTCGTCTGGTGGGCGGTCCTCGTCGACCGCGACCGGTCCTGGTTGGCCGTCGTGCCGCTCGCCTTCGCCTGCGCGAGCAAGCAGCACCTTGCCCTGCTGCTGCCGATCCTGCTCGTGTGGCGCCCGTTCGGCGTGCGCCGGACGGTGGCCACGGGTGCGCTGACCGGGGCGCTCATCGTGCCGTGGTTCCTCTGGAGCCCCTCGGACTTCGTCCACGACACGGTCACCCTGCTCGTCGGCTTCCACCCGATCCGGTTCGCCAACACGTGGTACCTCCTGGCGCTCAACCAGTTCGGGGTGGCCCTGCCGTTCTGGCTCACCGGTCTGGTCGTCCTCGGCGTGCTCGCCGTGGCCGTCGTCCTGGTGTGGCGTCGCCAACCCTGTCTCGCCGAGCTGCTCCGCTGGCTGGCCTTCGTCCTGCTCGTCGCCAACCTGGTCAACAAGCAGGCCTTCTACAACCAGTTCTGGCTCAGCGCCGCCCTCGTCGCAGCCTCGCTCGCCGCCACCCGGACCCCTGACCGGGCCGGTTACCGCGCCGACGATGCTGTGGTCACGACACCTCCCGCCCGGTAGGAGGTGCGGGAACCGGTCGCCTCACCGGGCGGGGCTGGGACCGCGCCCGCCGTCACCCGCCGGTCAACCGGCGGACCTCGGTCCGCCACCGGGTCGTGAACTGGGCCTGGGTGGTGTGCAGGACGTCGTGGAAGGCCTTCTCGGTGGCGGCGACGACGTCGCTGTCCGAGCCGCCACTGGCGCACGCCGCATAGAACCGGGTCAACCCCTGAGCCCCCACGGACCGGTCGATGAGCCGGACAGCCAGCCAGGCCTGGTTGTAGACCGGCGCGATCGTCGTCGTGGCGGCGTCGAACTCGGCGTCCATCGGCAGCCCCCGGGGCATGCCCGACGCCTTGACCCGGGCCACGAGAGCTCCGGCGATCCGGACGTCCGGGAGCCGGACCGTGCTGTATCCGACGAGGTCGGCGGTTCCCTCGGACACCCACAGCGGCACCCGTCCGGGCAGGGACGCGCGCACGGCGACATGGGTCGACTCGTGGGTGAGCACAACCGTGCGCCCGGCCGGCAACAGGTCGGCGAAGGCCTGCGGGTTGACGACGATCCGGTCGCTGTGGGCCGTCGAGGCAGCGCCGACCACCCCATCGGTGAACGCCGCCACCTGGCTGACGTCCCCCTCGTGGGTGCTCAGCTGGGCCTGCAGCTGCGCGACGGTGTCCGGCGCGACGACGACGAGGCGGCGCGGCCAGGGCCGCTTCCAGAACGAGTCCACGCGGGTGACGGCCCCGTCGACGGCAGCCAGGTAGGACCGCAGCGTCGCCTGGGGGACGTTGCCCATGACCAGGCTCGTCGGGGTGTGGACGACCCGCAGCCCGGGAAGGTCCCACGGCTGCGGCTGGCTGCTCCCGTCGGCGTCGTCAGCCAGCCGCCAGCCGGCGCTCGTCGGCACCGCCGTGAGGCAGGTGTCGTAGGTGCGCGGCCCGGTGTCGTAGCCGCTGAACCGGTAGCGACCCTCGACCCGCGCGACCCACGCCCCGGGGCCGAGCGCAGCGGCCCGGTCGGTCGACAACGCAGGGCCCGCCCGCACGGGGCCGTACCCCACCTCGGCGAGGGGCAGCAGCTGCATCGCGTCGTATGCCGCCAGCTGCCTTCTGCCGTAGGCGGACCGGGGGTCGGCCAGGGTGGCGGCGAAGGCGGCGCGGTCGTGCTCGGTGATCGCACGGGCCCTGGCCTGGAGCAGGGTGCCCAGGGCCGCGGCTCGCCCCGACCCGGCATCGGTCGTCGCGGCCCCCGCGCCCGAGGCCGGGGTCGAGGCCAAGGGCGGTGCCGGCGACGGCGGGTCGCCCGTGCACCCGGACGTCAGCGCCGTGCCGAGTCCACCCGCCAGCAGTGCCCTGCGCGTGGGCAGCGCCGGCCGCGCGGCCGGGTCCTCGGCAGGGGCTGCTGACGACCGCCCGAGCGTGGTCGCCGGTTGCCGGTGGGTCACCCGGTCATGCTAGGTGCGCCCGCGACGCCGCCTCTCAGCCGACCTGCTCCTGCCAGCCGGTGTGGGGGTCGGACACGACGCGGACCTCCCGGCCTCCGGTCGGCGACAGCAGCCCACACGCCACGAACCGGTCCACACAGGCCCGGTCCTCGGCGTCCAGGACGAGCTGGAGCCCCTGCGGCGCAGCCTCCCGGTCGATGACCGGCAGCCGTGCCATGGCCATGACCATGCAGCCGTCGCAGTGGACGTCACGCGCCGGGCAGGTCGTGCAGTCGACGCTCATCGGCTCCATGGCGTGCTCCCTTCGTTGTCGTTGCGACCAACGCTAGGCGCGACCACCGACAGCGTGCCCGACCACCGCTCAGACCGGGGCGAGGACCTCGCCGTGGACGACGACGAACCAGCCGTCAGGGGCCGCTCCCCACTCCCGCCAGCCCGCGGCATACGCCTCCAGGTCGGCCTCGCTGCGCCCGGCCTCGCGGGCCTGCTCCGCGAAGGCCGACTCCTGGGCCCGCGCCTGCCACGACTGCGACCACCAGCGGCGCGCCTCGGGCGTCGCGTAGCACCACGTCGATGCCGACCCCTGTGCCTCGTCGAGCCCGGCCTCGAGCGCCCAGGAGAGCAGCCGCCGCCCCGCGTCCGGCTCGGCGCCGTTGCGCCGAGCCAGCTCGCGGTACGTCGCGAGCCACGCCGTCATCCCCTCGGTCGGCGGCCACCAGGTCATCGCACCGTAGTCGGCATCCCGGACCGCGACGAGCCCGCCGGGCCGGCAGACGCGACGCATCTGCCGCAGTGCCCCCACCGGGTCGGCGAGGTGCTGGAGGACCTGGTGGGCGTGGACGACGTCGAAGCTCGCGGCGGCATACGGCAGGTCCATCACGTCCGCGTGCTCGAACCGCGTCGTCGCGTCCCCGCGCTCGGCCGCGGCGTCGCGGGCGACCCGCAGGACCTCACCCCCCGGCTCGATCCCGACGACGACCCCGGGCGCGACCGCCGCGGCGAGGTCCAGGGTGACCGACCCCGGCCCGCAGCCGACGTCCAGGACGCTCGCCCCGGGAGCCAGGTGAGGGAGCAGGTATGCGGCGGAGTCGGCGGCCGTCCTCCTCGCATGGGCAGCCACGACCGAGGCGTGGTGCCCGTGCGTGTAGCGCGTCATGCTCCTCACCCCTTGTTCACAACTGCCCGATTGCTGCCGTGTGGCACGGTAGCAATCGGGCAGTTGTGAACCGGGTGGCCAGCGCGCCTCGCGTGGCGTGTCGGGGGTCGGACCTAGCGTCGCCGGTATGCCGATGATCCAGGCCACCCTCGACGACCTCGGGACCCCGCTCGCCGGTGTCACCTTCGTCGTCGTCGACCTGGAGACGACCGGTGGAAGCTCGCGCGACTGCGGCATCACCGAGATCGGCGCGGTCAAGGTCCGCGGCGGCGAGGTGCTCGGCGAGTTCCAGACCCTCGTCCACCCCGGCGAGCCGATCCCCGCGTTCATCCAGGTCCTCACCGGGATCACCGACACCATGGTCCGGTCCGCGCCCCGCATCCAGTCCGCCCTGCCCGCCTTCCTGGAGTTCGCCGGCGACGCCGTCCTCGTGGCCCACAACGCCGGCTTCGACATCTCCTTCCTCAAGGCGGCGGCCGCCCAGACCGGGCACCGGTGGCCCGGCAACCAGGTGCTCGACACGGTCCACCTGGCCCGGCAGCTGGTCACCCGCGACGAGGTGCCCAACCACAAGCTGTCCAACCTCGCCGTCCTCTTCCGGGCGCAGACGACACCGGACCACCGGGCTCTGCACGACGCGCGGGCAACGGTCGACGTGCTGCACGGGCTCATCGAGCGGGTCGGTCCGCTCGGAGTGCACACCCTGGAGGAGCTGGCCGCCTACACGTCCCGGGTCACCCCTGCCACGCGCCGCAAGCGCTGGCTCGCCGACGGGCTGCCCTCGGCTCCGGGGGTCTACGTGTTCAAGGACGACCGCGGCCGGGTCCTGTACGTCGGCACCTCCATCGACATCCGCACCCGCGTCCGGTCCTACTTCACCGCGTCGGAGAAGCGCTCCCGGATGGGTGAGATGGTCCGCCTGGCCGCGTCGGTGACGCCCGTCGTCTGCGCCACGACGCTGGAGGCCGAGGTCCGCGAGCTGCGGCTCATCGCCGAGCACAAGCCGCGCTACAACCGGCGCTCGACGCGGCCCGAGCGCGCCCAGTGGGTCAAGCTGACCGTCGAGCCGTTTCCCCGTCTGTCGGTGGTCCAACGGGTGCGCGCCGACGGTGCGCGCTATGTCGGCCCGTTCCACTCCCGGGTGTCCGCCGAGTCCGCGATCGCCGCCGTCCACGAGGTGCTGCCGCTGCGGCAGTGCACCAAGCGGCTGTCGGTGAGCCGCTTCTCCAGCGCCTGCGCGCTGGCCGAGATGGGCCGTTGCGGCGCCCCGTGCACCGGGGCGCAGAGCCTGGACTCGTATGCCGCGGTCGTCGAGGAGGCCGTCGCCCTGCTCGCTGGCGACGGTCGTCGCGTCATGCAGGCGCTCACCGGCCGGCTACGGGCGCTGTCCGAGCAGGAGCGCTTCGAGGACGCCGGCACTTTGCGCGACCGGGTCATGGCCCTCGTCCGAGGGGTGGCTCGCGCCCAGCGGATCGAGCCGCTGGCCCGCAGCCGGGAGCTCGTCGCCGCCCGTCCCTCGATCCGTGGCGGCTGGGACCTCGTCTGCGTGCGCTACGGACGGCTCGCGGCCAGCAGCCACTCCCCCCGTGCCGCAGACCCGATGCCCTATGTCGTCGCCCTCCAGGCCAGCGCCGAGGTCGTCCCTGCGGGCTGCGCCCCGGCCCCCGCTGGGCTGCCGGAGGAGACCGACAAGATCCTGCGCTGGCTGGAGTCGCCCGGCGTTCGGGTGGTGCACCTCGATGGCGAGTGGTCCTGCCCGGTGGGCGGCCTGGGTGCGGCTTGCGCCGAGCTGGAGCCGCTGGCCGCCGCTCGCCGGGAGGTGGCGGGCTTCGTCGCCAGCGCGTGAGCTCCTGAGCGCGTGAGCGCGTGAGCTCAGCGGAACCGGCATACGGGCTCCAATAGACTCGGCTCGTGATCACCGCCATCGTCCTCATCACCGCTGACGTCGACAAGATCCCCGAAGTGGCCGAGGCCATCACCGAGATCGAGGGCGTCACCGAGGTCTACTCGGTCACCGGTGATGCCGACCTCATCGCCATGGTGCGGGTCCGCGAGCACGAACAGCTGCACGGCGTCATCGCCGGGACCCTCAACAAGGTGCGCGGGGTGCGCGGCACCTCCACCCACATCGCCTTCCGTACGTACAGCCGACACGACCTCGAGGCGGCCTTCAGCCTCGGCATCGAGGACTGAACCGACCGTCGGCGCGAGCGCCGAGCAGCAGGAGGGCATGCCCTCCTGCAAAAGGGTGAGGGGCCAACGCTGCAGCTGATGGAGCCGCTGCGGGCCAAGCTCGGGTGTGCTTCGCATGGGAGAAGCACGCTCGTTCGGTCCGCCACCGCCCCGGTCCTCCCGCCCGGGCCATCACCCACCAGGGGATGCCTTGTCTGCTTCGTTGAAGAACACCCGTCGCAGTTCCCTCCTGGGCTTCGTCGTGGCTCTGGCTACCGCGTTCGGCATCGTCGCCCTGCCGTCCCCGGCGTTCGCCGCCGGCTCCACGTACTTCGTGGACAACACCAATGCCGGCTGCACGGACACTGGCCCCGGCACGCAGGACCAGCCCTTCTGCACCATCGGCCAGGGATCCAAGGCGGCGCTGGCCGGCGACACGGTGCGGGTGACCGCCGGCACCTACGCGGAGGACATCAACGAGGGCCGCTCGGGCACGGTCGGCAACCCGATCACGTTCTCCGCTGCTCCCGGGGTGACCGTGACAGGCGGGTCGGCGACGACATCCCATGGATTCACCATCTCCGGCCGCAGCTACATCACCGTGATGGGGTTCACCGTGAGCAACACGGCGGCGTACGGCATCTACGTGTTCGGCTCCTCCAACATCACCCTCGCCGGCAACCACGTCACCGGGGCCGGGCTGCCGCAGCAGGGCCGGAACAGCGCCGGCATCTACCTCAACAGCACGACCGGCTCGGCCGTCACCAACAACACGACCGACCACAACAGCGACGCGGGGATCCTGCTGACGAACAACAGCACCGGGAACATGGTGAGCGGCAACACGACCTTTGCCAACGCCCAGGGGTGGCAGCGTGCTGCCCCGGGCATCGACGTGCGGAGCGGCCCGAACACCGTGCGGAACAACCTGAGCTACGCCAACGAGGACTCGGGCCTTCAGTTCTACACCGGCGCTCACGACAACCTGGTCGTCGGCAACATCAGCTACGGCAACGGTGACCACGGGATCGACGACCTCAACGCCACCAACCAGATGATCGTCGGGAACAGCGTCTACCACAACGTCACGGCCGGCATCAACGCGGAGGGCACCTCGACGGGTGTCCTGATTCGGAACAACCTCAGCGTGGACAACGGCATCAACAGCCCGCGGACCACGTCCAACATCAGGGTGGACACTACGTCGGAGTCCGGCTCGACCGTCGACTACAACCTGGTCTGGCTGACCGCTGGGACCGTGCAGTACACGTGGGGCCAAAACGGCTACACCTCGCTCGCGGCGTTCCAAGCGGCCACCGGCCAAGCGGCGCACGGGCTGCAGGCCGACCCCAAGTGGCGCGCACCGGCCTCCGGGGACTTCCATCTCACCTCGGGTTCACCCGCCATCGACAGCGCCGACTCCGATGCCCCTGGTGAGCCGGCCACCGACTACGAGGGCAACCCCCGGGTCGACGACCCGGCGACCTCCGACACAGGCGTCGGCGTGCGGACCTACGACGACCGCGGTGCGTTCGAGTTCCAGCCCTCCGGCTCTCCGGTGGACAACCCGCCCACCGCCGCGCTGACCCTGTCCCCCGCCACCGGCACCGCACCGCTGACCGTCACCGCCGACGCCTCGGCCTCCACCGACGACCACGGCATCACCAGCTACGCCTTCGCCTGGGGCGACGGAGCGACCACCCCCGCCCAGGCCACCCCCACCGCAACCCACACCTACCCCACCGCCGGCAGCTACACCGTCACCGTCACCGTCACCGACACCGCCGGCCAGACCAACACCGCCACCCAGACCCTCACCGTCAGCCCGGCCACCGGAGGGATCACCTTCCACGGCTCGACCCATGCCACGGTCACCGGTCGGCAGGCAACCGTGACCATCCCGTCGACGGTCAAGTCCGGAGACACCATGCTCCTGTACGTCACGGTCGGCAGCAGTTCCCCGACTGTGAACAAGCCGTCAGGATGGGTCCAGGTGGGCAACGCCACGGTTGGCGGGTCGCAGTCGATGTCCAGCACCGTCCTGCGCAGGACCGCCGCAGCGAAGGACCTCGGCAAGCCGCTGACCGTCACCCTGTCCGCGAGCGCCAACCTCGACCTCACCCTGGTCGCCTACTCCGGCATCAACACCTCCTCAGGAGGGGTGGCTGCCCACTCCCGCAAGGTCGACAGCACGAGCAAGTCTGCACACACCACGCCCGTGGTACGCCTCGCCGCGGCAGGCGACTGGGTCGTGTCGTTCTGGTCGGACAAGTCCTCGACGACCACCGCATGGACCGCACCGTCGGCGGTCGTGTCCCGGGACACCTCCTACGGCACCGGGACCGGACATGTCAGCGCCCTGGTCGGCGACTCCGGTGGCCCGCTGCCGGCCTCGCCCAGCTACGGCGGCCTCACCGCGACGACCAACGCCGCCGGCAGCTCGGCGATCATGTGGACCGTGGCCCTGGTTCCGGGACCCTGACCTCCCGGTGGGAGACGCCCCACCCACCGGCGGACACCCTCCGCGGGTCCACGAGCCCTCCGTGGACCCGCGGAGGGCTGTCGGCTGTCGCCCCGCGACGGGCCCGCCCACCGTCTCGGACCGGTCGTCAGGCCCGCGAGGCGGCCACCCAACGGTCCAGGACGCCGCTCGCGGCACCGGAGTCGATGGCCACGGCGGCCCGCTCCATCCCCGCCCGGATCGCGCTCAGCACGTCCGCCGTCGACGTGACGCGGGCCCCGGAAGCGGTCGCCAGGGCCGCGCCGGCGTTGTAGACGACGGCGTCCCGGACCGGCGTCCGATCCCCGGCCAGCACGGCCCGCGCCACCCCCGCGTTGTATGCCGCGTCGTCACCACGCAGTGACGACAACGGGTTTCGCGTCAGACCCACGTCCTCGGGGGCAACCGGGTGCACGGCGACCGCCCCGTCGGCAACCCACCACAACGTCGAGGTGTCGGCGATGCTCAGCTCGTCCAGACCGTCGTCGCCGCGGAAGACCACCGCTCGTCCTCCTCGCTCGGCCAGGACGCCGGCGATGAGCGGAGCCATCCGTGCGTCCGCGACGCCGACGGCGGCATACCCGGGCTGAGCCGGGTTGGTGAGCGGCCCGAGGACGTTGAAGGCAGTGGCGATGCCCAGACCGCTGCGGGCCGGCGCTGCGTGCCGGAAGGAGGGATGGAAGGCCTGGGCGAAGCAGAACGTGATCCCGACGTCGGTCGCGAGCCGAGCCACCTGCTCCGGGGGCAGCGACAGGTCGACGCCGAGGGCCTCCAGCACGTCGGCCGATCCCGAGGACGAGGACGCGGCCCGGTTCCCGTGCTTGACGACCGTGACACCGCACCCCGCGATGACGAGGGCCGCCATCGTGGAGATGTTGACGGTGTGCTGGCGATCGCCGCCGGTCCCGACGATGTCGAGGCAGGGGCCGGGGACCTGGATCCGGTGGGCGTGCTCGAGCATGACGTCGGCCAGTGCTCGCAGCTCGGTGACGGTTTCACCCTTGGCTCGCAGGGCGACGAGGAAGCCGGCCACCTGGATCGGGTTGGCGGCGCCGGACATGACCTCGTCCATGGCCCAGCGGGCCTCCCCGTCGCCGAGGTCGCGACCGTCGATGAGCGACGTCAACAGGTCCGGCCACGTCGGGGTGGCCGGATCGCGGTCGGACACCCTCAGGCCCGGACGGTGCCGCGAACGACGTCTGCAACGCCGTTCGCCAGGGCCAGGGCGTCGAGCGGGTGCGGGACCGCGTGGTCGGCGAAGGACCACGTGGCCAGCCACGCGTCCTGCGGACGTCCGGTCAGCACGAGGACCGGCGGGCAGTCGTAGATCTCGGACTTCAGCTGGCGGCACAGGCCCAGGCCGCCGGCCGGGACGGC
>JAICMC010000087.1 GCA_025929465.1 Nostocoides sp.
GAGGCGTTCCTCGCCGCTCGGGAGCAGGTTCTGGCGCTCGGCTTCGACGACGTCTTCACCCGGATGTGGCACTTCTACCTGGAGTACTCCCGGGCCGGCTTCGCGTCCGCCTACCTGGACGTGCAGCAGCTCGTCCTCAGCAGGGACGGAGCGGCATGAGCGACACCATCGACCGGACCCGGGCGACCGCGAGGCCGGGTGTGGCGCCGACCCTGGCGTCCGCCCTGCGCCCCGTCGTCGGCGAGCTGCCGGTCCGTCTGGACGCGTGGGACGGCTCGGTCGCGGGACCGGAGGATGCTCCCCGGGTCGCCCTGAACTCACCGGACGCCCTGCGCCGGCTGCTCTGGCACCCGGGCGAGCTCGGCGCGGCGCAGGCCTACGTCACTGGCGAGATCGACCTGGCGGGCGACGTCGACGCGACGCTGACCCACCTGCGCACGGTGGGTGCGCGCCGGGGACTGGCCGGGCGTCGCCCCGACCCGCGTGCCCTGGCTCGGATGGTCAGGGCCGTCGTGTCGGTGGCCGGGCTCGGCCGCGCACCGGCGCCCCCGGCCAGCCAGGCCCGGCTCCGTGGCCGGCTGCACTCCCCGGGCCGGGACCGCAGCGCGATCAGCCACCACTACGACCTGTCCAACGAGTTCTACTCCCTCATCCTGGACCCCCGCCTGGCCTACTCGTGCGCCTACTACGCGGGGCCCGAGACGACCCTGGAGCAGGCCCAGGGCGCCAAGCTGGACCTGGTCTGCCGCAAGCTCGGGCTGCAGCCCGGGATGCACCTGCTCGACGTCGGTTGCGGGTGGGGGTCACTGTCCCTGTATGCCGCGGAGCACTTCGGCGCCAGGGTCACCGGGGTGACCATATCGGCCGAGCAGAAGGCCTTCATCGACGCCCGGATCGCCGAGCGCGGCCTGGCGGACAGCGTCCGGATCCGGCTCCAGGACTCCCGCGCGGTGGACGACGGCCCCTATGACGCGGTCGCCTCCCTGGAGATGGGGGAGCACGTCGGCCGGGCCAACTATCCGGCCTACGTCGAGGTGCTGCGGCGCAACGTCCGGCCCGAGGGAAGGGTGCTCGTCCAGCAGATGTCCCGGCGTGGTCGCCACCCCGGCGGCGGACCGTTCATCGAGGCCTTCATCGCTCCCGACATGTACATGCGCCCGGTGGGGGAGACCGTCGAGCTGGTCGAGGCCGGTGGCCTGGAGGTCCGCGACGTCCACGGGCTGCGCGAGCACTACGTCCGCACGGTCGAGGACTGGATCGAGCAGCTGGAGTCCCACGCCGACCGCGTCCGCGAGCTGATCGGGGAGGAGGGTCTGCGCGTCTGGCGGCTCTACCTCGTCGGCGGGGCGCAGGCCTTCCGGGACGGACGGATGGGGGTCGACCAGATCCTCGCCGTGCGCAGGGGCGACGACGGCGCCTCCGGTATGCCGTGGAGGCGTGACTGGTGACCGGCTCGGCATGGGTGGTCCTCGCCGCGTGCGCGGCGACGGTCGCCGCGGCCATGGCCCTGACGGCTCTCGCTGCTCGCCGGGCCGGCCGCTGGTCGGTCGTCGACGTCACCTGGGGAGCCGGCTTCGTCGCCGTCGCCGTCGTCGCCGCAGTCGTGGGTGACGGCAACCTGTGGCGCCGGCTGGTGTTCGTGCTGCTGGTCGGTGTGTGGGGACTGCGGCTGGCGTCGCACATCCTGCGTCGCGGTCGGGGGCACGGCGAGGACCCGCGCTACGAGGTGATCAAGAGCGAAGGCAAGGGCGGGATCGTCCGCCGTGTGCTGGCGCCCCAGGGGGCCACCCTGTGGTTCATCTCGCTGCCCGTCCAGGTCGCGGCGGTCAGTGGTCGCTCGCTGTCCTGGCTCGCGGCCCTGGGCATCCTGGTCTGGGCCGTGGGACTGGCCTTCGAAGCCGTCGGTGACGCCCAGCTGGCCGCCTTCCGGGCCGACCCGGCGGCCAGGGGAACGGTGATGGACCGCGGGTTGTGGGGCTGGACCCGGCACCCCAACTACTTCGGCGACGCCTGCCTGTGGTGGGGGTTGTGGCTCATCGCTGCCGACTCCGGCTGGCTCGGTGCAATCATGGTCCTCTCCCCGGTGGCGATGACCTTCTTCATCCGCAACGTCACGGGTGCGAAGCTGCTGGAGAGGACGATGATGGAGCGGCCGGGCTACCCGGCATACGCCGAGCGGGTCCCGATGTTCTTCCCCCGGCCCCCGCGCAAGCCCTGACCGGATGACGGCGCGCCTCGGTCCAAGCCGTACCCGCCGTGCCGGAACGACGCCCGGCCCCGACTCGTGGTGAACGTCGGGCTGGTGCTGGTGTTCGCGGCCGTCCACCTCAGTGAGGTACCTTCGGCGCTCCTGAGCCAGGCAGCAGCACGTCACAGGTCTGGTAGAGGACCTCGAAGGTCTCGCAGACGACCGGCATGTCGAGGGAGAACCCCTTGCCGTGGGTGGCGACCTCGGTGAAGAACTGCTCATGGACCGCGCGCCAGTGGGCCAGCGAGCGGTCCCCCTCGCCCTCGGCATACGCGTGCTCGGCGCTCACCTGCCGGAACGGGACGACCCGGACGCCGGTGACCCCGATGAGGGCCCGGGGCTGGCCGCCGCCGTCGAGCAGGATGGCCAGGTCACCGACCCGGGCCACGTCCTCGCCCTCGTGCTCGTAGTCCCACAGGGCGCCGGCCGTGGCCGTCTTGGTCCCGTCCAGCACGAGCGCGAGCAGCGCATCGGCCTGCGTGGGGGTGACGCCGAACGCCCACGCCGGGGGGCGCAGGGAGTCCATGGTGTTCGGGCCGAGGTAGACCTGGAGCCGGTTGAGCTTGGCCCGGACCCGGGCGACCTGCCAGAAGCGGTCGAGCTCGGCGTCGTCGGTGGCGCCCGAGCCGCTCGTCACCTCGCGGGCCATCGCCTCCGCGGAGTCCTGGGTCACCCGCTCAGCGGGACTCGACGCGACGGGCGAGCTTCCAGGTCGCCGGGAGCAGGCCGGCGGCCAGGGCGATCTTGATGCCGTCGCCGAACAGGAACGGGGTCAGGCCGAGGGACACGGCCGTGGACAGCCCGACGTGTGCGAACGACATCAGGCCCACCAGACCGGCCGCATAGATCGCCAGGTTGCCCAGGACCATGGTGAGCACGGTGCGAGGCACCGTCCGGTCACCACCCCGGGAGGCCAGGGCGCCGACGAGTGCACCGGCCAGGACGAACCCGACGATGTAGCCGAAGGAGGCGAAGTGCCATCCGGAGGCACCCTGGGCGAACCACCCGACACCGGCCATGCCGACGCCGAGGTAGAGCAGCGAGGCCAGACCGCCGCGGGCGAACCCGAGTGCGGCGCCGGTCAGCAGGACCGCAAAGGTCTGCAGCGAGAGCGGCACGGGCGTGAACGGCAACGGGACGGTCACCAGGGCGGACAGGGCGATGAGGGTCGTGCCGCCGAGGACGAGGACGGCGTCGCGGACCAGACCGCCCGGGACGACATCGGCAAGGACGCGGCGCTGGGGCAGGGGGATGGCAGTCACGATGCCCAACCTAGCGGGGCCTGCGTCGCAGTGCGGGAGATCGTCCGTCAGACGAGCGACGCCTCGCGCCGGGACGCTGCCCGGCTGGCCGCGGCCGACGCCACGGCGGCGTCGTGAGCAGCGGCGGCATCGCCCTGGGAGCGCCACCACGCCTGACCCGACTCCGGCAGGGTGAAGATCGGGTCGTAGTAGACGTAGTCGCGGGACAGCGCCTCGGTGTCGGCACCCTCGATGGAGGTGCGGTAGTTCTTGCGCCAGTACGACATGCCGTGCTCGCGGTCGTACTCGTCGACCTGGTGCACCCACCGCTTGCCGACGAACGGCACGTCGCAGACGATGCGGGGCGTCGCGAAGCCCGGCAGGTATCCCATGATCGCGTGCTGGAGGTGCTGTGCCTCGGCGAGCGACATCCGCCAGTGCTCGCTGAACGGGATCATGTCGCACATGTAGAAGTAGTACGGGGTGATCATCGCCTCGTCCTGGAGGGCGAAGCAGAGGTCGAGCAGGGCCTCGGGCGAGTCGTTGACCCCGCGCATGAGGACGCCCTGGTTGCGGATGGCACCGACGCCGGCACCCAGCATCGCCTTGGCGGCCTCGGCGACGAGCGGGGTCACCGACTGCGCCGCGTTGACGTGGGTGTGGATGGCCAGGTTGACCCCGCGCGAGCGCGCGGTCGCCGCCACCCGCCCCATGCCCTCCACGACGTCCTCGGCGAGCCAGTGCTGCGGCAGGCCCATGAGCGCCTTGGTCGCCAGCCGGACGTCGCGGATGGTGTCGATCTCGAGCAGCCGGATGAGGAACCCCTCGAGGTTCTTCCACGGCATGTTCGCGACGTCTCCACCGGACACGACGACGTCGCGCACCTGTGGCGTGGCCTGCAGGTAGGCGAGCATCGCGGCGTACCGGTCCACCGGCTTCAGGTCGAACTTGAGCTTGGTCACCTGCGGGGTGGAGTTCCCGACCAGGTCCATCCGGGTGCAGTGGCCGCAGTACTGCGGGCAGGTGGACAGCAGCTCGGCGAGGACCTTGGTGGGGTAGCGGTGGGTCAGTCCCTCGGCCGCCCACATGTCGTGCTCGTGCAGGCTGTCGCGCGTCGCGTGCGGGTGGCTCGGCCAGTCGGTGCGCCGGTCGGAGAACGCCGGGAGCATGTACCGGCGCACCGGGTCGGCCATGAAGGCCCGGGTGTACGCCGTGCCGGCCGCGGGCATGGGGGAGTCCGTGGCCGGGACCATCGTGTTGAGCATCTGCGGAGGCAGGAGCATCGACATCGTGGCCCGCTGCGCCTGGTCGCGCTCGAGGTCGGCGTAGAACACCTCCGAGAGCAGGTCGCCCATGACCTCGCGGAGCTGCCTGACGTTCTTCACGCAGTGGGCGCGCTGCCACTGGGCGCTGGCCCACTGTGTCTGGGTGACGTCCCGCCAGCCGGGCAGCCGACGCCAGTCCGGCTCGACGAGCGGACGACGACGGTAGCTGTACGGCTGCGCCATTGGAGTACTCATGCCACCATGTTACGGGATGATCTACGCTCAACCCTGTACCGGACCGCAATATCTGTTGTCCAAGCCGGAGAGAACGGGAGTATCTGTGAGCACCGTGTCAAGGCGACCGTCCTCGCCGGTCGGTCTGCACAGGGTCCTGGACCCGGCCGGCTCGGCGATGCCACAGGCCGCCCGGCGGCTGGACAACCGGCCCGAGCTGTGGCCGGACGAGGTGCGGATCGACGTCGACACGCTCAACCTGGACGCCGCGTCCTACCGCCAGCTGGCGCAGAAGCACACGACCGGGGGTCAGCTCGACGGTGCGGCGATCCGTGCCGAGGTGCTGGCGATCGTCGCCGAGCGCGGCAAGCTGCAGAACCCGGTCACCGGATCGGGCGGCATGCTCATCGGCACCGTCGCGGAGGTGGGCCCGGACTCGCCGCTCGGCCTGGCCGTGGGGGACAAGGTGGCCACCCTCGTCTCCCTGTCGCTCACCCCGCTGCTCCTCACCGACGACCTGTGCCGGTGGGACGGCCGGTCCGAGCGGGCCCCCGCCGCCGGGCACGCCATCCTCTTCGGCCGGTCGATCGCCGCCGTCCTGCCCGAGGACCTCGTGCCGGACCTCGCGCTCATGGTCATGGACGTCTGCGGGGCACCGGCGCTCGTGGCGCAGGTGGTGCGGGAGTATGCCGCGCGCGGCCGCACCCCGTCGGTCCTCGTGCTCGGCGGTGCCGGCAAGTCCGGCTCGCTGTCGCTCGCCGCGGCGGCCGACGCCGGTGCCGGCCGGCGGATCGCCGTCGTCCCCGACGAGCGGGAGGCCGTCCTGCTCGAGGGGTCCGGCCTCGCTGACGCGGTCGTCCGGGCCGACGCCCGCTCGCCGCTCGGCCTGTCCGACGCGGTCTGCGCTGCCGGAGGCCCGGCCGACCTCACCGTCGTCTGCGTCGACGTGCCGGGGTGCGAGCAGCCCGCGATCCTGTCCACCGCACAGGGCGGCACGGTCATCTTCTTCTCGATGGCGACGAACTTCGCGGCCGCGGCGCTGGGGGCCGAGGGGGTCGCGGCCGACGTACGGATGCTCGTCGGCAACGGGTACACACCCGGACATGCGGCCTACGCCCTCGACCTGCTGCGCCGTAACGACGTGGTCCGAGCCCTGTTCGAGGCGCGGCTGCGGGACTGAGCAGGTCCGGGGACACCAGCCACGTTCGACCGGACCAGGAGCGTCCGGATCGCCAGGACCAATGACCCTTGCGGTGCGGGACGTCGAGGTGGTCGGCTGGTGCAGTGCCCGAGCCGACGACCGTCCTGTCCTATCCCGACTCCGACCTCGACCTCGACCTGCGCTGGTGGGCCGCCGCGAACTACCTCACCGTGGGTCAGATCTACCTGCAGGGCAACGCCCTGCTGCGCGAACCGCTCACCCTGGACCACATCAAGCCACGGCTCCTCGGGCACTGGGGCACCAGCCCCGGCCTGTCGATGATCTATGCCCTCCTCAACCGGCGGATCCGGCAGACCGACAGCCACTGGCTGTACGTCACCGGACCCGGCCACGGCGGCCCTGCCCTCGTCGCCTCCGCGTGGCTCGAGGGGACCTACAGCGAGATCTATCCCGCCATCGGCGACGACGCCGAGGGCCTGCGGCGCCTGTTCCGCCAGTTCTCCAGCCCCGGTGGCATCCCCAGCCACGTCTCGGTCCAGACACCGGGCAGCATCCACGAGGGCGGTGAGCTCGGGTATGCCCTCGTCCACGCCGGAGGCGCCGCGATGGACCATCCCGACCTCGTCGTGGCGTGCGTCATCGGCGACGGGGAGGCCGAGACGGGGCCCCTTGCGGCGAGCTGGCGGCTGCCGACCTTCCTCAACCCCCGGCACGACGGTGCCGTGCTGCCGATCCTGCACCTCAACGGCTACAAGATCTCCGGTCCGACCGTGCTCGGCCGGACCGACGACGCCGACGTGGAGGCCTACCTGCGCAGCCAGGGCTGGGAGCCGGTGACGGTGGGCGGCGACGACCCTCGGCTGGTCTTCCCGCAGCTGGAGGCCGCACTCGCCTCGGCCCACGACCGGATCCGGGTGATCCAGGCCGCCGCACGGGCGGACGGGGCCACGTCCGTCGCGGAGCGCCAGCAGTGGCCGGCGATCATCCTGCGCACCCCGAAGGGGTGGACCGGGCCCAAGGTCGTCGACGGCATCCAGATCGAGGGGACCAACCTGGCCCACCAGGTGCCCCTGTCCGGCCTCGCCGAGAACCCCGCGCACCTGGCCATGCTGGAGGAGTGGCTGCGCTCCTACCGGCCCGAGGACCTGTTCGACGCCGACGGCCGGCTGGCGCCCGAGCTGCGCGCGCTGGCACCCGAGGGCGACCTGCGGATGTCGGCCGGCCCGTACGCCAACGGGGGGCGGCTGCGGGCCGAGCTGGCCCTTCCCGAGCACACGGCATACGAGATCGACGTCGCCGACCGGGGGACCGTCTGGTTCGAGAACACCCTCTCCCTGGGCCGGCTGCTGCGGGACACGTATGCCGCCGACACCCGACCCGACGGGGGCGGCACCTTCCGGCTGTTCTCGCCCGACGAGACGGCGAGCAACCGGCTGCAGCCGGTGTTCGAGGTGACCGACCGGTGCTGGTCGGCACCCCTGCTGCCGACCGACCGCCACCTCGGTCCCGATGGCCGCGTGATGGAGGTGCTCAGCGAGCACCTGTGCCAGGGCTGGCTCGAGGGCTACCTGCTGAGCGGCCGGCACGGGATCTTCGCGACCTACGAGGCGTTCGCGATGGTGTCGGCGTCGATGGCGATCCAGCACGCCAAGTGGCTCCAGCACGCCCGGTCCCTGCCCTGGCGCGCTGCGGTGAGCTCGCTCAACATCCTGCTGACCTCGACCTGCTGGCGCAACGACCACAACGGGTTCAGCCACCAGGGCCCGGGGCTGATCGACTGTCTCATCCCGCTGGCGCCGGACGTCGTGCGGGTCTGGTTCCCGCCGGACGCCAACACGACCGTGTCGATCTCCAACCACTGCCTGCGCAGCACCGACCACGTCAACCTCATCGTCGTCGACAAGCAGAAGCACCTGCAGTACCTGTCGATGGCCGAGGCCGACGCGCACTGCGCGGCCGGCGCCGGGGTGTGGCAGTGGGCCAGCACCCTGCCGGCGGACGAGGACCCCGACGTGGTCCTCGCCTGTGCCGGTGACGTGCCGACCCAGGAGGCGCTCGCGGCGGTCGAGCTCGTCGCCAGCCATGCGCCCGAGCTGCGGGTCCGGTTCGTCAACGTCGTGGACCTGATGGCGCTGCTCCCCGAGAACGACCACCCGCACGGCTTCGCCGACAGCCAGTTCGAGGAGATCTTCACCCCGGACCGCCACGTCGTGTTCGCCTTCCACGGCTACCCGCGCGCCATCCACCAGGTCATCCACGGCCGGTCCGACCCGGGCCGGTTCCACGTCCGCGGGTTCAACGAGCAGGGCACCACGACCACGCCGTTCGACATGGTGGTGCTCAACGGGATGAGCCGGTTCCACCTGGCCAAGGAGCTGCTGCGCCGCTCCGGTCGCCGGGTCGCCGGCTGGGACGAGCTCGAGCGCCACTGCGACGCCAGGCTGGCCGAGCACCACGGCTACATCCGCGAGCACCTCCTCGACCTTCCTGACATCGCGGAGTGGACGTGGCACGGACTCGGCGGGTGAGGTGGACCGCGGCACGCTAGGTTCGGCCCGTGGCCACGAGCATCTACCTCGCCGGCACCGACGCGGGGTCGGGCAAGTCTGCCGTCGCGGTCGGCCTGCTGGACCAGGTGTCCCGCAGGGCCGGCCGGGTCGGCGTCTTCCGTCCGGTCGTACGCGGTAAGGGTCCCGACCCGGTGCTGGAGCTGCTCGGCAGCCGGTTGCCGACCGGAGACGCCGATGCCGTCGCCGGTGTCACCTACCACGACGTCCACACCGCCACCGGCGCGGCGATGGAGCGCATCGTCGACCGGTTCCACGAGCTCGCCGCACGCGTCGACTCGGTGCTCGTCGTCGGCACGGACTTCTCCGACGTCTCCACCCAGACCGAGTTCGTCGTCAACGCCGAGATCGCCGCCAACCTCGGTGCCCCGATGGTCCTCGTCGTCCCGACGGCGGGCCGGGCGACGGAGGACATCGTCACCGCCGCGCGGCTGGCGGCCGGGTCGGCCCGATCCTGCCACGTCGCCGTGTCCCTGCTCGTGGCCAACCAGGTCCCCGAGGCGATCCGCGGCCAGGTGCACGAAGCCCTGCTGGCCGCCCGGCTGGGCACCGACACGGTCGCGTTGCCCGACGTGCCCCTCCTGCGGGCACCCACCATCGCCGACCTCCTGGTGGCGTGCGACGGCAGGATGGTCCACGGTGACCCTGCCCTGCTCGACCGCGAGTGCCTCGGCCTGGTCGTGGCGGCGATGACGATGCCGCACGTGCTGGACCGGCTCGTCGAGGGAGGCGTCGTCGTCTGTCCGGGTGACCGGGAGGAGGTTCTGCTCGCCACCCTGCTCGCGCACCGCGCCAAGACCTTCCCGTCGTTGTCGGGCATCGTCCTCAACGGCGGGTTCGAGCCCTCCAGCCAGGTCTCGCGACTGATCGACGGCATCGACGTCGTGCTGCCGGTCGTCGCCGCCCCGGGCGGCACGATGGCCACCGCCATCGCGCTCTCGCACGCAAGCGGTCAGATCCGCGCGAGCTCCACGCGCAAGATCGAGGTCGCCGTCGGTCTGGCCGAGGAGTACCTGGCCGGGACCGACCTGTGGGAGCGGGTCGACATCACCGGGCGATCCGACGTCGTCACCCCGCTCATGTTCGAGCACCAGATCGTCGAAGGGGCCCGCGCGGCCGGCGCTCACATCGTCCTGCCGGAGGGCACCGAGCCGCGCATCCTGCGGGCGGCCGGGGCTGTGCTCGCGCGAGGCATCGCCCAGGTCACCCTCCTCGGCGAGGAGTCGGTCGTCCGCGGCCGTGCAGCCGAGCTGGGGGTGGACCTCACCGCGGCCCTGGTCCACGACCCCGCGACGAGCCCGTGGCGCACCGCCTTCGCCGAGGAGTACGCCCGGCTGCGTGCGCACAAGGGCGTCACCGCGGACCAGGCGGCGGACATCGTCGTCGACCCGTCCTACTTCGGCACCCTCATGGTCCATCTCGGCCACGCCGACGGGATGGTCTCCGGGTCGGTCACGACGACGGCCGCGACCGTGCGGCCGGCCCTGGAGGTCGTGCGAACCGCCCCCGGAGTCACCGTCGTGTCCAGCGTCTTCTTCATGTGCCTCGCGGACCGGGTCCTCGTCTACGGGGACTGCGCGATCAACCCGGACCCGAGCGCCGAGCAGCTCGCCGACATCGCCATCTCCTCGGCGCGCACCGCGCGGCAGTTCGGGATCGAACCGCGGGTGGCCATGCTGTCCTACTCCACCGGCGCCTCCGGGACGGGCGCCGACGTGGACAAGGTGCGTGCTGCCACGGCCCTGGTCCACCGCCGCGCGCCGGACCTGCTCATCGAGGGCCCGATCCAGTACGACGCCGCGGTGGACCCCTCCGTGGCCGCCGCCAAGCTCGGCGACAGCCCGGTGGCGGGCCGGGCCAACGTCCTGGTCTTCCCCGACCTGAACACCGGCAACAACACCTACAAGGCCGTCCAGCGCAGCGCTCGCGCGATCGCCATCGGACCGGTTCTGCAGGGCCTGGGCCGGCCGATCAACGACCTGTCGCGCGGAGCGCTCGTGCGCGACATCGTCAACACCATCGCCATCACCGCCATCCAGGCAGGGCGGCGATGACAACAGGCTCGGCCGTCCTGGTGGTCAACGCCGGATCGTCGTCGCTGAAGTACCAGCTGATCGAGCCCCGGTCCGGTCGGACCAGCGCCAAGGGGCTCGTCGAGCGGGTCACCGACCACCGTGCCGCGCTCGACCAGGCGATGACCGACCTCGACGCAGCGGGGCACCGGCTCGACGCACAGCACCTGCTCGCCATCGGGCACCGGGTCGTCCACGGCGGGTCCAGGTTCAGTGCGCCGGTGCTCATCGACGACGGCGTGCGCTCCGCCATCGCCGACCTCGTGCAGCTCGCGCCGCTGCACAACCCGGCGAACCTGCACGGCATCCAGGCCACGACGGCGGCGTTCCCCGACATCCCCCAGGTCGCCGTCTTCGACACCGCCTTCCACCAGAGCATCCCTGCTCCTGCGCACACGTATGCCGTGCCGCGCTCGTGGCGCGAGGAGCACCACGTGCGGCGCTACGGCTTCCACGGCACCTCGATCGCCTACGTCTCCCGGAGGGCCGCCGAGCTGCTCGGCCGGGCGCCAGGGGACACCAACCTCGTCGTCCTGCACCTCGGCAACGGGTGCAGTGCCTGCGCCGTCCGCGGCGGGCGCAGTGTCGAGACGTCGATGGGGCTCTCACCGCTCGAAGGCCTGGTCATGGGCACCCGTTCCGGCGACGTCGACCCGGC
>JAICMC010000065.1 GCA_025929465.1 Nostocoides sp.
ATGACCTCGTCGATGTCCAGGATGGCCACGAGCAGGCCCTCGACGAGGTGCAGCCGGTCCTCCTTCCTGCCCAGCCGGTGCGCGGTGCGCCTCCGGACGACGTCGATCCGGAAGTCGACGTAGACCTGCAGCAGCTCCTTCAGACCCATCGTGCGGGGCTGGCCGTCGACGAGGGCGACGTTGTTGATCCCGAACGTCTCCTCCATCGGCGTCAGCTTGTAGAGCTGCTCGAGGATCGCCTCGGGATGGAAGCCGTTCTTGATCTCGATGACCAGGCGCAGGCCGTGCTTGCGGTCGGTGAGGTCGACGACGTCGCTGATCCCCTGCAGCCGCTTGGCCTGGACGAGGTCCTTGATCTTCTCCTTCACCTTCTCCGGGCCGACGAGATAGGGCAGCTCGGTGACCACGATGCCCTTGCGGCGCGGCGTGACCGGCTCGATGCGCGCCGTGGCGCGGGTCCGGAACGTCCCTCGACCGGTGAGGTAGGCATCCCGTATGCCGTCCAGCCCGATGATGCGGCCACCGAGGGGCAGGTCCGGGCCGGGGACGAACTTCATCAGGTCGTCGAGGGAGCACTGCGGGTGGTCGATCAGGTGACGCGCCGCACCGACCACCTCCAGCAGGTTGTGCGGGGGCATGTTGGTCGCCATGCCCACGGCGATCCCGGTGACGCCGTTGACGAGCAGGTTCGGGTACGCAGCCGGCAGGACGGACGGCTGGAGCAGCTGGTCGTCGTAGTTGGGGACGAAGTCGACGGTGTGCTCGTCCAGGCTGCCGACCATGAGCAGGGCGGAGGCGGCCATCCGGGCCTCGGTGTAGCGCGAGGCGGCCGGGCCGTCGTCCAGCGAGCCGAAGTTGCCGTGCCCATCGAGCAGGGGCAGTCGCATGGTGAAGGGCTGGGCCATCCGGACGAGGGCGTCGTAGATGGCCGTGTCGCCGTGCGGGTGGTACTTGCCCATGACGTCGCCGACGACCCGGCTGGACTTCACGTGAGCCCGGTCCGGACGCAGGCCCATGTCCGACATCGAGTACAGGATCCGGCGCTGGACCGGCTTGAGACCGTCGCGGGCATCGGGCAGGGCCCGGGCGTGGATCACCGACAGCGAGTACTCGAGGTAGGCGTTGCTCATCTCCTCGACGACATCGATGTCGACGATCCGCTCCTGGAAGTCCTCGGCGGGCGGGGGGGACGTGGACCTGCGGGCCATGCGGGGGGCTACTCCTCGGGTGCTGCGTGAACGGTCGCGGTGGGCGGCGCCGCCTCACCGTAACGCCCGGCGTGCAGCACCTCCTCGACCCCACGCCGCCCGCGACGAAGCGACGGGCTCCGGGGGTGGGGCAGCGGATGGCCCACCGCGACGACGCCGACGATCCGGCGGTCGCCCGGAATGCCGAAGGACTGCTTGACGCGGTCGTGGGCCGGTGCCGGGACGCCGAAGAACAGCGCCCCGAGCCCGGCGTCGACGGCGCCGAGAAGCATCACCATGGCCCCCATCGCGACGTCGGTGTCCCAGTAGGGGATGGGCCAGTGCTCCAGCGACCGGTCGGTCCAGCCCTTGTCCGGCTCGGCGTAGCGGTCGAGGTATGCCGTGGGGTTGGCGAGGCACAGGAGCAGCGCCGGGGCGCCCATCAGCCCGGTGAGCCAGCGGTCCGGGGCGTCGCCCTCACTGGTCGCTGCCCAGAACGCAGCGGTCTGGACCGGCTCGGTGAGGGCCAGGTAGTCCCAGCCCTGGCTGAAGCCCGCACTCGGTGCGTGGGTCGCCAGCTCGACGAGGTCGCGAATCGTGTTGAACGGCAATGGAGCTCGGGGGTCGAAGCGGCGAACCATGCGACGGCGGCGGACGGTCTCGCGGAACTCCATGGCGGCCAGCATGCCACCGGGTCCCATCCCGGTCCGCGCGCTCGGCCGTGAGACGCTTGGTCCCATGGCGCCCGAGCTCCCCGTCGGCTACCCGCAGTCCTGGGAAGCCGATGTCGTCCTCCGAGACGGAAGCGTGGCCCACGTGCGGCCGATCGTCCCGGACGACGCCGACGGGCTGCGGGCGTTCCACGCCGCCCAGTCCGAGGAGTCGGTCTACCTGCGGTTCTTCGCCCCGCTGCGCGAGCTGAGCGACCGGGACGTCGACCGGTTCACGCACGTGGACTACCGCGAGCGGGTGGCCCTGGTGGTGACCCTGCGCGACCTGATCATCGGGATCGGTCGCTACGACGGCATCGACGCGACGTCGGCCGAGGTCGCGTTCAACATCAGCGACCACTTCCAGGGACGCGGCATCGGGTCGGTGCTGCTGGAGCATCTCGCGGCGATCGCCCAGGAGGAGGGCATCACCCGGTTCCGGGCCGAGGTGCTCCCGCAGAACCGGAAGATGCTCACCGTCTTCAGCGAGGCCGGCTACGAGGTGGCCCGGCACATCGAGGACGGCGTCGTGGACGTGACCTTCGACATCTCCCCGACGGAGCGGTCCGAGGGGGTCCGGCTGGCTCGCGAGCACCGCGCCGAGGCGTTGTCGATGCACGCCGTCCTGCACCCGTGCAGCATCGCTGTCGTCGGCGCGGGCCGTCGTCCCGAGTCGATCGGCCACCGGGTGCTCGCCAACCTGGACGCTGCGGGCTTCACCGGCCGAACCCACGTCGTCAACACCGAGGCGCAGGAGGTCCTCGGCCGCCCGGCATACGCCTCGGTCGGGGAGGTACCCGACGAGGTGGACCTGGTCATCATCGCGGTGCCGGCGCACAGCGTGCTCGACGTCGTCGCCGACTGCGCGGACAAGGGGGTCAAGGCACTCCTCGTCGTCTCTGCAGGTTTCGCCGAAGCCGGCAAGGACGGCGCCAAGCTCCAGCGCAAGCTGCTCAAGACAGCCCGGCGCGCCGGGATGCGCGTCGTCGGACCGAACTCCTTCGGGATCGTCAACACCGACCCGGAGGTCCGGCTCAACGCAACCCTCACCCAGCAGATCCCCTGCCCGGGCGGCCTCGGGCTGTTCTCCCAGTCCGGGGCCCTGGGGATCGCCGTCCTCGCGGCGGCCGCCCGCCGCAACCTGGGGATCTCGCACTTCGCCTCGGCGGGCAACCGGGTCGACGTCTCCGGCAACGACTTCATGCAGTACTGGATCGACGACGACCGGACCACAGCGGTCGGGCTCTACCTGGAGTCGATGGGCAACCCCCGCAAGTTCTCCCGGATCGCCCGCCAGCTGGCGGCCCGCAAGCCGGTCGTCGTCGTCAAGCCCGGGCTGTCGTCGTTCGGGGTGCCCCCCGGGCACGAGGCGCGCCAGACCCGGAGCAACCCCAACGCGTTCGCCGCCCTGCTGGGCCAGGCCGGCGTGCTGCGGGTCAACAGCATCCACGAGCTGTTCGACGTCGCCCAGCTCGTGCTCAACCAGCCGTTACCGGCCGGTCGCCGGGTCGGCATCGTCGGGAATGCGGGGGCGCTCGCCGCGATCACCGCGGACGCCTGCGTCGGCCACGGACTGGACGTCGTCCACGGTCCGGTCACGCTGGGGGCCGACGCGTCGATCGAGCAGTTCCGCGAGGCGGTCCGCGAGGCGCTCGCCGATCCCGCCGTCGACAGTCTCCTCACCTCGTTCATCCCCCAGCTGCTCACCGCCGACGAAGAGGTGGTCGACGTCGTCCGGCGGGCCGGGTCGCTCACCGACAAGCCCTGCGTGGCGACGTTCCTCGGCATGCGTGGGGTCGACGGCGGCACCAGCCTGCTGGGCGCGACCGAGTCCACGCCCGGGCGCGGGCTGCCCGTCTACGCCATGCCCGAGGACGCCGTCCGGTCGCTCGCGGCGGTGACCCGGTATGCCGAGTGGCGGGCCAAGGAGCGTGGCCTCCCGGTCGCTCCCGTCGGCATCGACCGGCGTGCCGCCGAGGTGCTCGTCGAGGGGCTGCTCGCCGACCATCCCGACGGTGTGGAGCTCTCCGAGGAGCAGTGCGAGAGCCTGCTCGCGGCATACGGTGTGCCGTTGTGGCGACGGCTGGTGGTGCACACCGTGGAGGAGGCCGTCGCAGCGGCCGAGGCGATCGGCTACCCCGTCGTGCTCAAGTCGACGTCCTCCATCGTGCGCCAGCACGGCGCCGTCGCGGGCATCCGGCTGGACCTGGACGATGCCGGGGCGGTTCGTGCCGCGTTCGCCTCCCTGCGTGAGCGACTCGTCCCGCTCGCCGCCGGCAGCTTCGTCGTCCAGCGGATGGCGAGCACCGGTGTCGCCTGCGTCGTCTCGACGGCCGAGGACCCGCTCTTCGGGCCGCTCGTCATGTTCAGCGTCGCCGGAGCGCCGACCGACCTGCTCGACGACATCGGCTACCGGGTGCCGCCGCTCACCGACACCGACGTCAGCGACCTGATCTCCTCGGTCCGCGCCGCACCCCTGCTGCATGGCTTCGGCGGCGCCGACCCGGTGCACCGCGCCGCTCTGACGGACCTCGTGGCGCGAATGTCGGTCCTGGCCAACGACCTGCCCGAGGTGGCCGGCCTCCAGCTCAACCCGGTCGTCGCGCACAGCGGCGGGGTCGACGTGCTCGGCGCGACCGCTCGACTGCACTCGGTGGGTCGGCGGGCCGACCCCGGGCGCCGCGCCCTCACCTGACCCGCTGGGGCACAATGGCCGGATGGACCTGACCCGCCGGACCGCCGAGTCGGCCCTGCCCGACGCCCTCACCAAGGCGATCACCCGCGCGGGCTACTACCCCGCGCTGGTGTCCGACGTCGTCGAGGCCGCCGTCGGCGGTGAGCCGATCCGGTCCCACCTGGTCCACCAGGAGACGACGTTCGACCACGACGTGATCCGTCGGCACATCACGGTCCTCGTCCTCACCGACACCCGGCTGGTCATCGCGCACGCCGACGACCACCCCGACGAGCAGCCGGCGACACCGGGCAGCGACCAGGAGGTCGCCACCGCGACGACCGAGAGCGTCCCCCTGTCCGCCGTGCGCGGGGTCATGCTCACCCACGTCGTGCCCGATCCCCAGCGCTACCGAGCCGGGCAGCTCGGTCGCGAGATCACCCTCACCCTCGGCTGGGGAGCGGTCAACCGGGTCGACCTGCTCCCCGCCACCTGCGGCGACCCCGGCTGCGACGCCGACCACGGCTTCGAGGGGACGATCTCCTCCGACGACATCTCGCTGCGGATCAGCTCCGAGGCCGACGGCAGGGGCGCGTTCACCGCGGCCCTGGACTTCGCGCGGGTGCTCTCGGCCCGGATCGGCAGCCGCTGACCGTCGTGTCCGGCCCCGCCCCCCTGGCCCCGCACGCCATGGCAGGGGAGATGCTGGCCGACGTCCTGCCGAGCGTCGCCGCCAGCCTCGGCCTGGACCGCGTGCCCTGCACCTCCCTCACCCCGCTGCCTCCGGCTCGGCGCGCGGTCGTCGTCCTGGTCGACGGGCTGGGCCACGAGCAGCTGCGCACCCGCGCCGGGCACGCCCCGTTCCTCCGCTCGAACCTGCCCGCCGCCCGCCGGATCGCGGCAGGCTTCCCCTCGACGACGGCCAGCTCGATGGGGTCGTTCGGCACGGGGCGCTCGGTGGGGGAGCACGGCCTCGTCGGCTACGAGGTGCTCGTCCCGGGTGCCGACCGGCTGCTCAACGAGCTGTCCTGGGAGGACGGCCCGGTGCCCGAGGAGTGGCAGGTCGTGCCCACGGTGTTCGAGCACGTCCAGCGGGCCGGGGTGGCCGTCACCCGGATCGGGCCGTCCTTCTTCGACGGGTCGGGCCTGACCCGGGCCGCGCTGCGCGGCGGGCGCTTCGTGGCCGCCCACTCGCTGGGCCAGCGGGTCGACGCCGCCCTGGACGCGCTCCGGCGTGACGACCGGGCCCTCGTTCACCTGTACTGGGGCGAGCTGGACAAGGTGGGTCACGTGCACGGCTGCGGCTCGTGGGAGTGGGGCGAGGAGCTGGGTGCGATCGACGGCGAGCTGGCGCGCCTGGCCCGCTCGGTCCCCTCCGACACCGCGGTCCACGTGACCGCCGACCACGGGATGGTCGACGTGCCGCACGCCCTGCGGATCGACGTCGCCCACGACCCGGACCTGGCGTGCGGCATACGGCACGTCGGTGGCGAGTTCCGCGCACCCCAGCTCTACTGCGAGCCCGGCGCGGTCCCCGACGTCCGGGCGGCCTGGGAGGCGACGCTGGCCCAGCGCGCGTGGGTGCGCAGCCGGGAGGAGGCGGTGGCCGCCGGGTGGTTCGGAACCGTCACCCCCACCAACCTGCCGCGCATCGGCGACCTGGTGGTCGCCATGCGGGACAGGTTCGCCGTCGTGGACAGCCGCACGGCCCGTCCGCAGCTGCTCGCCCTGCGCGGACTGCACGGCTCGCTGAGCGAGGACGAGGTCGCCATCCCCTGGTTCGCCCTCGCGGCAGGGGACAGCACCTAGGGTGGCCTCCCGTGGCTGAACTGGTCTTCTTCTCCGGCACGATGGACTGCGGCAAGTCGACCCTTGCCCTGCAGATGGACCACAACCACCAGGTCCGCGGACAGCGTGGCCTGATCTTCACCAAGCTGGACCGGGCCGGCCAGTCCGTGCTCAGCTCGCGTCTGGGTCTGTCGACCCGCGCCGTGGAGGTCACGGACGAGGTCGACTTCTGGGACGCGGTCGTGGCCGAGGCGTCCAACCTGTCCCGGGTCGACTACCTCATCTGCGACGAGGCCCAGTTCTACCTGCCCCGGCAGGTCGAGCAGCTGGCCCGGATCGTGGACGAGATGGGTGTGGACGTCTACGCGTTCGGGATCACCGCAGACTTCCGCACCGAGCTGTTCCCCGGCTCGCGGCGGCTCATCGAGCTCGCCGACCGGGTCCAGGTCCTCCAGGTCGAGGCGCTGTGCTGGTGTGGCAACCGGGCCACGCACAACGCTCGCGTCATCGACGGGGCGATGGTCGTCGAGGGCGCCCAGGTGGTCGTCGGTGACACCGCTGCCGGCCCCGGCGAGGTCGAGTACGAGGTCCTCTGCCGCCGTCACTACATGCGGCGGATGAACTCCGCGACGGCACGGGCCGCCGCGACCTCACCGGACGTACTGCCGATCGACCTGGCTCCCCGGGCCGCCCCGGTCCCGCGGCGCTGAGGGCGCGGCGCGGCGCCGGACCGGGGGCGGACTGCGGGTGGGTCAGTCCTGGGCGGGGTCGGCGGGTGCGCCCTTTGAACCGAACATGATGTCGTCCCAGCGTGGGACGCTGGGACGTCCGCCGCGACGGGGCCGCACCGGGTCGGGCACGTGCGGGGACGCCTCGGCGGTGCTGGGAGGAGCATCTGCTACCTCCGCCACCTGCTCGTCGATGGCGGTGTCGGCGTCATCCGTCGCGGGGTCGGCACCGTCATCGACGTGGTCGTCCCCGGGAGCCTCGTCGAGGGCAGCTGCGGAGGTGGTCGCCGTGGGAGCGTGGGACTCCTCAGGCTGCGCGGGCGGGTCGTCGAGGGGGTGGGCGCCACCAGCGGGCGGCGGCAGCTGCTCACCCTCGGGGTCGTGCCGGACCGACTCGAGCGGGAGCGCATCCTCCCGCGGCGCCTGCTCGACCGGGGTCAGGGTGGGCTGGTGCGTTCGGCGCCGGGGGCGACGGGACCGGCTGGACTCCCGCATGGCCGCCATCAGGTCGACCGGGTCCTGAGGGCGAAGGTGGGCACGCGGACCGGCGACCCCGCCGTCGGACTCGACGTCGTAGACGGTCGTCGGCGCCGAGCTCGGCGTCGGCAGGTGGGGCACGGGGATCGGACCGGACTGGTCGGCATCGTCCTCGCTGAGCCACCGGGCCTCGTCATCGCGGGCGAGGACCGTGCGGTCCGGCACGTCGAACAGCCAGGTGGCGGTGCGCTCCCGACCGCCCGCGGAGAACAGCACGAGCACGCTCCACTGGCCCTCGCCGTCGCGTGCCGCGTCCCAGACCGCCGTGTCCGGGTCGACCCCCCGGCCGGTGAGCCGGTGGTTCACCCGTGCCGCGAGCGACTCCTCGGCGCCACGACCGTGTGTCCGGATCCGGACACCACGAGCCAGGTCGGCGACATGCTCGCGTTCGGCGAGCACCGGGCCCTCGTAGCGGCGCACCTTGTCCACACTCCAGCCGGCCCGGTCGGCGACCTCCTCGGCCGAGAGCCCGGAGCGGATGAGCGCCTGGACCTCGCGCGGGCGCAGGCCCCCGTCGAGCTCGATCTGCAGCTGGCCGAGCCGCGGACGGTCGCGTCGGGCGGCCGCCCGCAGTGCCTCGTCGAGGGGTAGCCGGAACCGCGCGCCGCCGTCGCCGGCGAGCAGGAGGTGCTGGCCGTCCTCGTGGACGCCGACGAGTCGCAGGTCCTGCATGGGTGTTCTCTCCTCGGTGGACGGTTCGGGTCGACTCTGCCACGCCGCAGGGTGCGCTCCTAGGCGGGCACGCCGCAGCGGTAGGTTTGGCTTCGCCATGCTGACTCCTACCAACGACCTCCTCCTCGACCTCGACGCACCGATCCCGTTGAGCACCCGGACCAGGCTCCCGTGAGCGCGGCATACCTGCTCCTCTCGTTCGGCGGCCCGGAGGCCCCCGAGGAGGTCCTGCCGTTCCTGCGCCGGGTGACCGCGGGTCGCGGTATCCCCGACGAGCGGCTCGCTGCGGTGGGCGAGCACTACTTCCGCTTCGGCGGCAGGAGCCCGATCAACGACGCGAACCGCCGGCTGCTCGCCGACCTGCGGGCCGAGCTGGACCGCCGTGGCGACCCCACGCCCCTGCTCTGGGGCAACCGGAACGCGCCCCCGTTCCTTGCCGACACGTTCCGGGCGGCCGCCGCGGCGGGCATCGAGGAGGTGCGGGTCGTGCTGACCAGCGCGTGGCGGTGCTACTCCTCGTGCCGCCAGTACCGCGAGGACCTGGCGGCCGCCCAGGCGGCGGCGGGCACCACCCTGGCCGTGACCAAGGTGGGCCGGCTGGCCGAACACCGAAGCTTCCCCGCAGCGTGGGCGGACCGCCTGGACGAAGCCGTCCGGCCGCTGCTGGAGACCGGGCTGCGACCGCACCTGCTGTACGTCACCCACTCGATCCCCGATGCCATGGATGCGGCGTCCGGTGACCCTCGTGCCGGGGGCCATGCCTACGCGACCGCACAGCAGGAGCTCGCCGCCGCGCTGACGGCCGGGCTGTCCGCCTCGACCGGAGTCGAGCTCGACGGTGAGCTGGTCTACTCCTCCCGGTCCGGTCCTCCGACCCAGCCCTGGCTCGAGCCGGACGTCAACGACCGTCTCGAGGAGCTCGCCGGAGCCGGCATCACCGAGGTCGCGCTCATCCCGATCGGGTTCATCTCCGACCACATGGAAGTCGTGTACGACCTGGATGTGGAAGCGGCCGAGACCTGTGGACGGCTCGGCCTACAGATGGTCCGCGTACCGACGGTCGGCACCCATCCGGTGTTCGTCGCCGGCTTGGCCGACCTGCTGCACGCCCCGGCCTCGATCTGCCCCCCGGGCTGCTGCGCCAACCTGCGCGGCCCCCGACCGGCTCTGTGCGGAAGCGACGGAGCGCCGTGACCGACGCGCCGGCGATGCCCTCCCCGGAGGAGCTGCGGGAGCTGGAGCGGCTGGCCGTCTCCGTGGCCACCGAGGCGGGTCGGCTCGTCCTGGACCGGCCCGGCGACCTCGGGGTCGCCTCGACCAAGAGCAGCGGCACCGACATCGTCACCGTCATGGACGAGCGGGCCCAGGACCTGATCCGCACCCGGCTGGCTGCCGCTCGCCCGGCCGACGGCTTCCACGGTGAGGAGGTCGGTGGCTCGGCGCGTGCCGAGTCGAGCATCACCTGGGTCGTCGACCCGATCGACGGCACCGTCAACTACCTGTACGACATCCCCGCGTATGCCGTGTCCGTCGCGGCCGTCGTCGGCGACCCCACCGTTCCCGGGTCCTGGCATCCGGTGGCGGGCGCCGTCGTAGGTCCGGCCCTCGGGGAGACCTATCGCGCGCGCGTCGGCGGCGGAGCCTTCCGGCGTCGGGGACAGGGCCCGGAGTCCGCGATCGCGCCGAGCGGCTGCACCAGCCTCGCGCTGTCCCTGGTCGGCACCGGCTTCTCCTACGACGCCGCGCTGCGGCGGTGGGGCGCCCAGGTCCTCGTCGAGACCCTCCCGTTGATCCGCGACATCCGCCGGATCGGCAGCGCGGCCCTGGACCTGTGCCACGTCGCCGACGGGAGCCTGGACGGCTACTACGAGCGCGGTCTCAACCCCTGGGACCTGGCGGCCGGCTGGCTCGTGGCCACCGAGGCCGGTGCCCGGGCGATCGAGGTCCCGACGAGCGAGCTGACCTGGGCCGCTGCCCCCGGGATCGCGGAGGAGCTGGAGCGGGTCGTCCGAGCCGCGATCGGGCGGGTGCCGGCGGTCGGGCAGCCGTCCGGATCCACCGAGGGATGACGACCGGAACGGTAAAGATTGTCCCAAGTTCCACCCCCTGTCTCACCCCTTGTGGAGGGCAACTGGAGATCCGGTTGCGGATGAGGCACAATCCGCCTCGCCGTGGGCACAAAAAGGGCGCCATCGGCGTTGTATGGGTTCTGATCTGGCCGCGAGCGAAGACGACACGAGGAACGGGAGAGACCACACCACATGGCTACGGATTACGACGCTCCACGCAAGACTGACGACGAGTTGTCCGAGGACTCGATCGAGGAGCTGAAGAGCCGACGCGTCGACAAGAGCGTCTCGACGGTCGACATCGACGAGACCGAGCAGGCCGAGGGCTTCGAGCTGCCCGGCGCGGACCTGTCGGGGGAGGAGCTGTCGGTGACGGTCATCCCCCGTCAGGCCGACGAGTTCACCTGCACGCGGTGCTTCCTGGTGCACCACCGCAGCCAGCTGGCCTCGGCCAAGGCTGGACAGATGGTGTGCCGGGAGTGCGCGGCCTGACCCGATGACGACGCGTATGCCGGTCGCTGTCCGCCGTCTCCATCCGGCGGCGGTGCTCCCGGCCTACGCCAAGGCCGGCGATGCCGGCGCGGACCTGCACGCGGTGGGCGCGCTGCACCTGGCCCCGGGGGAGCGGGGCCTCGTCCCGACGGGCATCGCCCTCGCGCTCCCCGAGGGCTGGGTGGGGCTGGTCCATCCGCGGTCCGGGCTGGCGGCCCGCCACGGGGTGACGGTCGTCAACGCACCGGGGACGGTCGACTCCGGGTACCGCGGCGAGATCCTGGTGAACCTGGTCAACCTCGACCCGCGCGAGGCCTTCCACGTCGCCGTGGGTGACCGGGTCGCCCAGCTGGTCATCCAGCAGGTCGCGGCGGGCGCCTTCCACGAGGTCGATTCGCTTCCCGAGAGCGACCGGGGGGACACTGGGCACGGGTCCAGTGGAGGGTTCGGGCCCCGGCTTCCCACCCCAGACGACGAAAAGGGCACGCAGTGAGCTTGTTCCGCAGGCGCGGCACGTCCGGTCCGGACGAGGTCGCCGACCGGTCGACGACCGACATCGACGAGGCCGCGACGGGCCCGGCCGCTCCCGGCGACGAGCAGGCGTCCGGGCCGGCCGGCGCGTCCACGGTCGCCGACCGCAGCGGCGGCCCCTTCGACTCCTCCGAGGTCACCGGCCGCGACGGCCGGCTCGACCTGGGTGCGCTCTGGCTGGCCGGTTCCGAGGGTCTGGAGCTGCGTCTGGAGCTGGAGCCGGAGGAGCAGAACGTCGTGGCCGTCACCGGCGTCCTCGGTGGGTCCGCGGTCCAGCTGCAGGCGTTCGCCGCGCCCAAGTCCGGCGGCCTCTGGGACGAGATCCGCGAGGAGATCGCCCAGTCGATCGTCAAGCAGGGCGGGACCGCCCAGACCAAGGCCGGACTGCTCGGAACCGAGCTGTCGACCCGGATGCCGTCGGCCGGCCCGGACGGCCGCACGGTCTTCGCTCCGGCCCGCTTCGCCGGTGTCGACGGACCCCGCTGGTTCCTCCGGGCCGTCTTCTCCGGTCGCGCGGCCATCGACGACGCCGCCGCCGCGCCGCTGCTCGAGCTCGTGCGATCCGCGGTCGTGGTGCGAGGTGACCAGCCGATGGCGCCGCGTGAGCTGCTTCCGCTGGCCGTCCCGACCGACGGCGACCAGCCGGACGCCACCGACGACGAGCCGGCCGGCCCCGACCTCAACCCCTTCGAGCGGGGTCCTGAGATCACCGAGGTGCACTGATGGGCGACGCCTCGATCTGGCACCGGCTCAAGGACTCGTTGAACCAGACCGACACCCAGCACGAGGCCGAGGAGCTGCGCGAGGATGCCGAACGGGTCGGGGCCACGCCCATCGACCAGCTCGGCGACCGCGAGGTCGTCGACGTCTGCGGCTCGGTGCGAGCGGTGACCCTGCCGCCGAAGGCCAGCGTCCCCACACTCGTCGTCGAGCTGTACGACGGCAGCCGGGCGCTCAACCTGGTCTGGCTCGGACGGCGCAGCATCCGTGGCATCGCGCCCGGGACCTTCCTCACCGCTCACGGCCGGGTGACCCGCGTGCGCGGCGTACCCACCATCTACAACCCGACCTACACGATCGTCCCGAACCGTGGCCGCTGAGGCCGGGGCAACAACCGTCGAGGAGCACATCCGCGGTCGCCTCGCGGTCGCGGTGGGCGGCTGGCGCGGCTCGCTGGAGGCCGCGGTCCCGACCGCCGCCTTCGTCGCCGTCTGGGTGTGGCGCCACGACCTGCGGCTGGCCCTGGCTGTGGCCGCAGTGATCGCCGTCGTCGTCGCTGCGCTGCGCGTCGCGCGGCGGGAGAGCCTGCAGTTCGTGCTGTCCGGCGTCGTCGGCGTCGGGCTGGCCGCCTTCTTCGCGCTGCGTAGCGGCAGGGCACAGGACGCGTTCCTGCCCGGCATCCTGTGGAGTGCGGCCGTGGGCGTCGCCTCGCTGCTGTCGATCCTCGCGCGCTGGCCGGTCATCGGGTTCATGATCGGCGCGGCCGAACCGACCGCGGGCGAGGACCCGTTCGGCTGGCGCCGTCACCCCGAGGTCGTCAGGGTGTGCAGCCGGCTCACCTGGGTGCTCGTCGGTCTGGCCCTCGTGCGGGCCGTGGTGATGGTGCCGTTGTATGCCGCGGGCCAGGTCACCGGGCTCGGCGTGGCCAAGCTCGTCCTGGGCTGGCCCGCGTATGCCGCTGCCCTGGCCGTCATGGGCGCCGTGCTCCTGCGCGGGCGGACCCCGTACGACCCTGCAGCGGTCACGACTCCCGGCCGCGCGGGATCCGCTGGCTCGGGCTGAGCATCGACTCCAAGGCGTCCTCGGAGTCGGGGGTGGTGAGGAAGAGGAGCTCGTCGTTGGGCTCCAGGGAGTCGTCGCGGCTCGGGGCGATGGGGTGGTCCTCCCGGATGATGCCGACGAGCACGGTGTCCGGCGGGAAGGCCACGTCCCCGGCCCGCTTGCCGGCATACGGGCTCTCCGGCGGAAGGGTGAGCTCGACCATCGTGGCCTGACCGTGCTGGAACTGGAAGATGCGCACGAGGTCGCCGACGCTCACCGCCTCCTCCACCAGGGCCGTCATCAGGCGGGGCGTCGAGACGGCCACGTCCACGCCCCAGGCTTCGTCGAACATCCACTCGTTCTTGGGGTTGTTCACCCGGGCCACGGTCCGCGGCACCCCGAACTCGGTCTTGGACAGCAGCGACACGACGAGGTTGGCC
>JAICMC010000136.1 GCA_025929465.1 Nostocoides sp.
GGCGGCTGCCGAGCTGGGCGGCCGGCCACTGTCGGAGCGGCTCTGGTCGTATGCCGCGCTCTGGGCCGCGGACCAAGGCGCCGAAACACGGGTGATCACCCACCTCCGGGCGACGTGGCACGCGGGTCGAGCCGGTCCACCCCCGAGCCCTGCAGGCTCGGGTGCTCGGGTCGGGGCACGGCCGAGGCCGGGGTGAGCAGGCCGGCCTGCTGTGGCCTGGCGCGTACCGCCGGCCGAGGTCGTTTCGCGGCCGTCAGGTAGGTCTGCTCGAGGCGACGCAGCACCGAGGCGGGCTGGGTGCGCAGTCGGTGCGGCGTGACGCCCGCGACGACGACGCCCGCCTCCACCAGCTCCCCGTCCCGCTCGACGGTCGCGTCCCAGTCCTCACCCTGGCTGTGGAAGCCGTGCGAGTGGACCATGACCGCCATCGCGACGTCGTCGAACCACGCGTCGGGCGGACGCAGCCGGTGCAGCCACTCGCTCAGCTGGTCGATCGTGACGATCCGGCGTTGGACCGCCTCGACGAGGAGGGCCGACCTGGTCTGCGCGGACGTCGACTGCAGTGCGGCGTCGATGCACGAGCGGGCGGGGGAGGACAGCCGCAGGACGCCCCGGCTGACGGCGTCCTCGTCGTGCAGCGTCGTGCGGCGCGCGACCGCGAACGTGTTGGACCGGGAGCGCTTGGGTGCGGGCACGAGCAGGTGGACCCGTCCGCCCGGATCGGCCGCCCGCACGCCGTGCAGGCCGGCTGAGGTGGCGGCGGCCAGCGCCGCCCCCGGGCCCGCCCACAGCAGCGCGGCGATCTGCCGTTGGCGCTCCGTGGGGGTGTCGCGCCGAACGAGGTAGACGGACGGCAGGACGACCCACCAGTGCCGGCCGGCGTTCCACGCGATCGTGTCCTGACTGACACCGGCGGTGCGCAGCTGCGCCCGGGTCACCAGACCGTCCTGGCGAGCAAGGTGGTCGGCGACCACGGGTGGGGGTTCCATCCTCCGACGATGGGCGATGGGGCGTCCCGGGTGAAGGCGCACCGTCAGACCTGTGGACAGCGGCGTCGGGCCGCACGGGTTGCGGACCAAGCGGCTGGACGCCGGTGGTCGCTGGGCCCGATGTCGTCCATCGCGCGGTCGTGCGCGCCCGGCTACGGCGCCCCCGTCCGGGTGATCACCCGGGTTCCTGCACGGTAACCAGCGTGGTGGCCGGCAACGAGGCGCTGCGCGGCGGCGCTCAGGTGGGGTCCAGGTCGTCGAGCCCGGCGATGACGACCTCGAGCAGGGAGGCCAGCTCACTCCGCTGAGCGGTGGTGAGCACGGCGAGGACGTCGGACTCCACGACGTTGGCCTCGCGCACCGCGGCCTCGAACAGCAGCCAGCCGGCCTCGGTGAGGGTGATGAGCACGCGTGTCCGGTTGCCGGGGTCGGGTGCTCGGGTGAGCAGGTTTCGGGCCGACATCCGGTCCAGCCGGTGGGTCATCGACGAGGCGGCCACGCCGGTGGCGTCGGCCAGCTGGCTTGGCGTGATGGGGGACCCGCTGCCCTTGGCCAGGTGGGCGAGGACGGCCCACTCGCCGTGCGAGAGCCCCAGGTCGGCCAGCTGGCGGTTGTACCACTGGTCGAGCTTGCGGGCCAGGCCGAACAGCGCGGTGATCACCCGCTGCACCGACTGCTCGCCCCCCGCCGCGACGTAGGCGGCGACGGCGGCCTGGTAGTCGGCACGCGCCCCCGGGTGCCCCGGGGCCCGATCGGCGTCAGCGGTCACGGAATGCAGTGTGGCACGGCGACGTTGTCCTGCTAGCATTTCGAAGTCAAAGTGTTCGAACTCGAATACTCAAACATTCAACAGAGATTAGACGTCCCATGCGTACCCGACTGCTCATCCTCGCCTCCTCCCTGGCCATGCTCGGCTGGGGCACTGTGCTGCCCTACCAGTACGCGTATGCCGCGGACACCCGCGACTGGGGCAGCATGGTCGCCGCCGGGGCGTCGACGCTCTTCTCCCTCGGGGCCCTCCTCGCCGCTCCGATCGGTGGCCGGCTGGCCGACCGGCACTCCCCGGTGCGGGTTGCCGTCCTGGCCAAGCTCGTCGCAGCGGTCGGCGTCGGTGCGCTCATCTGGGCCTCCACCCCGGTCGCCTTCCTTGCCGGCATGGCGCTCTTCGGCGTCGGCGTGACGGCGGCCGGCCCGGCCCAGAGCCTGCTCGTGCTGAACTGGACCGGCGGTGCCGACCGCCGCCAGGTGTTCGCCTGGCAGTTCACCGGCCAGGCGCTCGGCATGGCCGTCGGCGCCTTCGTCGCCGGATACGTCGTGGACCTTCAGCGGCTGGACGGGATGCGCCCCGCGTTCGTCACGGCTGCCGGCGGGTTCGTCCTCTCGGCCGTCCTGCTGGCCCTGGCCGCACGCCGCGGCGACGTCACGCAGGCCCAGGACGGTGCCGGTGGGCAGGGCTCGATGGTCGACCAGCCCCAGCTGGGCGTCAGCCGCGGCGAGGCGATCCGGGCGATCTGGGCCAGGCCGGCGCTGCGCTGGACCGCCCTGGTCACGGTCACCCTCGCCCTGGGCTTCTACGCGCAGTTCGAGTCGGGCCTGCCGGCATACGCCCTGACCGTGCTACACGTGCGAGCCTCGACCATCGGCCTGGCCTCGGCGGTCAACTGCCTGGTCATCATCGGTCTGCAGATGGTGGTGGTCCGGTTCACGGCCAAGCGCTCGTCGGCCGACCTGCTCGTCGTCGTCGGCGCGATCTGGCTGGCCAGCTGGGTGCTGCTCTCGCTCGGCTCGCTCGTGCCCGCGGCCGGCGCGTGGCTCTTCGTGGGTGCCTTCGGGGTGTTCGGCGTCGGCGAGACGATGTACGCGCCCATCCTCAACCCGCTCACCGCCGAGCTCGCCCCGGTGGGCTACGTCGGTACCACCCTCGGTCTGTTCAACGCCTTGCAGACCGGGCTGTCGGCAGCCGGCCCGCTCGTCGCCGGCCTGCTCCTCGGGGCTGGCTGGTCCGCAGGGTTCCTCGGTCTGCACGCCGCCATCAGCGCGCTGGCGGTGTATGCCGCGTGGCGGCTGCGCGGGGCGCTTCGCCGGGACAGGTCCCGGGCCGCGCACCCCGCCCGGCGTGACGAGCTCGCCACCGCCGCCTGACCGCCGGTCACGACAGCTTCGTGGGCGACCGGAGCGCACGACACGGGGCTGCCCTACTAGGCTCGCGGCATGGCTGACTACGACGTTGTTGTCCTCGGTGCGGGTCCTGGTGGTTATGTCGCGGCGATCCGGGCCACCCAGCTCGGTCTGAAGGCCGCGGTCGTCGAGAGCAAGTACTGGGGGGGTGTCTGCCTCAACGTAGGGTGCATCCCGTCCAAGGCGCTGCTGAGGAATGCCGAGCTGGCCCATGTGCTGCACGCCGAGAAGGCCAAGTTCGGGATCACCGGTGAGGTCTCGATGGACTTCGCCGTCACCCACGCGCGCTCCCGCAAGGTGTCCGAGGGCATCGTCAAGGGCGTCCACTTCCTGATGAAGAAGAACAAGATCGAGGAGATCGACGGCTGGGGCACGCTGACCGGCGCCACGTCCATGGACGTCAAGCTCAACGACGGGTCGACCCGGTCGGTCACCTTCGACAACCTCATCCTCGCGACCGGGTCGGTGACCCGGATGATCCCCGGCGTCCAGGTCAGCAAGAACGTCGTCACCTACGAGGAGCAGATCCTCGACCCCGACCTGCCCGGCTCGATCATCATCGCCGGCTCCGGGGCGATCGGCGTCGAGTTCGCCTACGTCATGAAGAACTTCGGCGTCGACGTGACGATCGTGGAGTTCCTCGACCGGATGGTGCCGACCGAGGACGCGGACGTGTCCAAGGAGCTGCTGCGCCACTACAAGAAGCTCGGTGTCAAGGTCCTGCTGTCGACCAAGGTCGAGACGGTGGAGGACACCGGCTCCGGCGTCCGGGTCACGGTGTCGCCGGCCGGCGGCGGTGACCAGCAGGTCCTCGAGGCCGACCGGCTGCTGTCCGCGATCGGCTTCGCCCCGCGCACCGACGGCTTCGGGCTGGAGGCCGCCGGCGTGGCGCTCACCGACCGCGGTGCCATCGCGATCGACGACTTCTGCCGGACCAACGTCCAGGGCGTCTACGCGATCGGGGACGTCACCGCCAAGATGATGCTCGCCCACGTCGCCGAGGCCATGGGCATCGTCGCCGCCGAGACGATCGCCGGGGCCGAGACGATGCCGGTGGCCTACGACTTCATCCCGCGGGCCACCTACTGCGAGCCGCAGATCGGCTCGTTCGGCTACTCCGAGCAGCAGGCCAAGGACAGGGGCTACGACGTCAAGACGGCATCCTTCCCGTTCTCGGCCAACGGCAAGGCGATGGGCCTGGGCGAGCCGATCGGCTTCGTCAAGATCGTCGCGGACGCCACGCACAACGAGATCCTCGGTGCCCACATGATCGGCCCGAGCGTCACCGAGCTGCTCCCGGTCCTCACCCTGGCCCAGCAGTGGGACCTCACCGCAGACGAGGTGGGCCGCAACGTGTTCGCCCACCCGACGCTGACCGAGGCGGTCAAGGAGGCCGTCCACGGCATCGTGGGCCACATGATCAACCTCTGACCTGCCGAGGAGAGTGCCAGGCCGCGGATCCCGACGAGGTGACCGAAGGCTCTGGGCAAGCCGACCCGTTTGGGTGTAGAACAGGTCCGTCGGCTCGGGTGGGGCCTCGAGAAAGGCAACACCTCGTGGTGAAGACCATGCAGTTCAGGATCATGGGCACCCTTGCCGTTGCGGGAGCCTTGGCGCTCTCCGGCGGACCCGCGATGGCGGCTGGGTCCAGCGCTCGAACGCCGAAGGCGTACACGTGCACCGGCGGCGAGATTCCGTCCGGGAGCTACGCGAGCATCAAGGTCACCGGCGCCTGCTCGGTCGGAGCACACGCCTGGATCAGGGTGGTCGGCAACGTGAACGTGGCGGCCGGTGGCGTGCTCGACGCGCAGAGCGCGCCGTCGAGGATCACCATCGCAGGAAACGTCACCGGGGCTGCGCACTCGACCGTCGGTCTCGGGTGCCAGCCCGACTATGCCGACCGGTCCGGGCATCCCTGCACCGTCGACCCGACCGGGCACTCGACTATCACGGTCAAGGGCAACATCAGGGCCATCGGCGCGGACGCCGTTCTGGTGAACGGGGCCACGGTCAGGGGAGGCATCACCCTGCTCGGCGGAGGCGGCCCGATCCCCTGGTCGATCAAGAACAACACGATCGGCCGCAGCGTCACGGTGGCCGGGCAGACCACCGACTGGGTGGGCGTGCTGTTCAACTCGGTCGGCGGCAGCGTGACGCTGGCCGGCATCACGGTGACCGACACGGACCCGGGCGCCCCGGGTGCCTTCGTCGTCCGCAACACGATCCGCCGCAACCTCATCTGTGCGGGAGTGACGCCGGGTATCTCCGGGGGCTTCATCCCCGGGGAGGTCAACGTCGTCGGCGGCCACGCGGTAGGTCAGTGCGCAGCGCTGGTCTGACCGTTCGCACCCGGTCGGTCTCCCGCCTGCGGACTGCCGCGGACGGGAGACCGACCGGTGCGCGCCGACCTGTGCGTCGCTCGGCCGTCGAACCGGTCAGCTAGCCGCCGGAGGGCTCGCGGGCCTCGGCGGCCGGGAGGTGCTCGGTCGCGACGTGTCCCGCGGCGGCGACGGCCAGCGGGTCCAGTGTGGAGTCGCCGACGCGGACCAGGTCGAGGAGCTCGACCTGCATGCGGGGCTCCCAGAACTTCATGATGTGGACCGCCATCGCCTCGGCCGGATCGTCGCCCGGTTGCGCGGAGAAGTTGCGAGCGAGCTCACGACTGAGCCGGACCACGCCCAGCTCGGCTGCACTCACCGCGCCACCTCGACGACCTGGTCCGCGTGCGACCCGACCGCATCGTGCTCGGTGCGCCGGGCGTTGGCCACGGCGACCTCGACGGCGGTGACCTTGTACTCCGGGCAGTTGGTCGCCCAGTCCGAGTTCTCGGTCGTCACGACGTTGGCGCCACTCTGCGGGTGGTGGAAGGTGGTGTAGACGACACCGGCCGGCATCCGCTCGGAGACGAGCGCCGGCATGGTCGTCGTGCCCACCCGGCTGGACAGCTCGACGACGTCGCCGGTGTGGATGCCGCGCAGCTCGGCGTCGGCGGGGTGGATCTCCAGGACGTCGGTGGGGTGCCAGGTCGAGTTGGCGGTCCGCCGGGTCTGGGCCCCCACGTTGTACTGCGACAGGATCCGTCCGGTCGTCAGGATGAGCGGGAAGCGCCGGTTGGCGCGCTCGGTCGTCGGGACGTAGACGGTCGGGATGAGCCGCCCCTTGCCGCGGACGAACGCGTCGACGTGCATGGTGCGCGTGCCGTGCGGGGCCTCGTCGTTGACCGGCCACTGGAGCGACCCCTCGGCGTCGAGCCGCGAGAACGAGGCGCCGGCGAAGGTCGGGGTCGTCGCGGCGATCTCGTCGAGGATCTGGGCCGGGTTGTCGTAGGACATCGGGTAGCCCATCGCGGTCGCGATCTCGCAGACGACCTGCCACTCGTCCTTGCCGACCTTGCTCGGCATGACCGGGCGGACCCGGTTCATCCGCCGCTCGGCGTTGATGAAGGTGCCGTCCTTCTCCAGGAAGCTCGTCCCGGGGAGGAACACGGTGGCGAACCGGGCCGTCTCGTTGAGGAACAGGTCCTGGACGACGACGAGGTCCATCGCCCGCAGCGCCCGCTCGACGTGCTGGGTGTTGGGGTCGGACTGGGCGATGTCCTCGCCCTGGACATACAGGCCGCGGAAACTACCGGCGACCGCCTCGTCGAACATGTTGGGGATCCGCAGGCCGGGGGTGGGTGGGATCGTGACGCCCCAGAGGTTCTCGTAGATGGAGCGGACGGCGTCGATGCCGACATGCCGGTAGCCGGGGAACTCGTGCGGGAAGGAGCCCATGTCGCACGACCCCTGGACGTTGTTCTGCCCGCGCAGGGGATTGATGCCGACTCCCTCCCGGCCGAGGTTGCCGGTGATCATGGCCAGGTTGGCCAGCCCCATGACCATCGTGGAGCCCTGGCTGTGCTCGGTGACACCGAGGCCGTAGTAGATGGCCGAGTTGGGCCCGGCGGCATACAGGCGGGCGGCGGCGCGAAGGTCCTCCGGCGGTATGCCGGTCTCCTCAGCGGCCGCCTCGGGGGAGTGCTCCGGGCCGCTGATGAAGGCGAGGTACTCCTCGACGTCCTCGCAGCGCTCGGTGAGGAAGGCCAGGTCGTGCAGTCCCTCGGTGACGATGACGTGGGCCATCGCGTTGATGAACGCGACGTTGGAGCCCGGCCGGATGGGCAGGTGCTGGGCGGCCTCGACGTGGGGGGACCGGACCAGGTCGATGCGTCGGGGGTCGGCGACGATGATCTTGGCGCCCTGGCGCAGCCGTCGCTTCATCCGGGACGCGAACACCGGGTGCGCGTCGGTCGGGTTGGCCCCGATGAGCAGCATGACGTCGCAGGAGTCGACCGAGGCGAAGTCCTGGGTCCCGGCCGAGGTGCCGAGGGTCTGGGAGAGGCCGTAGCCGGTGGGGGAGTGGCAGACCCTGGCGCAGGTGTCGACGTTGTTGTTGCCGAACGCCGCACGCACCATCTTCTGGACGACGTAGACCTCCTCGTCGGTGCACCGCGAGGAGGAGATGCCGCCGATCGCACCGATGCCGTGGGCCTGCTGGATCGCGCGGAAGCCCGCGGCGGCCCGGCCGATCGCCTCGTCCCACGAGACGACCTGCCACGGGTCGTCGATGCTGTCGCGCACCATGGGCTGCAGCTGCCGGTCGGCGTGCGAGGCGTAGCCGTAGGCGAATCGGCCCTTGACGCAGGAGTGCCCCTCGTTGGCGCCGCCGTCCTTCCACGGCATCATCCGGACGACCCGGGTGTCCGCGCCGGTGCCCTGGACCTCGGCCTTGACCGAGCACCCGACCCCGCAGTAGGCGCACGTCGTGAGGACCGTGCGCGACGGCATACCGAGGGAGACGACCGACTTCTCGGTGAGTGCGTCGGTCGGACAGGCCTGCACGCAGGAGCCGCAGGAGACGCACTCCGAGGACAGGACGTCGGTGCCACCGGGTGTGATCCGTGAGTCGAACCCGCGCCCCTCGACGGTCAGTGCGA
>JAICMC010000063.1 GCA_025929465.1 Nostocoides sp.
TAGACGTTGCCCATCCAGTTGGCGACGGCGTTGTCGTAGTCCGCGGTGTGCACGAACGCCTGAGCCGCCAGCAGCTTGCGCTCGGCGAGCGTGAACCCGCCCGCGGCGACGGCAGCCAGCACCGCGCCGTACGCGGCGGGGTCGGTGACCACGGCGACGCTCGGGTGGTTCTTGGCGGCGGCACGCACCATCGACGGCCCGCCGATGTCGATCTGCTCGATGACCTCCTCGGCCGACGCCCCCGAGGCCACCGTCTCCCGGAACGGGTAGAGGTTGACGACGACGAGCTCGAACGGCTCCACACCGAGGTCGGCGAGCTGGGCCATGTGGTCGGCCTTGCGGGTGTCGGCGAGGATCCCGGCGTGGACCCGCGGGTGCAGGGTCTTGACGCGACCCTCGAGGCACTCGGGGAACCCGGTCAGGTCGGCCACCTCGGTGACCGGGATGCCGAGCTCCGCGATGAGCGCCGCGGACCCGCCCGTGGAGACGATCGACACCCCGGCGGCGTCCAGCCCCCGGGCCAGCTCGGCCAGCCCGGTCTTGTCATAGACCGAGACCAGGGCTCGTCGGACGGGGCGTCGGCCATCGGCTGGCTGGGTCATCGTGCTCACTCCTGCGGGGTCGCGGACAGGTGGTCAGCGGGAGCGCACCCAGGCGGGCGATGCGGTCCACGTCCACTCCATGGTGGTGACCCACCTGCGCCAGTCGTGTGCCCTCACCCTACCGGCCCCGGCCGACGGTGGCTCGTCGCCCGTCGACGTGCAGCCCGCCGCGGGCGATCGCCCCGACGACCTCGACGAGCATCGACCGCTCGGCCACCTTGATCCGCTCGTGCAGGGTCTGCTCGGTGTCGCCCGGCTCGACCACGACGGCCCGCTGGTCGATGATCGGCCCGGTGTCCACACCGGAGTCGACGACATGACAGGTCGTCCCGGTGACCCGGACCCCGTGGGCCAGGGCGTCCCGGACCCCGTGCGCGCCGGGGAAGCTCGGCAACAGTGCGGGGTGGGTGTTGACGACGACGTACCGCGAGAGCACGGCCGGCCCGAGGACCCGCATGAAGCCGGCCGACACGACGAGCTGGGGCCGGTAGCCGTCGACGGCGTCCGCGAGCGCCTGGTCCCACTGCGCCCGCGAGCCGTATGCCGTGGGCTGGACCACCGCGGTGGCCACCCCGGCGCGAGCCGCCCGCTCCAGCCCGAGGACCCCGGGCCGGTCGGCCACGACCCCCACCACGCGGACCCCGTAGCCCGGGTCGGCACACGCGTCGAGCAGGGCCTGGAGGAGGGTGCCCGACCCGGAGACGAGGACGAGGACGGCCAGGTCACCGACCCGGTCCTCCAGACGGGCCGGCGGAGTGCTCACGGGGCGACGATACCCAGCGCGCGCGAACGGCATACCCGATGTATCGCCGTGCCCTCGACGCACTCCTGCTTGGTGTGGCCCACCACGGGGCCCGGGGACACGAGGGAGACACACGATGCCCAGCTACGAGGAGATCGACGCTTCGCTCGCCGAACGCTTCGTCAAGGCGGTCGACTTCGAGGCCGTCGGTGCGACGATCGCCGAGCTCGGCCCGAGCGTGGCGTACGCCGACGACTTCTGGGAGCGCTTCTGCGGGAGCGACATGCGGATCTACAAGTGGCCGCGCTTCCAGCTGGGGATCGACCGTGAGCTGCTCGACCGGGTCGCCATCTCCGACCTGCGGCAGCGCGCCGCCCAGGGCGGCATCGGGTGACCGACGCCATCACGTCGGCCGGGGCGTCGACCGCGGCGCCCCGGCCGAGGAGTGGACCGCTCCCGACCACGCCGTCCGCCCTTGGCCACTGGGTCGACCGCGGCCTGGCTGTGGCCGAGCTCGCCCTCGACGCCGTGACCCGTCCGGGCCACGTCAACCTCGACGCTCACCACACCTCGGTCGCCAAGGTCGTCGCGGAGACGGCCATCCTCGTGCGGGTCATCGGGCCCTCGCACGGCGCCCGGCCCAACCAGCTGGCCGACCGGATCCTCGACCTCGCGACCGGTGACAGCGCACGGCTGGCGATCGCCGTGCGGGCGAGCGCCAGCCTCGACCAGGCCGTCCCCTACCTCGTGCTCCGCGAGCACCGCCGCGACCCGCTGATGGACGAGCTCGTCCGGCGAGGCGAGTCCGCCCGCGCCGCCGGTGGACGCGAGCGCCTCCCTCACCGCGACCTGGAGCTGCGCTGGTTGCGGGGTCTGCTCACCGGCCGCCACGACGTCGCTGCCAGCGACGTTCGGGGCACCGTCCTCGGCGCCGAGCTGGACGTCCTCGGCGGCAGCCGGGACGATGCCTATGCGTTCACGCACGCCCTCATGTACGCGACCGACTTCGGGCGCCGACCCGAGACCGTGCCGCCGTCCCTCGTGACGGGGCTGCTGAGCCAGGCGCGGTCCGCGCTCGCCGGAGCCCTGGACGACGAGGACTGGGACCTCGCCGGCGAGCTGCTGATGACCTGGCCGCTGCTCGGGGCGGCCGCCGACAGCGACGCCGCGGTCGCGCTCGCCGTGGTCCTGGAGATGGCCGAGGCGGTCGGCACGCTCCCCTCGGCGACGCTGGGCACGGTCGACCTCGGCGACCTCACCGGCGTCGACCGGGCCGACGCCATCGTCCTGTCGACCTACCACACGGCCTATGTGCTGGCCCTGCTCGCCGCGCTGGCGCCACTGGTCACCTGGCCTTGCGCCGAACCAGCACTGAGCGGTGCCTCGCTGCGCGACGCCTGGCTCTTCCTGGCCGGGCGGCCCACCTGGCACGACCTGGCGTATGCCGCACGGCCCGGCACCGCGGGCCTGGCCGTCGCCCTCGTGAGCGACGCACGGATCCGCAGGCTGGCACGCGAGCGGCGGTTCGCCGACCTCGCCGCCACCCTGGCCCTGCCCGGCATCCCGTCGACCCCGGCATCGCTGCAGGCGCTGGAGCTGTTCGACCGGCTCGTCCACTACACGAGCTAGGCGAACGACATCGCGAGTGGGTCAGCCGCGTCGGCGGCGTTGGCGCCAGCCGTCCCACAGCACTGCCGCCATCGCCCCCCCGCCGATCTCGACAACGAGGAAGGCCATCAGGAGCGGAGCCGGTGCTCCCACGTCGCTGAGCCGGTAGGCGCCCAGCGCGCCACCCGCAACGACGTCGAGCAGCCCGAGCAGCACGGCCGAGCCGAGTGCGGCCCACGCCGCCACGGCGACCTTCGTGCGCATCCGGGACAGCCGGGCCACCGACCCGACGGCCCGTCGCCCGACGAGCACGCCGACGACCACGGGCGCGAGGACCAGACCCCGGACCACCCACGGGAAGGCACCCGGTGACGGGAGAGCGGCCAGTGCCGGGATCATCGGGAGCAGGCCCGAGTGGGCACCGGACCAGGTGATCGACTGCCCGTCGACGACGTGGAACCCGGGACCGGCGCAGAACGACACGACCCACAGGGCCAGGTTGGGCAGTGCCGACAGCTGTGCCCCGGCGAGGACCAGGCCGCCAAGAAGGCCCGGCGCGAGCTCGGAGCTCACATGGGCCACGTCGCCGAGACTGGCGACGACGGCCACGAGGACGACGAGCGACCCGGCCGCCAAGAGCACTGCCGCACCGAAGCCCGCGACCGGCAGCCCACGACGGAGGCTGACCGGCAGCCGGACGAGCCGGTCCGTCGTCCCTGGCCCGGCCCGCACCGTCCCCACGCTCCCCACGCCGACCCCGACAAGGACGGTGAGCAGGACCGCCGGGACCGTCCAGAGCAGGGCCGGGCGGGCCGGAGTGGCCAGCGTCGTCGTCCACGCGAGGGCCGCGACCAGGGCATACCCGAGGCCGAAGCGGCCGACTGCTGCGGCGAGACCGATGGGCAGCCAGCCGCGCCAGCGCTGTCCGTCGCCGTCCACCGTGTCCACGAGCCGTCTGGCCCGTCGCGCCACGAGCAGGACGATGCCGGCCCAGGCAAGCAGCGGGGTGACCGCGATGTGGGCCTGACCGACCTCGATCCGACCGCCGTGGGCCAGCAGCCAGCCGTCGGTCCCGATGCCGAGGGTGGTGAGCAGGCCGACCGTGGACTGCCCGCTCGCCAGCCACCCGACGAGCGCGAGCAACCACGCCACCGCGAGCGAGGCCAGTGCGGTGACTGCACCTGCGGCGATGAGCCGCCTCGGGGTCGGCGGGTCGTCGGCGGCTGCGCCGGGGCGGGAGCTGCCCGGACGGGCGCTGCGGAGGCGGTCGATGACGGTCATGAGGTGTCCAGTGTCGGCAATGAGACCGTCCAGATCAGGACGCAACGCCGACGACACCGGGATCGGCCTCTAGCCGCACCCCCGGGAACCGGACCGCGGCATCCGGCGTCTGACGCCTCGGTGGCCCGGCGAGGGGTCCGGTCACCCCCGAGCCACGACGGGCTGGCCGGAGCCGCGCACCCCCGGAAAGCACTGACTCACCATGACCTTCGGCATCGTCGTCCTCCTGATCGGCATCCTCGTCCTCGTCCTCGGGCTCCGCTCCCGCCGCACGACCGCGGCTGCGCCCGCACCGGACCGCGGCGACAGGGGCGGCAGCCACGCGCCGGACACGGTGCGCCAGACGGGTCTCGTGCTCGCACCGCGTCTGGCCATCATCGGGGGCGCCGCCCTCACCGCCATCGGTGTCGCCACCCTGGTGCACACCATGGTCATTATCGTGCCGACCAAGGAGTTCGGGGTCGTGACGGCCTTCGGCCGCCCGGTCCGGACCCTGCCCAACGGCATCCACGTCAAGGCGCCGTGGGAGAAGGTCGTCACCATCGACGCCGCCATCCAGACCGACAACCACACCTCCGACGCCAAGAACTGCATCAACGTCCGCATCGCCCACCAGGCGACCGCCTGCGTGGACACCTCGATCCGGTGGCGGATCAAGGACTCCGCGACGGACGGGCTCTACCAGAACTACCGGGACTTCGAGAACATCCGTGACTCGCTGGTGACCCGCGACCTCAACGCGAGCCTGAACGCCGCCTTCGAGGACTACGACCCCCTGGCCGTCGACGCCAACGGCAACGCGACGACACCGCCTCTCGCCGACCTGTCCACCACGGTGACCCGGACGATGCAGGACCAGATCGGCGCCCAGATCGACGTGCTGTCGGTGATCATCCCGGTCGTCAACTTCGACCAGAACACCCAGGCCAAGGTCAACGCGCTGCTCGCGCAGGTGGCCCAGACCCGAATCGCCCAGCAGGCCGTCAAGACCTCCGAGGCGCAGGCCCAGGCCAACAAGGTTCTCGCCGGCTCGGTCTCCAAGGACCCCAACGTCCTGGTCAGCAAGTGCCTGGACATCGTGGAGACCGGCAAGGTCACCCTGCCCGCCGGGTTCAGCTGCTGGCCGTCGTCCGGCAGCAGCGCGGTCGTCGTCCCCAGCGCCAAGTAGGGCCCCACCGTCCTCGCCTCAGGCCGAGGGGCTACGTCTGCAGGCCCTGCATGATCTGGCGCATCAGGTCAGCGGTCTCCGACGGCGTCCTGCCGACCTTGACCCCGGCTGCTTCCAGGGCCTCCTTCTTGCCCTGTGCGGTGCCCGCCGAGCCCGAGACGATGGCGCCTGCGTGGCCCATCGTCTTGCCCTCGGGAGCGGTGAAGCCGGCGACGTAGCCAACGACCGGCTTGGTCACGTGCTCCTTGACGTATGCCGCCGCCCGCTCCTCGGCGTCGCCGCCGATCTCGCCGATCATCACGATGGCGTCGGTGTCGGGGTCGTTCTCGAAGGCCTCGAGGCAGTCGATGTGCGTCGTGCCGATGACCGGGTCGCCGCCGATGCCGACCGCCGACGAGAAGCCGAAGTCGCGCAGCTCGTACATCATCTGGTAGGTCAGCGTCCCCGACTTGGAGACCAGGCCGACCCGGCCGGGCCCGGAGATGTTGGCCGGGATGATGCCGGCGTTGGACTGCCCGGGACTGATCAGGCCCGGGCAGTTCGGCCCGATGATCCGGGTGCCCTTGCCGAGGCTGTGGTTGTAGAACTCGGCCGCGTCCTTGACGGCGATGCCCTCGGTGATGACGACGAGCAGACCGATCCCGGCGTCGACCGCCTCGACGACGGCCGCCTTGGCGAACGCCGGCGGGACGAAGACGACGGACACGTCCGCGCCGGTCTCCGTCATCGCCTCGGCCACGGTGCCGAACACGGGGACCGAGACGTCCCCGGGGAAGTCGACCGACGTGCCCGCCTTGCGCGGGTTGACGCCGCCGACGATCCGGGTGCCCGAGGCGAGCATCCGGGTCGTGTGCTTCATGCCCTCCGAGCCGGTCATGCCCTGGACGATGACCTTGGAGTCAGCCGTGAGGAAGATTGCCATTGTGTGTTCTCGTCCCTTGGGTCAGTTGGAGGGGGTCGCCGCGGCGGCCGCGAGCTCGGCGGCCTTGCTGGCCGCACCGTCCATGGTCTCTTCGATGGTCACCAGCGGGTGGTCGAACTCGGCGAGGATGCGCCGGCCCTCCTCGACGTTGTTGCCGTCCAGCCGCACGACGAGCGGTTTGGTCGCTCCGTCGCCGAGAGTCCGCAGGGCGCCGACGATGCCGTTGGCGACCGCGTCGCAGGAGGTGATCCCACCGAAGACGTTGACGAAGACCGACCGGACCTGCTCGTCGCCGAGGATGATCGCGAGCCCGTTGGCCATCACCTCGGCGCTGGCGCCGCCGCCGATGTCCAGGAAGTTCGCCGGCTTGGAACCGACCGCCTCACCGGCATACGCGACGACGTCGAGGGTGGACATGACCAGGCCGGCGCCGTTGCCGATGATGCCGACGTTGCCGTCGAGCTTGACGTAGTTCAGGCCCTTCTCCTTGGCCGCCGCCTCCAGCGGGTCCGCCGCGGCCGCATCCTCCAGCGCCGCGTGGTCCGGGTGGCGGAAGTCGGCGTTGGCGTCCAGGGTCACCTTGCCGTCGAGCGCGACGATCTGCCCGTCCGCGGTCTTGACCAGCGGGTTGACCTCGACGAGGGTTGCGTCCTCCCCGGCATACACGTCCCAGAGACGCTGCAGGACCGGGACGATCTTGGCTCCGGTCTCGGCGTCGAAGCCGGCCGCCGCGACGATCTGCTGGGCCTTGGCCTCGTCGACGCCGACGTTGGGGTCGACGGCCACCCGGGCCAGGGCCTCGGGCCGCTCGACGGCGAGCTGCTCGATCTCCACCCCGCCCTCCTTGCTGCACATCGCCAGGTAGGTGCGGTTCGCCCGGTCCAGCAGGATCGAGAAGTAGTACTCCTCGGCGATCTGGGCGCCCTGGGCGATCATCACCGTGTGGACCGTGTGGCCCTTGATGTCCATGCCGAGAATCTGGCCTGCGAGCTGTTCGGCCTCCTCGGCGCTCTTGGCCACCTTGACGCCGCCGGCCTTGCCGCGGCCACCGGTCTTGACCTGCGCCTTGACGACGGTGACCCCGCCGCTCTTGGGTCCGATCTGCTCGGCGGCCGCACGCGCCTGCGCGGCGGTGGTGGCCACGGCGCCGGCGAGAACCGGTACGCCATGCGCCTCGAACACGTCTCGGGCCTGGTACTCGTAGAGATCCACGGGGCTGTCCGTCCTTCATTGGTCGGTGGGCGCGGCGGGTTCGCTCCGCCGCAAGATCTGCTCACCGGAGACTAGTCCCGCGAGCCGGTCAGCCCGAGCCGGGATCGTCGGATGGGACGAAATTCCCGGCGGACCGCGACCAACCGTCCGTATGCCGTGCCGTGCGGCCGACCCTCGACGGCCTCGCCGGTCGCCGGTGTCAGCCGGCCACCCGCACCTGCCGCCAGGTCTGTCCGTCGTCGGTGCTCTTCCAGAACGAGCCGGACCCTCCCGCCGGGACCGCGTAGTACATGCCTGCGCCGGGCGCGCCGGCCCAGGCCCAGCCGCGGTCGGGCATCGGCGGGGGCGATGCGGGGTCAGCCCAGGTCCGGCCGCCGTCGCTGGACACCTTCAGCGAGCCGTGCACGGCAGGGTCGCCGCCGGAGACGGCGAGCAGGTGGGCGGCGTCGGCGGCCGCGAACGCGGAGAAGGAGCCGTTCACGAGGAGCAGCGGGGAGGCCGAGTCGACCTGGGTCCAGGTCCGCCCGCCGTCGGCGCTGGAGGAAACGGCATACCCGGTGCGTCCGGCCGCGCCCCCCGACGCGCAGAAGCCGAAATGTCCCCTGCCGTCGGCCGGCGTCACGACCGTGGCCGGCCCAGCGGTGGCCGAGCAACCCGGCAGGGTGACCGTCTGCAGGCCCTGGTCGGTCACGACGGACGGCAGGTCGCCGCCGTCGGTCGCCCCCCGGTTGTCCGGCGAGACCACCGCCTGCCCGTCGGCGAACGCGACAGTGGCACCCAAGATCCTGCCGCCGCTCAGCCGGCCCACCGTCGTGGGGGCGGACTCCCCCACGGCGGCGCGCTGGACGTAGAGGTCGCCCCCGCAGGTCCTGCCGTTGCAGTCCCCACCGGCGGACACGATGACGACCTGCTTGGCGTCCGTCTCCAGCGCGACGACAGCCTTGCCCTCGTGCGGGTAGTCCGACCAGGTGAACCCGCCGTCGGTGGTCATCTTCAGCCCGCCGCCGAAGGCCCAGCCCACCTTGGGGTTGGCCATCCGGATGTCCGTGAGGGTGGAGTCGGTGCCGACCTTGCCACTGGAGGTCCGGCCCGCTGCGTCGACACCGTCGCCGAAGGTGGCGACCGCCCGCCAGGTCCGGCCGCTGTCGAGGGAGCGAACCACCTGGGTGCACGCCCGGCCCGAGCAGCTCGACGTGCCGAGCCCGAAGATCGTCGTCTGGCCGGCCTGGGACACCGACGCCAACCGGAAGTCCGCGGACACGGCAGTCGTGGTCCGGGATGTCGTCGCGCTCGTCGGCGGGGTGGTCTGCGGCGTGGTCGGCGCACCGGTCGTCGGCCTGGATGCGGACCCGCTGGGCGTGCCCGAGGAGCTGACCGACGACGTCTGGGAGGCGGGCAGCGCGGTGGTGCCGTCGCCCGGCCGGAGCAGGTAGCCGACGCCGCCGACGAGGACCACGGCGGCGGCAGCGCCGGCGGCGAAGCCGGTCCACCGGGCGCGACGGGTCCGGCGGTTCGTCTCCACGAGGGCGGTCCAGTGGGCCTCGTCCCCAGGTGCCGGGGTGATGTCGCGGCGCTCGCGAGCGAAGAACTCCTCCACCGGGTCGGCGTCGTTCATCGGGCGTCCTCCAGCAACGTGGCGAGGCGGCCCCGGGCATCCCAGAGGTCACGCTTGATGGTTCCCTCGGCCTTGCCCGTCTGGGCGGCCACCTGGGCGATGGTGAGGTCGGCGAAGTAGTGCAGCATGACGGGCACCCGGAGCCGGTCGGGCAGCGCGAGGACGGCGCCGCGAACCGTGAGGTTGGTCGCGACGTCACCGGGCATCGTCACCCCGTCGTCGTAGCCGAGGCGCTGGTATGCCGCGTGCTCGCGCCCGCGCTTTCGCCAGTGGTCGCGGATGATGTTGGCGCTGGTGGTGTACAGCCAGGCCTTGGGCTCCTCGACGTCACCCCAGTGCCGCAGCAGGCGCAGGAAGGCCTCGGTGGCGACGTCGTGACCGAGGTCGGGGTCACCGACCAGCCTGCCGGCCCAGCCGGACAACATGCCGAAGTGCGCGCGGTAGACCTCGCGCACGGCGAGCTCCTCGGCTCGTCCGGCCGACCTGGCGGCGCCCGGCATGGTCCCTCCCTTCCACCGCACAGCGATGGGCCGGGTCACCGTCGTCATGCCCTGTAGACGCCGACCCGCCCAGCTCGGTTGGACCGTGTGTCCGCAGACACGGTTTCACACCCACCGGGACGGACCGGCCAGGCCTGCTCAGGCAGGGACGACGGCCCCGCGGACCCACTCGACGATCTCGGTGGTCGTCGCTCCGGGTGTGAAGATCTTGGCGACCCCGAGCGCCTGCAGCTCGGGCAGGTCGGCCTCGGGCACGATCCCGCCGCCGAAGACGACGATGTCGGTGGCGTCCCGCTCCTTCAGCAGTGCGATGACCTTGGCGAACAGGGTCATGTGCGCGCCGGAGAGCACCGAGAGACCGATGGCGTCGGCGTCCTCCTGGATGGCGGCCTCGACGATCTGCTCGGGCGTCTGGTGCAACCCGGTGTAGACGACCTCCATGCCCGCGTCGCGCAGGGCGCGCGCCACGACCTTGGCACCACGGTCGTGCCCGTCCAGGCCGGGCTTGGCCACGACGACGCGCAGCGGGGAGTCGGTCATGGCCTCGATGGTAGCCCCGGCCGGGTGGCCTGGCCCGGCCTCGAACAGCTGGTCGGTGTGAGATTCGACGCGACGTCCGGGCTGGTTTGCCCGCCGGCGGAGCGACCCCGTGGTTACTGTCAGGTACATCATGTCCCTTCCTGCTCCCGGCGAGTGCCCGGCGTCGATGCGGGCGGTCGCGCAGCGCGCCGGGTCCGCCGCCCGCGTCGCGGCCTCCCACCCGGTGGGCCGCGCCGCTGCTCTGGCCGCGCGCGGCATACGGGCGATGGCCTCGCCCTCGATGGTCGCCGGCACCGTCGCCGAAGCGACGTGGGTGGCGGCCCACCTGCTCACCTACCCGTTCGGCCTGGCCGCCGACACCAGACGCGGCAGCGCGCACGGGTACCGCATCGAGCACCTGCCGCCGGTGCAGCGTGGCCTGCTCATCTCCGGCATCGAGGCCGCCGGGACGCCGATCCTGCTCGTCCACGGGCTGGTCGACAACCGTTCGATCTTCACCCTGCTCCGTACGGGACTGCGGCGGCGCGGGTTCGGGCAGGTCTCGACGCTGAACTACAACTCCCTGCGCGGCGACGTCCGGACCATCGCAGCCCGACTCGCCGAGGAGGTGGAGGCGCTCGTCGCCGAGACGGGCTACGAGCGGATCCACATCATCGGGCACAGCCTCGGGGGCATCGTGGCTCGTTACTACGTGACCCGGCTGGGCGGCGACGAACGGGTCCACACCCTCGTCACGCTGGGGACGCCCCACTCCGGCACGTGGACCGCCTACGCGTGGCCGTCCGCCCTGGGGCGCCAGCTCCGACCCGGCAGTGGCCTGGTCCGCGAGCTGGAACGGCCGGCACCCGGATGTCGCACCCGGTTCATCGCCTACTGGAGCGACCTGGACCAGATCGTCCTGCCGCACGAGAACGCCGCCATCGCCCACCCGGACCTCGATGCGCAGAACGTGCGGCTGCACGGCGTCGGCCACGTCTCGCTGCCCATGATCGGCAGTGTCGTCCACGGCATCTCGACCGCCCTGGCCCAGCTGGACAGCGACGGCCGGACGGTGACGGCCGGGGTCTCGGTGCTGCCGCAGGCGGGGGCGGGCTCGAGCAAGGTCGGCGGTCCGCTGCGGCGCGCGTCGCGGCGTGAGCGGCATCGACGAGCGTCCGCCCCACCTCGTCGCGGTCGCTAGCCCATCGCTGTCTGTCCACAGGCCCGTGTGGACACGTTTTTACATCACGAAGAGATAACGCTAGATTGCCGTGCAGCGTGTCCAGCGTGCAGGCCCTGGTGCCGGCTGCGTCGGCGCCGACCCGTGTCCCCTGCACGCGAAGGTTTTCCTCTGGTGAGCTCCACACCGTATGCCGGTCGGCACCGCCTTGCCCGCGGCGGCGCCCGACGCCCGGCCATCCTGACCAGCGGCTTCCTCCTGCCCGCCGCGGCCGCGGCGGCGCTGGTCCTCACGACGACCGGTGCCACCGTCGCGCCGTCCCGCCCTCCCGGCGTCGCGCTCACCGGCAACCGGGCGGCCTCCCTGGGTGGATCGGTCGACCGGCAGGCCGCCGAGACCCGCGCCGACGACGAGCAGGCCTCCCAGCGCCGCTCCCAGGCTCAGCTCGAGGCAGCCGCGATGCTCGGACGGCAGCAGGAGAAGGAGCGCATCGCTCGCGACATGGCCCGCGCGGCGCTGGCCGACGAGTTGGCCCGGGCCAAGGCTCTGGCCCGCGCCCACGCCTGGCTGATGCCGGTGCACGGCTTCACCTTCACCTCGGCCTTCAAGATGCGCTGGGGTCGGATGCACACCGGCAACGACCTGGCCTGCCCGACCGGCACCCCCATCTCGGCGATGTCGACCGGTGAGGTCATCTTCACCGGCTGGATGGGTGGCGGCGGCAACACGACCAAGATCCGCTACTGGGACGGCACGGTCTCCTTCTACGAGCACCAGAGCCGGATCAGCGCCACGGTCGGCCAGAAGGTCGCTCCCGGCGACATCGTCGGCTACGTCGGCAACACCGGCCACTCCTTCGGTTCGCACCTGCACCTGGAGATCCACCCCGGCGGTGGCGGCCCGGTCGACCCGCACCCGTGGATGACCAAGCACGACCTCAGGTACTGAAGCGAGGTCCACTGGGTGAGGGTCAGAGCTTCTCGAGGGGGGCGTAGCGCAGCAGGAGTCGTTTGACGCCGGCGTCGCCGCCGAAGTCGACATGGGCCATCGTCTTGTCGCCCTCCCCCTCCACCCGGACCACGGTGCCCAGCCCGAACGAGTCGTGCGTGACCCGGTCGCCCGAGCGCAGCGCGAGGATCGGGCGGTTGCCGGGCGAGCGCACCCCCGGCCGGGCGGCGAGGGTGGCCACCGCCGGCGTGCCGGAGCGCATCGAGGTCAGCGCCGACTGCGAGCGCTTCCAGTCGACCAGCTCGGCCGGGATCTCGTCGAGGAACCTGCTGGCAGGGTTGTACTGGGGTGCCCCCCAGGCAGACCGCACCGCGGCGCGGGAGATGTGCAGCCGCTCCCGGGCGCGGGTGATGCCGACATAGGCCAGCCGACGCTCCTCCTCCAGCTCCTTGGGGTCGTTCAGTGAGCGCATGTGCGGGAACGTGCCGTCCTCGAGACCGGTGAGGAAGACGACGGGGAACTCCAGTCCCTTGGCCGTATGCAGCGTCATCAGGGTGACCACGCCGGAGTCGTCGCCGGCGACGGGGATCTCGTCGGCGTCGGCGACGAGCGAGACCTGCTCGAGGAAGTCCTCCAGGCTGTTGACCTCGCCGGTCTGGGCCCGGATGTCGTCGAACTCCCTGGCGACGGCGACGAGCTCGTGCAGGTTCTCGATCCGGGTCTCGTCCTGCGGGTCGTGGCTGGCGCGCAGCTCGGCCAGGTACCCTGACCGGTCGACGATCGCCTCGAGCAGGTCGGCGACGCCCGCCGACTCGTCGTCCCGGACCCGGCCGAGGGACTCCAGGAGTGCGGTGAACCCCTTGATCGCGGTCACCGAGCGGGTCGCGATACCGGGTGCGTCCTCCGGGCGACCGAGGGCCTGGACGAAGGAGATCCGGTCCCGCTCGGCCAGGGCGGCCACGACCGCCTCGGCCCGGTCGCCGATGCCACGCTTGGGCACGTTGAGGATCCGGCGCAGGTTGACCGTGTCGTCGGGGTTGGAGACGACCCGCAGGTAGGCCAGGGCGTCCTTGACCTCGCGTCGCTCGTAGAACCGGGTGCCGCCGACGACCTTGTAGGGCATCCCGACCCGGATGAAGACCTCCTCCAGGGCGCGGCTCTGGGCGTTGGTGCGGTAGAAGACGGCGACGTCCCTCGGCTTGACGCCCACCTCGTCGCTGAGCTCGTCGATCGTCTTGGCCACGAAGGACGCCTCGTCGTGCTCGTTGTCACCGACATACCCCACGATGAGCTCCCCGCCGCCCGCGGCGGTCCACAGGTTCTTCCTGCGCCGGCCCTGGTTGCGCTCGATGACGGCGTTGGCGGCGCTGAGGATGTGCTGGGTCGAGCGGTAGTTCTGCTCCAGCAGGATGGTTCTCGCATCGGGGTAGTCCGTCTCGAACTCGACGATGTTGCGGATCGTCGCACCCCGGAAGGCGTAGATCGACTGGTCCGCGTCACCGACGACGACCAGCTCGGCCGGTGGCACCCGCGGCGCGTCGGCCGACCCGGACCGGGTGGCACCCCCTCCACCGACGAGCTCCTTGACGAGGGCGTACTGGGCGTGGTTGGTGTCCTGGTACTCATCGACCATGA
>JAICMC010000175.1 GCA_025929465.1 Nostocoides sp.
CACGGTCGGTGGAGTGGAAGCACGGGATCGTCGAGCACCTCGGCTGGCCGCATGCGACCCAGGCGGACATGGCCAGGGCCTGGAAGCGCATCCTCGGCACGGTGCGGACCTATGCCGACCTTGAGCCCAGCCTCCTCGGGCGCGTCGAGGAGCTCATCGACTTCGTCGCCCAGCCGGGCGACCAGCACCCGGGTCGGGGTCTGCCCTGAGCGCACCCTGACTGCACCCCCAAGGCGGAACACACCCCCTCCGCCGTGCGCTTCACTGGTGGACACACACCGCCAAGGAGGGCACCACACCCATGAGCTACCAACCCAGCCCGACCACTCCCACCGTGGGGAGCGACCCGATGAGCCCCCGCCAGGAGCGCACCTGGGCCATGCTCAGCCACGCCATCCCGGCCGTCGCGACCGTCCTGTCGGCGGGGTTCCTGGGCTTCGTCGCCTCGCTCGTCATCTACCTCGCCTACCGTGACCGGGGACCCTTCGTCCGGCAGGCGGCGGCCAACTCCCTCAACGTGCAGCTGACCACCCTCGTGGTCCTCCTCGCCACCGCCGTCATCTGGATCCCGCTCCTCTTCCTCGGGATCGGCTTTGTCATCTACGGCGCGATCTTCGCCGTCGCCGTGGTGCTCCACCTCGTCGCGGCGCTGCGCGCCAACGAGGGTCAGTGGTACAAGCCACCGATGACCATCCGGTTCGTCAGGTAGGCCCGCCGCGGCCGTTCACTCTGCACAGTTGCTACCGTCCACACCGTAGCAACGGTGCAGAAGTGACCGGTCACCAGCGGAGCAACCGCCGGACGACCGTGTCGGCCAGCAGCCGCCCTCGCAGCGTGAGCACCACCCGGTGTCGCTGGAGGGCGGCTGTCCCGTCGACCAGCCCGTCCGCGACCAGGCCCGCCAGCACCGCTCCCACCGGGGTCGCGCCGGCCGGCGCCGGCAGGTCCGCGATGGCCAGGCCGTCCAGGAGGCGAACCCCCAGCAGCACCGCCTCGTCGGACCGTTGGCCCTTCGTCAACGTCTCGCGAGCCGCGGCCGGGGACGCACCGGAGGCAAGGCGCGCGGCATACGCCCGAGGATGCTTGACGTTCCACCACCGGACGCCGCCCACGTGGCTGTGCGCGCCGGGGCCGACGCCCCACCACGTGTCGCCGCGCCAGTAGAGCTCGTTGTGCCGGCACCGGGTGCCGGGCGAGGTGGCCCAGTTGCTCACCTCGTACCAGCCGAACCCGGCCTCGGCCAGGCGCGCGTCGGCGAGCTCGTACTTGGCCGCCTCGTCGTCGTCGTCGGGCCGCGCGACCTCTCCCCGGCGGACCTGGGCGGCCAGCCTGGTGCCCTCCTCGACGACGAGCGCATACGCCGAGACGTGGTCCGGGCCGAGCCCGACGGCCGCATCCAGGCTCACCGCCCAGTCCTCCAGCGTCTCCCCCGGCGTGCCGTAGATGAGGTCGACGCTCACCTGCAGCCCCGCGGCCCTGGCCGCTTCGACCGCCAGGGCCACCCCGGCCGGGTCGTGAGTCCGCTCCAGGGTCCGCAGGACGTGCGGGACGGCCGACTGCATGCCGACCGAGACGCGGGTGAAGCCGCCGTCGGCGAGCTGGCGCAGCGACGCGGGCGTCACCGAGTCGGGGTTGGCCTCGGTCGTCACCTCGGCGTCGTCGGCCAGGCCGAACCGGTCCCGTATGCCGTGCAGCACCGACACGAGGTCGCCGGGCGGCAGGAGGGTGGGTGTGCCACCACCGAAGAACACGGTGTCGACCGGGCGGCTCGGCGGCAGCACCCGGCGGGCCAGGTCGAGCTCGGCCAGCGCGGCGCCGGCATACGAGTCGAGGCTGGCCCCGAGCAGCGGGGGCTGGCCGGGAGCAGCGGGGCCGCCGAGGTCGGCGACGGTGTAGGTGTTGAAGTCGCAGTAGCCGCAGCGGACCGTGCAGAACGGGACGTGGACGTAGACCCCCAGTGCCCGGTCGCGCAGGTCGGCGAAGGCGGCGGCCGGGAGCCCTCCGTCGACGGGAGCGGGGTCACCGTCGGGGAGGGTACTGGGCACGCTGCCATGGTTCCAGACGAGGGACGCCGGGCGGTGCGGCGGTCCAGGAGCAAAGGCCGTCGTGGGTCGTCGCGGCGTGTCCCGGGCGACACGCCGGACGCCCCCGGAAATGGCCGACGAAGACGTGTCGGGCCCTTGCGGAACCCACGCCTGGCCGACTACACATGACCTACGCGCTCACCTCGGTGAGAGCGTCGGAGCAGGACCTCGGTCCTGGTTCCGCCGAGGGCCTCGATCAACTCATACTTGATCGAGGCCCTCACCTATTGTGCTGAGCTTCGTTCTCGCACAGCCCCGTTCGCCGGCGCCGGCCCCTCCCCACCTCGACCTCCACGGACCCGCCACCTGCCGTCCGTCACCCGCGGGCAGGGACGGCGCGAGCGACGACGTAGGGTCGAAGACATGCCGCCGGACTGGATCGACCTCGCCGGTGTCGTCAACATGCGCGACGTCGGCGGGCTGCCCACGGTGGACGGTGGACGGGTCCGGACCGGCGTCCTGATCCGGTCCGACAACCTCCAGGAGCTGACCCCGCAGAGCGTCGCCCGGCTCGTCGGGGAGCTGGGCGTCACCGACATCGTCGACCTGCGCAGCGAGACCGAGGTCCACGTCGAGGGCGACGGGCCGCTGCGCCGGGTCCGCGCCGTCGTGCACCACCACCACTCGCTGTTCCGGGCCGAGGCGGTCACGACGACCGACCGGACACTGCCCTGGCACGACGAGGCCGGGGTGGACCGCACCAGCGAGGCCTTCTGGGCCGAGCACTACCTGGGCTATCTGCGCGGACGCCCGGACTCGGTCAGCGCCGCGCTGCGTGTCGTGGCCGGCGCGTCCGGCGCGACCGTCGTGCACTGCGCCGCCGGCAAGGACCGGACCGGAACCGTCGTCGGGCTGGCCCTCGACGTCGCGGGGGTGTCGCACGAGCAGATCGTCGCCGACTACCTGGCCACCGGCGAACGGATCGAGGCGATCCTGGGTCGGCTGCTCGCGCGACCGGCATACGCCCAGCACCTCGCCTCGCACACGGTCGCCGAGCAGCTGCCCCGTCCGGAGGCGATGGCAGCGATCCTTTCCCATGTCACCAGCGAGTTCGGTGGATCGGGCGGTTGGCTGCGCTCGGCCGGATGGAGCCAGGCCGACGTCGACCTCCTGCGTCGACGACTGCGCGGCTGAGGTGCCCCACCTCCCGCTGGTGCCGGACCCGGCCGACCGTCCGCGCCACCGTCGACGGGCCATGCGCGTCCTGGTCATCGACGACCGGGAGCGGATCCTGCTGTTCCGGGACAGCGACCTCGGGCTCACCCCGGTCCCGCACTGGTGGATCACACCGGGCGGTGGCGTCGACCCGGGCGAGCGAGACGAGCAGGCCGCGGTGCGCGAGATCGAGGAGGAGACCGGACTGGTCATCAGCGAGGGCGACCTGGTCGGTCCGCTCGCGATCCGCACGGTGCTGCATGGGTACAGCGACCGCGTCGTGACCCAGGCGGAGGTGTTCTGGGTCGTTCGGACACCGGCGTTCGAGGTGAGTACGACCGGCCACACCGCCGAGGAGCGGGAGACGATGACCGCGCACCTGTGGTGGACGCGTGAGGAGCTGCTGGCCGCGGACGAGCCGATCTGGCCGGCCGACCTCGCCGCCCTGTGGGACCACGCGGCACGGGGCGGACCCGCGCTCGACCTCGGCGTCGTCGAGGAGTCCACAGTCCCGGCCTGACCTCCGCCGCCCGTGAAGCCCTCGTTGGTGGGCTACTTCCTGGCCTTGGGGGCGTCGCCGTCGGAGGAGAGCGCGGCGATGAAGGCCTCCTGCGGGACTTCCACCCGGCCGACCATCTTCATCCGCTTCTTGCCCTCCTTCTGCTTCTCCAGCAGCTTGCGCTTGCGGGTGATGTCACCGCCGTAGCACTTGGCAAGGACGTCCTTGCGGATGGCCCGGATGTTCTCGCGGGCGATGATCCTCGCGCCCACAGCCGCCTGGATCGGCACCTCGAACTGCTGGCGCGGGATGAGGTCCTTCAGCTTGCCCGCCATCATCACGCCATAGCCATAGGCCTTGTCCTTGTGCACGATCGCGCTGAACGCGTCGACGGTCTCACCCTGCAGCAGGATGTCGACCTTGACCAGGTCGGCGACCTGGTCGCCATCGGGCTCGTAGTCCAGGCTCGCGTAGCCGCGGGTCCGGCTCTTGAGCATGTCGAAGAAGTCGAAGACGATCTCGGCGAGCGGCAGGGTGTAGCGCATCTCGACCCGGTCCTCGGACAGGTAGTCCATGCCGCGCAGCGTCCCCCGCCTGCCCTGGCACAGCTCCATGATGGTGCCGACGAACTCGCTCGGGGCCAGGACCGTGGCACGGACGATGGGCTCGCGCACGTCGGCGATCTTGCCGCCGGGGTACTCGCTGGGGTTGGTGACGACGATCGCCTTGCCGTCCTCCATCGTCACCTCGTACACGACGTTGGGCTGGGTGGAGATGAGCTCGAGGTTGAACTCGCGCTCCAGCCGCTCACGGACGATCTCCAGGTGGAGGAGGCCGAGGAACCCGCAGCGGAAGCCGAAGCCCAGCGCCGCCGAGGTCTCGGGCTCATAGACGAGGGCGGCGTCGTTGAGCTTGAGCCGGTCCAGGGCGTCGCGCAGGTCGGGGTAGTCCGACCCGTCCATCGGGTACAGGCCGGAGAAGACCATCGGCTTGGGGTCGCGGTACCCCCCGAGGGAGGTCGTGGCCGGCTTGCTCGCGTTGGTCACGGTGTCGCCGACGCGGGACTGGCGCACGTCCTTGACCCCGGTGATCAGGTAGCCGACCTCGCCGACGCCGAGGCCCTTGGAGGGCACCGGTTCGGGGGAGATGACGCCGATCTCGAGCAGCTCGTGGGTCGCCCGCGTCGACATCATGACGATCTTCTCGCGCGGGTTGAGGTTGCCGTCGATGACCCGGACGTAGGTGACGACGCCGCGGTAGGTGTCGTAGACCGAGTCGAAGATCATCGCCCGGGCCGGGGCGTCGGCGTCGCCCGTCGGCGCGGGGACCTGCCGGACGATCTGCTCGACGAGCGCCTCGACGCCCTCGCCGGTCTTGCCCGAGACGCGCAGGCACTCCTCGGGACTGACGCCGATCAGGCCGGCCAGCTCCTCGGCATACTTCTCCGGCTGGGCCGCGGGCAGGTCGATCTTGTTGAGGACGGGGATGATCGTGAGGTCGTTCTCCATGGCCAGGTACAGGTTGGCCAGGGTCTGGGCCTCGATGCCCTGCGCCGCGTCGACGAGCAGGACCGCGCCCTCGCAGGCGGCCAGCGACCGGGAGACCTCGTAGGTGAAATCCACATGCCCCGGGGTGTCGATCATGTGCAGGACGAAGTCGGTACCCTGCTGCTCCCCGCTGCGCAACGTCCATGGCAGGCGGACGTTCTGCGCTTTGATGGTGATGCCGCGCTCGCGCTCGATGTCCATGCGGTCGAGGTACTGGGCGCGCATCTGCCGGGCCTCGATGA
>JAICMC010000131.1 GCA_025929465.1 Nostocoides sp.
CACCGCCTCGAACGCACCGGTCGACGCGCCACTCGGGACCGCCGCGCGAGCGATCGTCCCGTCGTCGAGCGCGACTTCGACCTCCACGGTGGGGTTGCCGCGCGAGTCGAGAATCTCGCGAGCGCCTACTGCCTCGATGCTGGCCACGTGGGCTCCTGAAGGAAAAAGGTCGAATGGGTTCGGCAGCGAGCCTAGCCGCCACGACACGGCATTGCCCTGACCGACCCACCCCCGGAACGTATGCCGGTCAACGTGTCGGGGTCCCGGGCTCGTTCTTGACCAGGTCGTCCAGGCCGGCCGCCGGCCCGAGCACCTGGGCCACCGCGACACCGTCGCGGGCCACGGTGACCGCCCCCAGGCACACCTGCTTTGCGGTCACCGTGACGGTGCCCTGGCGGCTGGTGAAGGTGAACACGTCGTTGACCGTCTCCGTCGCCGGCGGGCAGGAGGCCACCAGGTCCGGGATGGAGGGGCGCAGGGCGGCAACCGCGGCGGCCACCCTGGTCTGCAGCGCCGGGGTCACCGTGACCCGACGCAGGACGGAGGTCCCGAACCGGGAGTCGAGCGGTATCCGCGAGATGGAGATCCCGGTGAGCCGGGCGTCGGCGGGCAGGCGGGTGCCGGCGAGCCGGGCCGGCCGCCACAACGCCTCGGCGTCGGTGCGGACGGCGACGCCGGCCCCCTGGGTCACCACCGTCACGGTCAGCCGCAGGCCCGCGTAGGCGTCGGTGTCCGACACCGCGAGCGACAGGGGCTCGTAGTCGACGAACTGGAGGCCTCGGTCGCCCCCCGCCCCCCAACCCCCTGTGGCGTAGCCCGCGGGGGGGTGGTCCCGCAGGTAGGCGATGCCCTGGTCGACGGTGCCGGGAGCGACGGCATAGCCGGTCTGACGGACGAGGTGCTCGCTCAGGACCGTCGACCCGCCACTCATCCGACCGGTCTGGCCGGCCGTGGCGGCTCGTCCACCGGGCAGCGTGGGACCCCCGGCGAGAGCGGTGCGCACCGCCACGTCGGTGGCTGACCGGTGCCCGGCATCGGTGTCCGCCGAAGCCGGCGCGGTCGCTGCCGCCGTAGGTCGCTGGCTGTGCGCCAGGAGCGGTCCGGCCGGTGTCCGGGCATCTCGCGCCTCCTGCACTCCGGCCACCCCGGCGACAACCGCCACCGAGGCAGCCAGACCGGCAACGAGGACACCCCGGCGCCGCCACAGGGGTGGGTCCGGGCTCGGGGACGGCACCGCGCCGGCCAACCGCTGAGCCGCGTCGGGGTCGGCCAGGTCTTCGTGGTCGGCGAAGGTCGCCCGCAGCATCGCCGCGAGCTCTGGGTCGGTCAGCCGCGTGGTCATGGCTGCTCCTCCTCGGGTGGGGTCAACAGGGTGAGGCGTTCCCGCAGGGCAGCCAGGGCCCGAAACGCATGGGAGCGGACCGTGCCCTCGCGGATGCCCAGCACGTCGGCGATCTCGGCGTCGGGAAGGTCCTCGTAGTAGCGCAAGGCCAGAACCGCTCGCTGCTGCCGGGGCAGCCTGGAGAGCAGCCGCCACATCTCGTCGCGCTCCTCGATCTCGGCGTCCCGCTGCCGAGGCGCGACGACGTCGCGGTCCAACAGGCCGGTCGTCCGCGGCCGCCGACTGAGCAACCGCCCGGCCGAGAGGTGCTCGTTGACCATGATCTTGCGCAGGTACGCCGCCGGGGCGGCCATGGTGGCGAGGTCGTCTGCGTGCCGGTGCGCCTTGAGCAGCGTGGACTGGAGCAGGTCCTCGGCGTCGGCAGCGGTTCCGGTGAGCATGACGGCCAGACGCAGCAAGGCCGGTGCACGGGCCAGCACCACCTCCTCGAAGGTCGTGCGCTCGGTCACCGTCACACCCCCTCAAACGCCAGTCTGCTCCCCCACGTTGCCCGCGGACCGAGAAGCCCTCAGCGACGACGGTGAAGCCGGTTCACCGTGCAGCGGACAGGGCCGCCTCGAGCTGCTGCCAAGCCGCGTCCGGCAACAGCTGCTGGGCCGCGGTCGTCACCCCGTTGCTCACGCTCACCCCGCCCACGCAGCCGCCCGTCGACCGGACCGACCACGCGCCGCGGCTGGTCGCGAAGTCGTACGTGGTCTGCTCCGGGATGGCGAGCGGGACCGGGTCGCAGTGCGCCCAGAGCGGCGGCGGTGCGAACTGCCCCAGGGAGGGACCGAGCTCGGCGAATGCCTTGAGCACCGAGGCCGCCAGCTCCGGTGTGACGACAGGGTCGGCGGATACGGGCTCACCGGCGGCGGTCACCCGCAGCGTGTGGACGCTGACCAGGCGGGCGTCAGCGGGCAGCATGGTGTCCGCTGATCGGACCGCACGGACGCTGGCCATGGCGTCCCCCCGGATGGCCGCACCAGCGCCGTCCGCGCTGATGGTGAACTCGACCACCGGCCACATCCACTCCGGATGCATCTGCTGTCCGGCCCACAGGACCACGGCCGAACCGGCCGCGGGAGAGGGGGTGCCCACCGGGGCCCTCACGAAGCGATATCCCGCGGCCGGATGGGCGGTCAGCGCGGCGGCGACCGCCGACGCAGACCCTGCCGCGGTCCAGTAGGTGGTGGCCACGGCGCGCTTGACGAACAACGGTCCGAGGTCGAGTCCCGGGACGGGCGCCGCCGCGGTGAGCGTCGTGTGCCGGGTGGCATCCGGGACCGGCGTCAGCCCTTGGACGAGCCGGGCCATGTCCACCGCGGCCTTGCTCGCGTACTGAGCCGCCAGGTCCGCGTGCGCCGTGCCCGTCGAGGACCCGCTGGTCGTCGACCCCTGTCCTGCCGGCTGCGCCATGGGACGGCGGTGCAGCTGCCCGATCGCGACCGCGCCGACGAGCAGGAGCACCGTCACGGCGATGGCACCGACCCGGAACGCGGCCAGCCGGCGACGCTTGGCCAGCACCGGCCCACTCGCGCGGTCGACCAGTCCCTGGTCGACACACCGTTCGTGCGCGTCCAGCGACGCCTTGATCTGCTCGAGCAGCTCGCGGTCACTGAGCGGAGGGCTCATCGTGGGGTCTCCTCGTGCTGTTGGGCAAGGTGGTTACGCAACGTGTCCAACCCTCGGGCCGCGTTGGAGCGCACGGTCGCCTCGGCCACGCCGAGCACCTCGGCGATCTCCTTGGCCGTCATGCCGAGGTACACGCGTAGGACGAGCGCAGCACGTTGCTGCTTGGGCAGCGTCGCCAGCAACCGCCACACCGCATCGTCCGTGGCGACCCCTTCGGTCCGGTCCGGCGTCGAGGGTTCGGCATCGTCGAGCGGCTGGGTCCGGACCCGGGCGGCCGCGGCACGCTGGCCGGACAGGTGCGCGTTGACCAGGATCGTGCGCAGGTAGGCGGTGGGGGCGTCCATCTCCACGATCCGTCGGCGGTGGGGGTAGGCCCGAAGGAAGGTGGTCTGGACGAGGTCCTCGGCGTCCTGCGCGTTGCCGGTGAGCAGGTACGCCAACCTGGCCAGGCCTTGGGCTTTGGCGCGGACCAGCGTCTCGAAGGTGTCCCCCATGCCCTATACAACGCAGCGGGGCGCCAAAGCGCTGCAACCGGACAGCCCCGGGATGCGGTCAGGCGGGCAGCGCGGCATACGCGACCGCCAGCGCCGAGCCGAGCCGGGCGTTGTTGCGGACGAGGGCGATGTTCGTCGTGAGGCTCTCCCCGCCGGAGAGCTCGACGAGCCTGCCGAGCAGGTAGGGCGTGATGTCCTTACCCGTTATGCCGTGCGCCTGGCTCTCGCGCAGGGCCGTCTCGATGAATGTCCGCATCCGGTCGGTGGGCACCTCCTCCTGCTCCGGGACCGGGTTGGCGATCGAGATGCCCCCGGCCAGGCCGAGCGACCACTTGACCCGCATCATCTCGGCGAGGGTCGCCACGTCGTCCACGCGCATCGGCGCGGCGAACCCGCTCGACCGGGAGAAGAACGACGGGTACTCGTCGGTGCCGTAGCCGACGACGGGGACGCCCAGGGTCTCCAGCACCTCCAGCGTCCGGCCGATGTCCAGGATCGACTTCACCCCCGCGCTGACGACGGCGACGTCGGTGAGCGAGAGCTCGGTGAGGTCGGCGCTGACGTCGAGGGAGTCCTCGGCCCCCTGGTGCACACCACCGAGCCCGCCGGTCACGAAGACGCGGATGCCGGCAAGCGCTGCCAGCCGCATGGTCGCCGCCACCGTGGTGGCCCCGTGGCCACCGGTCGCGATGACGTGGGGCAGGTCGCGGATGCTCACCTTGGCGACCGAGGAGTCGCTGGCGAGCAGCTGGAGGTTGTGCCGGCCGAGCCCGATGTGCGGCGAACCGCCGAGCACGGCGATCGTCGCCGGGACGGCCCCGCCGTCGCGGACGATCTGCTCGACCTCGGTGGCCATGGCGACGTTCTGCGGGTAGGGCATGCCGTGGCTGATGATCGTGGACTCCAGCGCCACGACCGGGTGCCCGGCCTCGAGCGCATCGCGGACCTCGGGCAGGACGTGCAGGGCCGGGTGGATGGTCACGGGGCTTCCTCCAGGTGCTGGCGCACGAAGGCGTCGGTGAGGTCGGGGCGGACGGTGTGCGGGCTGGCGACGGTGAGGGCGGCGCAGACCTGTCCGTAGGCCGCGGCGTCTGCCGGGTCGGCGCCGCCGAGCAGGGCGTGCACGAAACCGGCCGTCGCGGCATCGCCGGCGCCGGTGACGTCGACGACGTGGGTCGGCGGGGCGGCCAGCTCCAGGGCTGCCCCGTCCGCGGCATACAGGGTGGACCCGCCGGGTCCTCGGCGGACCCACAGCCACTGCACGGGCGAGCCGGCCGTGCAGGGCCGGGCGTGCGGGTGGCTGATCGCTGCGGCGAGGACGGCGAGCTCGTCGGCGTTCGGGGTGATCGCGAACACGGGCCGGTCCGGTCGCAGGGCGGATGCGAGCCGCTGCGCCTTGGCGACCGAGACGGGGTCGATGACCACCCGTATGCCGTGGCCCGCGGCGACGTCGAGCAGCCGGCCCACCACCGGGGCAGGGATGTTGCCGTCGATGACGAGCAGGTCGGCTCCCGCGATGGCCGGCTCGGCGGCCGCGAGCCGGCCCGGGGTGAGCGACTCGGTGGCGGCAAGGTCCGACAGCGCCACGGCCATCTCGCCGTCGTGGTCGAGGACGGCCAGGTAGGTACCGGTGGGTTCGGAAGTGCTGATCATCTCGCGGGTGTCGATGCCGACCGAGGCGGCCTCCTCGACGATCCGGTCACCGAAGGCGTCCGGACCGACGACGGCGACGAGCCCGACGGGCGTCCCCAGCCGGGCCAGGTTCTCGGCGATGTTGCGGCCGACGCCGCCCGGCGTCGTGTGCACCCTGCCGGGGTTGCTCGTCCGCGGCAGGAGGGGCTGCCGGCTGTGGGCCAGGACGTCCATGAGCGCGCCGCCCACGACGACGACCCGGCCGAGGACGCCGGCGGCTCCCGGGCGGACGGGCAGGACCGCGGTCATGGACGGGCGGCCGAGGGGCCGGACCTGTCCGCAGCTGCTGCCTTCTCCTGCGCCTTGATCCGGGCCCACTGCTCCTCGACCTCGCCGGGGGTCGACGCGTCGGCGTCGGCGAAGACGTGGGGATGGCGCCGGACCAGCTTGTCGACCAGGTGCCCGGCAACGTCGTCGATGTCGAACGGCGCCGTGCCGTGCTCCTGCGCCACCCGCGCGTGGAAGGCGACCTGGAGCAACACGTCGCCGAGCTCCTCGGCCATCTGTCGCCGGTCGCCGGACCGCACGGCGTCCTCGTACTCCCCTGCCTCCTCGTGCAGGTAGGGCAGGAGGGACTCGTGGGTCTGCTCGGCATCCCACGGACAGCCACCCGGCGAGCGGAGCCGGTCCATGACGGCGACGACATCGAGCAGCCGGGCGCCGGGCACGTCCCACGAGCCGACGACGACCTCGACCTCCGGCGGCTCCGGCAACCTGGACACCTCGCTGGCGATGGCATCGGTCAGGCCTGGGTCACCGTCGGCCGACCCAAGCCAGACCACCTCGGCCGCGGCGGCGGCTGCGACGAGCAGGCGCGCGGCATACGGGACGGGAGTGTCGGGATCCAGGGGCAGGACCGGGATGCCGCTCTCAGTCACGGCCTCGACGAGCGGCTCGTCGAGGGCCACGGCATGCACCACCGCAGCGGACCCCAAGGCGGTCCAGGCGTCTCGGGTCAGCAGGCCGGGAGCGACTCTCGGGGACGTCACGAGCAGCGTCAACCGCCCGCGGGCGCCGGTCACGAGCCGGAGCTGCTGATCCAGGACGCGTTCGTGGTGACGATGCCCGGCTTGGCCGGGTCGAAGGTTCCGTAGCGAGGGTTGAGGCTGACCCGCAGGGCCCTGATCTGCTTGAGCAAGGCCGCGGTGTTGGACTGGTCGAACGACTGCAGCGCCGTGTTGGCGCGCACCAGCTCCACGGTGGCCTCGGAGGGGTCCTGGACGGCGCCCAGTCTGCTGCGTGCCGAGTCCTCGGACTGGGGGTGGCCGGCGGCCTCGGCCGCGCTGATGATGGTCGGGGCGATGATGAGCAGGCCGAGGGCGTCGGAGGTGGTGAGCGGCGTGTCCGGCTTGAACTGCTTGTTGATCTGTTGCGCGGCCAACGACGCGTCCGTCTGGCTGATCCGGGTGCCGTCGACGACGGCGGCAGTGTTGTTGGTGCCGCACCCGGTCAGTGCGAGGACGCCGCCGAGGGCGACGGCGGCGAGCGTGCCGCGAACCCGTCCGGTCACGAGAGGTCCCTTCGTCTGGTCGTGCTGGTTGTGCAGGTCATGCGGGTCGCGCCGTCGTGCTCGTTCGGCGGCCCACGGTCGCCGTCGCCGTTGTCGCGGCCGTGGTGATGTCGTCGAGGAGGACGGCCCGGAGAAGGTCCCCGGCCCACCCCAGGACGGCGGTGTCACGCAGCGGTCGACCACCCACGGGGGCAGTCATCGGCTTCGGTACCAAGATGGTACGGACTTGCCCCTTGACGAGCGACCTCGGGTACAGCCGTTGCAGCCGGAGCACCTGCGACTCGCGCAGCTCGACCGGCCCGAACCGGACGTGGTTGCCCTGGACCGAGATCTCGGCGACCCCCGCGGCGCGGGCCACGGTGCGTAGCCGGGCCACCTCGATCAGGTTGCGCACCGCCTCCGGCATGGCGCCGTAGCGGTCGACCAGCTCGGCCTCGATGTCGGCCAGGGCCACCTCGTCGGCGACGCTGGCCAGCTTCTTGTAGGCCTCCAGCCGCAGCCGCTCCCCCGGCACGTAGTCATGCGGCAGGTGGGCGTCGACGGGCAGGTCGATCCGGATCTCGACGGGCTCGTCGGTGCCCTCGCCCCGGAAGCTGGCGACGGCCTCGCCGACGAGCCGTACGTACAGGTCGAACCCGACCCCGGCGATGTGCCCGGACTGCTCGCCGCCGAGCAGGTTGCCGGCGCCGCGGATCTCCAGGTCCTTCATGGCGACCTGGATGCCGGAGCCGAGGTCGGTGTGGCTGGCGATGGTCTGCAGCCGGTCGTGGGCCGTCTCGGTGAGCGGCTTCTCGGGTGGGTAGAGGAAGTAGGAGTAGGCGCGCTCGCGGCCCCGCCCGACCCGGCCGCGCAGCTGGTGCAGCTGGGACAGCCCGAGGGTGTCGGCGCGCTCGACGATGAGGGTGTTGGCGTTGGAGATGTCCAGGCCGGTCTCGACGATGGTCGTGCAGACGAGGACGTCGAACTTCCTGTCCCAGAAGTCCACGACGACCTGCTCGAGACGGTGCTCCCCCATCTGCCCGTGCGCGGTCGCGACCCGGGCCTCGGGGACAAGCTCGCGGATCCGGCTGGCGGCCTTGTCGATCGAGCTCACCTTGTTGTGGACGAGGAACACCTGGCCTTCGCGGAGCAGCTCGCGCCGGATGGCGGCGGTCACCTGCTTCTCGTCATAGGCACCGACGTAGGTGAGGACGGGATGGCGCTCCTCCGGCGGCGTGGCCAGGGTCGACATCTCCCGTATGCCGGTCACCGCCATCTCCAGCGTCCTTGGGATCGGCGTGGCGGACATCGCGAGGACGTCGACGGCCATCCGCATCGCCTTGAGCTGCTCCTTGTGCTCGACACCGAAGCGCTGCTCCTCGTCGACGATGACCAGGCCGAGGTCCTTGAACCGGATCTGGTCCCCGAGCAGGCGGTGGGTACCGATGACCAGGTCGACCGAGCCGTTGGCCAGCCCGTCGACGACGGCCCTGGCCTCCTTGTCGGACTGGAACCGGGACAGCCCCTTGACGACGACCGGGAACTGGGCGTAGCGCTCGGCGAAGGTCTGCAGGTGCTGCTGGACGAGCAGGGTCGTGGGGACCAGGACCGCTGCCTGCTTGCCGTCCTGGATCGCCTTGAAGGCTGCCCGGACCGCGATCTCGGTCTTGCCGTAGCCGACATCGCCGCAGACCAGCCGGTCCATCGGCACCGGGCGCTCCATGTCGG
>JAICMC010000026.1 GCA_025929465.1 Nostocoides sp.
CGCGGCACTGCCCATGTCGAGGACTCGCCTGCCGCGAGCGATACCGGCCGCCCGGAACAGCCTCACGGTCCTCCCACCGGGAACGGCTGCCTGCTGGCCCAGCCGCTGGTACCCCGCCGGCGAACGCTCCAACCCGTATGCGGGATAGTCCGGACGGGGGACGCCCTGCTGACCCGGTCGGTCGCCAGCGCATCGGGGCCACTTTCGAGTAGTCCCGGCGGTCCTCGCGCCGATGCCGGGAAGGCTGGAGTGTCGGCCGGGTCGCTGTCGGGCTGGCGTGGCAGGGTGGAGGGCCACAGCAACGAACAGGTGCAGACCATGGGACGCAACAACCAGCAGCGCCGGGCGGCCAAGGCACGGGTCAAGGCCAAACGAGCGGGCCAGGCCCGTCAGGCAGGCGAGGCCTTCGGCGGGGCCACCAGCTTCGGCTACGGATCCGGCCCGATCACAGGCATGTCACGGCCGCCGACCGTCGCCGACTCCGCGGTGATCTGGATCGAGCGCGCCATGGAGGGCCTGGACCTGGGCCGGCCCGAGCGTGCCGACGCGGCATACGCCGAGCTCGCTGCCCTTGCGAGCGCACCGGCCGCGCGGCGGACCGTCTCAGGGCTGGTCACGGACCTCCTCGGCCACAACCTGGAGACCACCTGGCGGCGCGGTTGGGCCCCCGCCGAGCTGCACCGGACGGTCAGCCGTGAGTCCGGCGAGCTCAGCGCGACGGTCCTCGCCGACGCGATGGCCCACCTCACCGGCAGGTATGCCGCAGCCTCGGTCTCCCCGCGCTGGACCGACGAGCTGGCCCAGATCGGGGCCAGCTCCTGGTGGCCCCCGGACCGGTCCTTCCTCGAGGCGCGAAGCGCCCTCGGAAAGGACCCCTTCGTGGCGCTGCTCCGAGCAGCTATCTGCGGAGCGCACGCCCTCGACCGGCTGCCCGAGATCACCCTGCTCACCCCGGTGCCCGGCACGTGGACGCCCCCACGAGAGAGCCCGGGGCAGGAGCGGCGGGACGTCTCCCAGCGGATGCTCGAGCGGGTGCGGGCGTTGCTCGCCAAGGCCGAGTCGACGACCTTCGAGGCCGAGGCCGACACCTTCACCGCCGGCGCCCAGGCGCTGATGGCCAGGCACAGCATCGACGAGGCCATGCTCGCCACGCCGGACCCGGCCGGGCCTGAGCAGATCCCGAGCGCCTGCCGGATCGGGATCGACCGACCCTACGAGGCTCCCAAGGTGCTGCTCCTCGACGCGGTCGCGACGGCCAACCGGTGTCGCACGGTCTGGTCCAGCGGTCTGGGCTTCGTCACGGTGGTCGGCTTCGAGGGCGACCGGCTTGCGGTCGAGACCCTGTTCACCTCGCTGCTCGTCCAAGCCACGACGGCCGTGAACCGGGCTGGGCGTCGCGTCACCCGCACCGGGGCATCGCGGACCCGGTCGTTCCGCAGCTCGTTCCTCATCGCCTTCGCCCACCGGATCGGGTCACGGCTGAAGCAGGTGACCGAGGAGGAGACCGAGCGTCGCACGGGTGAGGCCGGCACCGGACAGGAGCTCGTCCGGGTGCTCGCCTCGCGGTCGGACCACGTCGATGACGCCGTCGACGCCCTCTTCCCCGAGCTCAAGCTGGTGCCGATGGGCACCGCCAACGATGCCGAGGGCTGGCACGCCGGCACGATGGCCGCCGACGCGGCGAACCTCTTCGACGGCCACGAGCTGGCCGACGCCGATGCCACCGCGTCGGCCTGAGGTTTACCCCAGACCGGCCCGCTACCGACGACCAACCCGCGCGGTGTGCCGCCCTCCTGGAGGCGGCCTCACCCGAGCGTGCTACCTCCGGACCGGTCGGGTACCGCGAGTCTCGGGTCGGGTGTGCCGGTCAGTCGTTGAGCCGGTCCAGGCCGGCCTGCAGCCGGGTCATGGCCGCGTCGACATCGGTCAGCTTGTCCAGGCCGAACAGGCCGAGGCGGAAGGTGGAGAAGTCGGCGGGTTCGTCACACATGAGCGGTACCCCGGCGGCCACCTGCAGCCCGACGGCACGGAACGCGGCCCCGCTGCGCTGTTCCGGGTCGTCGGTGTGGACGACGACGACGCTCGGCGAGGCGAAGCCGTCAGCGGCGACTGACGGCAGGCCACGCTCGGCGAGCAGTGCCCTGACCCGACGACCGAGATCCCACTGCGCGGTCCGCAGCGTCTCCAGCCCGCGGTCCAGCGTCTCACGCATGACGACCGCGTTGTGCGCCAAGGCATCCGTGGGCATCGTCGCGTGGTACGCGGACGCACCCTGCACGTATCCCTCGGAGATGGACATCCACTTCTTCAGATCCATCGCGAAGCTCGTCGTCGTCGAGGCGTCCACGGCGCCCCGGCCCCGCTCGCTGAGCATGACGTAGCCGGCGCCGGGCGACCCGCTCCACCCCTTCTGCGGGGCGCTGATGAGCACGTCGACGCCGAGGTCCTGCATGTCGACCCAGAGCGCGCCGGAGGCGACGCAGTCCAGGACGACGACCGCGCCCACCTCGTGCGCTGCGGCTGCGACCGACCGGACGTAGCCGTCCGGGAGGACGATGCCGGACGCGGTCTCGACGTGGGCCGCGAACACCACCTCGGGGCGCTGCCGCTCGATGGCCGCGACGACCTCGTCCACCGGCGCCGGCTGCCACGCCGAGTGGTGCTCGGACGTGAGCGGGCGCGCCGCACAGACGGTCACGTCGTCGGTGACCGACCCCAGCTGGAAGATCTGTGACCACCGGTAGGAGAAGAACCCGTTGCGCAGCACCAGGACGGCTCGCCCCGTCGCCAGCTGCCGGGCCACCGCCTCCATCGCATACGTGCCGCCGCCGGGCACGACCGCGACCGTGTGCGCGGCATACGTCGTGGAGAGGATGTCCACGATCTCCTGCATGACCCCGACGAACCGTTGAGACATGTGGTTGAGCGAGCGGTCGGTGAAGACGACGGAGTACTCGAGCAGTCCGTCCGGGTCGATGTCGGGGCGAGGAAGGTCCACGACCGCCAAACTACCCGGCCGACGGACACCGTCAGCCGCCGCCCGGCCACTACCCGGCCCACGGACACCGTGAGGCGCCGCCCGGCCGCCGCCCGGCCGCCGCGCGGCCGCCGACCGTGGGCGCCGACCGTGGGGGAGGGCGTTCACCCTGTGACGACCGGGCGGTGCATGCGCAAGGATGGCGGGGTCGCACGGCACCCGGGGCCCGCGAGGCCGACGTGCGCGAAGGAGGCACGACGATGACCGACACCGCACAGACCACGACCGATGCCCGGACGCCGTGGCCGCCCAACGCCCGGGGGACCCGGCGTACCTTCCCGCCGAGCAGCCGGGCGGTCGACCCGGCGACCGTGGAGCGGCTGCTCGCCGCCGAGTGGGAGCGGTTCACGACGTGGTCGGGCGGGTCGGGCGCCCACAACGAGCGGGCGAGCAAGAGCCTGCCGCTCGGCGTGACGAGCTCGTTCCAGCACTGGGACCCCTACCCGATCTCGGTCCAGTCGGCCAAGGGCGCGTGGCTCACCGACGTCGACGGCAACCGGATGCTCGACCTGTCGATGGGCTTCGGCGCGATGCTCGTCGGACACCTCAACCCGGTCGTCGTCCAGCACGTGACGGAGGCGCTGACCGAGACCGGCACGCTGTTCGTCACGCCGTCCCCGCAGGCCACCGAGATGAGCGAGCGGTTCTGCGAGCGGTTCGGCCTGGGCATGATCCGGTTCACCAACTCCGGCACCGAGTCGCTCATGTATGCCATCCGCGCGGCGCGGGCGTTCACCCGGCGCAAGGCGATCGTCAAGATCGAGGGTGGCTACCACGGCGGCTACGACCCGCTCCAGGTCTCGGTCAAGCCGGCCCTGGCCGACATCGGCCCGGCCGACGCACCCATCCCCGACGTCCCGTTCGACGTCGAGGCCGGCACCGTCCACGTCGTCGCCTACAACGACCTCGGGCAGCTGCACAAGGTCCTGGCCGAGCACGGCCGGGACATCGCCGCCCTCGTCATCGAGCCGGTCGTGGAGAACCTGTCCATCGTCCTGCCGGACCAGGGCTACCTCGACGGGGTGCGGTCCGCCTGCGACGAGCACGGAGTCGTGCTCGTGTTCGACGAGGTCAAGACCGGACTCACGGCGGGGTATGCCGGTGCCGCGCAGCGCCTCGGGGTCCAGCCCGACCTGATCACGCTCGCCAAGAGCATCGGAGGCGGGCTGCCGCTGGCCGCGTTCGGCGGCAGGCGCGAGGTCATGCAGGTCGTCGTCGACGGGCGGATGGCCCACTTCGGCACCTACAACGGCAACCCGCTCGTCATGGCGGCCGCCAAGGCTGTCGACGAGGTCTGCACCCACGAGGCGCTCGACGCCGCCGAGGCGGTCAACGTGCGTGCCCTGGAGGCCATCGACGCCGCGATCGCCGAGTTCGAGCTGCCCTGCCACACCGTGGGCCTCGGGGTCAAGGGATGCGTGACGTGGTCCACGACCCCCGTGCGCAACTACCGCGACTACAAGGCGACCGACTTCGCGATGGCCGAGCTGTCCTGGCTGTGGGGAGTCAACCGTGGCATCCTCACCCCTCCCGGGCTGGACGAGCAGTGGCTCGTCTCGCTCGCGCACACGGCGGCCGACATGGCCACGCTCATCGACGACTTCCGGTCACTGGCGCAGGCGTTGCGCGCCTGAGACCCGACGCACGGCACGCCCGACCGGACACTCTCGCGTCGGAGCACCCGGCGCAGGTGCGTCCCCGGCGGAGTCTCGGAGCGCCAGGCCTTGTCCCGGCATGGCGTGCAACCGGCCGCCTAGAACTCGGCGGTGGCCTCCGGATGGCTGGCTGCCTCGCTCCGCGAGCTGGCCGGAAGCCGAGCGGAGTAGATGGAGTAGCCGTCCAGATAGCGCACGAGGGCAGTCGCGACCACGGTGGCGAAGATCATCGGGACCATCAGGCTGAAGCTGCTGTGCGTGAGCTCGAGCACCAGCGCGAGCCCGGAGATCGGTGCCTGCATGGCGCACCCGATCATCGCGGCCGCGCCGACCATGGCATACGCCCCGAGCGGGGTGCCGGGCCACCAGTGCGACCAGAGCGCCCCGAGATAGGCGCCGAAGACGGCTCCGCTGCTCAGCACGGGGGTGAACAGACCTCCTGACGCACCGCTGGCCAGGCACAGGGCGGTGACGATCGGTTTCAGTACCGCGAGCGCGAGCAGGAGCATCAGGTCTCCGCGGCCGAGGAACACGTCGTGTGCCATGTCCTTGCCGTTGCCGAAGAGCTGTGGATAGGCCAGGCCGGCGACTCCCAGGACGGCGAACGCCACCAGCGGCGCGCAGAGACTGGGCAGCCCGGCGAGGCGGTGGTGGGAGATCCAGCCGATCAGGCGGATGTAGACCGCCGCCGCGATCCCGAGGATGGGCCCGGCGACGAGCGTCCAGACCACGAGCGAGGCGGTGAGCGCGTATTCGGGAACCCCGACGTAGGTGAACTGGTTGGGCAGGTAGACCCACGCGGTCGCCGTCGCGATGCCGGTGCAGGCGAGTGCCGGCAGGATGGTGGCGATGGAGACCGACCCGAGGAGGATCTCCGCGGTGAAGAACGCGCCACCGAGCGGGACGTTGTAGACGCAGGCCAGGCCCGCGCCGCCGCCGCACGCGATCAGCAGGCGCTGCTGGGCCGGGGAGAGTCCGAACCAGCGCCCGACCAGGCCGCCCGAGACCGCGCCCATCGTCTTCGGCGCGGCCTCCCTCCCGAGCGAGGCACCCATCCCGATGACGACCTCGGAGATCAGGCTGTTGCCCAGGGACCGCCGGAAGGACAGGTTGCCCGACCGTGACCAGAGCACGTCGTCCACCTCGGACTTCTTGCCCGGGGTGTAGCGGCGCAGCAGGTACCACGCGACCCCACCGAAGACCCCTGCCAGGAGCAGGGACGTCATCCGGCGCACGCCGGAGGCGGCCTGGACGCCGGCCTGGAACTCGCCGTGGGTGTAGCCGAACGCCGTGGACTCGACGCGGAACAGCAGCGCCATCAGCGCGGCGCCCACCAGGCCGGTGGCGACGCCGGTGAGGCACAGCGCGACCCAGAACCGCGGGGTCAGCGCGGCATCCCCGTCGTCGGTCACGTTGGGCTGCTCCATGGCGCCCCGGCCCGAGGGGAGCCGCCGCCGAACGAGCGGCTGCGGCTGCCGTCGGCGCTCGCTCGGCCGGCCCCGGGTCATCTGGCCAACCTAGCGGTCCGGCGTCACGTCGAGCGGCCACGGCGACCGGCCGCTGACGCCGTCCACGGCATACCCGGCCGGACAGGTCGGCCCCGGTACGCGAGTGCGCCCCGGGGCCGACGCCCCACCCCCGGCAGGGAGAGCCTCAGGCCAGGTCGTACCGACCCAGCTTCATCACCTTGTCCCACGCAGCCACGAAGTCGTGGACGAACTTGGCCTGCGCGTCGTCGGCCGCGTAGACCTCGGCGACGGCCCGCAGCTCGGCGTTGGAGCCGAGGACGAGGTCGTTGCGGGTGGCCGTCCAGACCACCTCGTCGGACCCGTGCCGGCGACCTTCGAAGGTGTCGGCGTCCGGACCGGTCGAGGTCCACGCGGTGTCCATGTCGACCAGGTTGACGAAGAAGTCGTTCGTCAGGTAGCCGGGGCGGGTGGTGAGGGCACCGAGCGGGGACTGCTGGTAGTTCACGCCGAGCACCCGCAGGCCGCCGACGAGGACGGCCAGCTGGGGCGGGGTGAGGGTCAGCAGGTTGGCGCGGTCGACCAGCCGGTACTCGGCCGGCACGCGGTCTCCGCTCGGCTTGTAGTTGCGGAAGCCGTCGGTCTTCGGTTCGAGGACCGAGAACGACTCCACGTCGGTCTGCTCCTGCGACGCGTCGCCCAGACCCGGCGTGAACGGGACGGTCACCAGGTGGCCGGCGTCGGCCGCCGCCTGCTCGACGGCGGCGCAGCCTCCGAGGACGATGAGGTCGGCCATCGAGACCTGCCTGCCACCGGCACCGTTGAAGGCCTGCTGGATGCCCTCGAGCGTGCTCAGCACCTTGGCCAGCCGCTCCGGCTCGTTGACCTCCCAGCTCCGCTGCGGCTCCAGTCGGATGCGCGCGCCGTTGGCGCCGCCGCGTCGGTCACTGTCTCGGAACGTCGAGGCCGACGCCCAGGCGGTCGACACGAGGTCGGAGACGCTGAGCCCGGAGCCGAGGATCTGGCTCTTGAGCGTCGAGATCTCCTCGGAGCCGATCGGCTCACCGACCGGCGCAGGAACCGGGTCCTGCCAGATGAGCTCCTCGGCGGGGACCTCGGGGCCGAGGTAGCGGTCCTTGGGACCCATGTCGCGGTGGGTCAGCTTGAACCACGCGCGGGCGTAGGCGTCCGCGAACTCGGCCGGGTTGTCGTGGTAGCGACGCGAGATCTTGCCGTAGATCGGGTCGAAGCGCAGGGCCAGGTCGGTGGTGAGCATGCGCGGCTCGCGCTTGCCGTCGCCGAAGGCCTCCTGGGTCAGGTCGGCACCGGCGCCGTTCTTGGGCCGCCACTGGTGGGCACCGGCCGGTGACTGCATGAGCTCCCACTCGTAGGCGAACAGGATGTGGAAGAACTCGTTGTCCCAGCGGGTCGGGTGGTAGGTCCAGGTGACCTCGATCCCGGAGGTGATCGCGTCCGCGCCCTTGCCGCTCTCGAAGTCGCTCTTCCAGCCCAGACCCATCTGCTCCAGGCCGGCGCCCTCGGGCTCGGACTGGACAAGGTCTGCCGGACCGGCGCCGTGGGTCTTGCCGAAGGTGTGCCCACCGGCGATGAGGGCGACGGTCTCCTCGTCGTTCATCGCCATCCGGGCGAACGTCTCGCGGATGTCGGTCGCCGCCGCGAGGTAGTCGGGGTTTCCGCCCGGTCCCTCGGGGTTGACGTAGATCAGGCCCATCTGGACCGCCGCGAGCGGGTTCTCCAGGTCGCGTTCCCCGGTGTACCGCTCGTCGCCGAGCCAGGTCGTCTCCGAGCCCCAGTAGACCTCGTCGTCGGCCTCCCAGACGTCCTCGCGGCCCCCGGCGAAGCCGAACGTCTCAAATCCCATGGACTCCATCGCCACGTTGCCGGCCAGGACGATCAGGTCGGCCCAGGACAGGCTCTGGCCATACTTCTTCTTGACCGGCCACAGCAGCCGGCGCGCCTTGTCCAGGTTGGCGTTGTCCGGCCAGCTGTTGAGCGGGGCGAAGCGCTGCTGGCCACGACTCGCGCCGCCGCGACCGTCCCCGGTCCGGTAGGTGCCGGCGCTGTGCCACGCCATCCGGACGAAGAGCGGCCCGTAGTTGCCGAAGTCGGCGGGCCACCAGTCCTGCGAGTCGGTCATCAGGGCCGTGAGGTCGGCCTTGACGGCGGCCAGGTCGAGGCTGTTGAACGCGGCCTTGTAGTCGAAGTCGGCGTCCATCGGGTTGGCCGCCACGTTGTACTTGCGCAGCATCCCCAGGTTCAGCTTGTCCGGCCACCAGTCCTTGCTCGAGGTGCCCCCCGTCTCAGCCGACGGGCGGAAGGGGCACTGAACCTGCTCGGGCTCGTTCATCTCGCCGACGACGGCGTTGGGTGTCTCAGTCATGGGGTTCCTTCCGGGGATGGGTGGTCAGGGGCGTGGTGCGTCGGAGCATTCGGGGCACAGGCCCCAGTAGTTGACTTCGGCCTCGTCGATCGTGAAGCCGCGGTCGGTCGAGGCGGTCAGGCACGGGGCGTGACCCACCGCGCAGTCGACGTCGGCGATCACCCCACAGGAACGGCATACGAGGTGGTGGTGGTTGTCCCCGATCCGCGCTTCGTAGCGGGCGGGGGATCCGGCCGGCTCGATCCGCCGGACGAGGCCGCTGTGGGTGAGCGCGCGCAGGCCGTCGTAAACGGCCTGGTGCGACACCTCGGGCAGGTCGGTCCGGACGGCGCGCAGGATGGAGTCGGTGTCGGCGTGCGGGTGATGGTGCACGGCCGACAGCACGGCGACCCGCGGACGGGTCACCCGCAGCTCGGCCTCACGCAACCGCCGTTCGAGCTCGGGGGTGGTCGGCATGGGTCAAGCCTCCCGCATTTTCCTGAATGAATCAAGAAGGGATCGCCGCAGCCCGCACCTGCGACCCGTCCGGTGCGGCCGGAGCACGGGTGACGACCTGGCATCGGGACCTTGGGCCCTACTCCTTTGCCGGGGCTCGGCGCATGCTGGAAACATGACGAACAACCTCGACACCGCGACCGAGCTCACCACCGCCCAGTGCTGGGACCTGGTCAGGTCGGCCGTCCTCGGGCGGCTGGCCGTCGCGGTCGACGGTCCGGACATCTTCCCGGTCAACCACGTCGTCGACCACGGCACCGTCGTCTTCCGGACCGCCGCCGGGACCAAGCTGATGGGAGCCGTGGACCGGGCGGTCGCCTTCGAGGTCGACGGCTACGACCTGGCGACCGCCACGGCGTGGAGCGTCGTCGTCAAGGGGTATGCCGTCGAGATCACCCGGCAGGACGAGGCCCTGGACGCCATGGCCCTTCCCCTGTTCCCCTGGCACCAGGGCCCCAAGGGCCACTTCGTCAGGATCGAGCCCGAGTCGGTCACCGGTCGCCGGTTCCCGGTGACCGGGGGAGCCCGCGAGCCCGCCGCCCCCGGGGTGAGCCCGCACGCCTGAAAGGGCCCGAAAGGAGTGGTTCCGATGCTCGTTCGCGAGATCATGACGAGGTCCCCGCTGACCGTCACCATCGACGACGCGCCGTCGTATGCCGCGGAGCTGATGTCGCACGCGCGGGTGTCCGGCCTGCCGGTCGTCGACCCCCAGGGGACCCTGGTGGGCATCCTCAGCGAGGGCGACCTGTTGCGCTACACCATCGCCCCTGACCCACGCGCGCAGCTGCGTCCCCCGCTGCGTCGGGGCATCCCGCTCCCGACGCGCATCGAGGAGATCATGACGCCCAGACCGCACACCACCCGCGAGGGCGCCGACATCGCCGAGGTGGCCAGTGTGCTCTCCGAGAGCTCGTGGAAGATGCTGCCCGTCGTCGCCGAGACACGGCTGGTCGGGGTGGTCAGCCGCAGCGACGTCGTCCGTACCCTGGCCCATCCCGACCGCGAGGTCGAGCGCCTCATCACCGCCACCTTCCGTGACCTCGGCCGCCCCGGCTGGCGGGCCCGTGTCGTCGGAGGTGTCGCCCAGCTCTCGGGCACCGTCGGTGAGCGCGAAGGTCGCGCAGCCGCCGCACTCGTCTCGGCCGTCCCCGGTGTCCGCGGGGTCGAGCCAGAGCAGCCCAGCACGACCACGACCCAGGAGGTGCCCCGTGCAGCGATCGCCTAGAGACCTACCCGTCACCGTCGGGTTCGACGGCACCGAGCTCGGAGCGGCGGCGCTCGACTGGGCCGTCGACGAGGCCCGTCGACGAGGCGCCGGCCTGAACATCCTGCTGGCCTCCGGGTCGGCCGTCGGGCCGACCCCCGGGATCCCGATGATGAGCCCCTGGCCCGACGAGGCCGCCGAGGAGCTGATCGCCGAGGGGCGCGCCCGGGCGGGTCACCGAGCCCCGGAGCTGACCGTGCAGGCGGCGACCTCCCTCGGCGGTGCCGCTGGAGCCCTCATCGACCTGTCGACGACCAGCTCCCTCGTGGTTCTCGGGGGGCGCCGTCGCAGCGTGCTGGGGGAGTTCTTCCTCGGTGCCACGGCTCCGCAGGTCGCGGCCCACGCGCACTGCCCCGTCGTCGTCGTCCCCGGCCCCCGGGAGGCGGTCGAGGCTGCCCCCCTGGTCCTGGGTGTCGACGGCTCCGCCGAGTCCCAGGCGGCCTGCGAGTTCGCTTTCACCAGGGCTGCCGATACCGGTCGCCCGCTCATCGCCGTCTATGCGTGGTATCTGGACACGCCCACCCCGATGGGTCTGACGAGGCTCAGCACCGAGGTCGTGGACACGATCGAGACGGGCCACCGTGAGCTGGCCGCCGACTCCATCCAGACCTGGTCGGCGAAGTTCCCCGACGTGCAGGTGGAGACGCTCGTCGAGCGGGCCGAACCGGTCCGCGCCCTGCTCCAGGCGGCCACCGACGCCGACCTGCTGGTCGTCGGCAGCCGTGGCCACGGCGGGTTCACCGGGCTCTTCCTCGGTTCGGTGAGCCAGGGCATCCTGCACCGTCCGCACACGTGCCCGGTCGTCGTCGTGCACCGTGGCGACCCGGTCTGACCGAGCTCCGGACCGTGGTGGGTGGTCGCGTCCAGGGGGACGCGACCGTCCAGGGGGACGCGACCACCCACCGGCACGCTGCGCTGCGCGCGTCAAACGGGAGCGCTGAGCGCGTCCGGGAGCGGCCAGCGCGTCCGCGTCAGGGGCGGGTCCGCGGCGCGGCCTGGGTGGCGAGGAACACTGCCGCCTGGGTCCGGCTCTCCACCCCCAGCTTGGCCAGCAGGGAGGTCACGTAGTTCTTCACCGTCTTCTCGGCGAGGGACAGGCTGCGTCCGATCTGTCGGTTGGTCTGGCCGTCGACGATGAGGTCGAGGACCCGGCGCTCCTGCGGGGTGAGCAGTCGCAGCAACGGGTCCGTGTCGCCGTGGACGGTCCACTGCTCCACGAGATGCCGTGCGTCGTCGGTCTCCAGGAGGTTCTCGCCGGCAGCGACCCGTCGGATCGCATCGACGATCCCGTTGCCGCGAATGTCCTTCAGGAGGAAGCCGGAGGCGCCGGCAAGGATCGCGCCGGTCAACGCGTGCTCGTCGTCGAACGAGGTGAGGATGAGGGCCTTGATCGACGGGTCGACCGAGCGGATCTCGCGGCAGGCGTCGATGCCGGACCCGTCGGTGAGACGGACGTCGAATATCGTCACGTCGGGTCGCAGGGCCGGAACGCGCCGGATCGCCTCCTTGGCCAACCCGGACTCCCCGACGACCGTGATGTCCTCGGTGGCCTCGATCAGCTCGCGCAGGCCACGACGGACGATCTCGTGGTCGTCCAGGAGGTACACGGAGATCGTCATGTCGCCATCATCACCCTTACCCCGGCCCCGGTACCGGGCCATTGGTCCCTGTCCGAGCTGAGCCGGAGTGCGGGACCTGCCAGGTGAGGAGCGAACCGGAGGGCGTCCGGCGGGCCAGGGTGAACGTCCCTGCGGACTCCTCGGCGCGCTTGGCGAGGTTGACCAGACCGCTGCGCCCCGCCTCGGGGTCCACCCCGATTCCGTCGTCCTCGATCTGGATGGTCACGGTGTCGGCAATGTCGACCCGCACCCACGCGTGCCGTGCCGCGGCGTGCCGGGCCACGTTGGACAGTGCCTCGCTGACGACGGCGGTGACGTCGCTCAGCTGGACCGGCGTCAGGTGCTCCAGGTTCCCGGTGAGGGTGAGGGTGGGTGGCTCGCCGATCCCCCCCGCGTATGACGACACGAGCGCCTCGAGCTCGCGGCGAGCCGTCGGTGTGGCCGGGCGGTGCAGCTCGAAGATCGCTGCCCGGATCTCACGGATGGCGACGTCGAGGTCGTCGACGGCCTCCTCGATGCGGACCCGGACCCGTTCGCTCGTGGCGATCCGGCTCGCCGACTGCAAGGACAGCCCCGTCGCGAAGAGGCGCTGGATGACGTGGTCGTGCATGTCACGGGCGATCCGATCGCGGTCCCCCATGAGCGCCATGGTCGACCGGTCCCGCTGGGCACGCCCGGCGAGCAGGGCCAGCCCGGACTGCTGGGCGAACTCGGCGAGCTCGGCGAGCATCTCGGTCGAGCCGGCCCCGGAGCTCGCGCGGGGTGCTCGACCGAGGACGAGGAGGCCGAGCTCTGCTCCCGTCGTCAGGGGCAGGATGGCGATCGGGGCGTCTCGCCCCGCGGCAGAGCCGGTTTCGGGGGGCAGCTGCAGGGCGCGAGAGACCTCGTCCCGGACCTCCTCGGCGAGAAGCTCGTCGGCGGTCACCGAGGCAGTGGTGCTCCTCCCGCCGTCCTCGGCGACGACGCCGAAGAGAGGCGCCTTCGCCGGCTGGCCGAAGATCCGCACCTGCCGCGTCGACCGCAGGGTCGACCACACCGGGCCGTCCAGGACCTGCTCGTGGAACACGGGTGCCCGACGGTCGGGATCGGAGGACACGTGGACCGACCTGAGCACGAGCTCGAGACGGTCCTCCCTCTCCATGATCATCGCGACCGCGGCATACCTCGCACCGCCGATCTCGCAGCAGCCGCTCGTGAGCAGCCGGAGCGCCCCCTGCTCGTCCTCCTGCTCGAGCAGGAGGTGAGCGATGTCGGCGACGGCGTCGGCCCAGCGCTGCCGCCGACGGCCGGTCTCGAAGAGCCGGGCGTTCTCGATGGCGACGCCGGCCGCCGCGGCCAGGGCCACGAGGGTCGCCTCGTCCTCCTGGGTGAAGGCGGACGCCCCCTGCTTCTCGGCCAGGTAGAGGTTGCCGTAGACCTCCTCCCGGATCCGGATGGGGGTGCCGAGGAAGGAGTGCATCGGGGGATGGTTCGCGGGGAAGCCGAAGGAGTCGGGGTGGGAGGCGATGTCGTCGATCCGCTGCGGATGGGGGTGACGAATGAGCAGTCCGAGGACCCCCAGACCCGAGGGCAGCGGGCCGATGGCCCGGCGTTCCTCCTCGGTCACGCCGCGGGTGATGAACTCCGACAACGAGGTGCCGTCGCCGCTGAGTACGCCCAATGCCCCGTAACGGGCGTCGACGAGCACCATGGCCGACTCCACGATCCGGCCCAGGACCTCCGACAGCTCCAGGTCCGTGGCAAGGGCGACGACCGCGCCGAGCAGGTCACGCAGGCGTTCCTGGGACCGCAGCGCGGAGAACGCCCGGGAACGGAGCTCGGCGAGGAGGTCGTCGAGGTCGAGCGCGCCGGCCGCGGGCCAGGGGTTGGGCGGGGTGGTCTCGGCCGGGGTCGACATGCCACTGATCGTAGGTACGGGCGCCGTACCTGGGGGAGGCGAGGGCCAAGGTCCCTGTCCCGTGCTGGGCTGACCCCCGCCCCCGACGCGCGTACGCCGTCTGGTTCCCTCGACCGGGCGGCGTACGCGTCTGTCTGCGCGACTCGTTGCGCGCTCGTATGCCGGCCGGCCGGCTCAGCCTTGCGTCCGACTCGTCCCGCCGGCCAGGGGCGGCAGCAGCGTCGGGTCCTCGAAGACGCCCTCGAGGGCGAGGTGTGCCCCACCGCGCGAGGGTGCCATCAGGCCCAGCCGCGACGCCGTCACGCGCGGCTCGCTGCCGTGCTCCATCCGGCGCGCGGCCAGGGCGGCGGAGACCTGCGGCACGAGATGGTCGCCGAAGGAGGCGAAGTAGCCACCCAGGACCACGATCTGCGGGTCGAGGATGTCGACGAGGACGGACAGCCCGAGCCCGAGACCCGAGCCGATCCGGTCGAGGGCCCGAAGCACGCTGATGCTGCCTCCGTCGGCCCGGCGCCGCAGCGTCGCCATCCGGTCCCCGAGCGGGATGGCCGGGTCGTGGACCGCATCGTCGGCGGGCGCGGCACGCTGCAGGAAGGGGGTCAGACCGATCATGGTCTCCCAGCACCCGACCCTGCCACAGGCGCAGGGCGTGCCGGCCGGGTCCAGCGCCAGATGGCCGACCTCGCCGGCGAGCCCGGACCCGCCCCGCAGGAGGCTTCCGCCGGAGACGATGCCGGCGCCGACGCCCACGTCACCGGTGATGAACAGGACGTCCTGGACCCCGTCACCAGCCAGGCCGGCGTACTCGGCGAGAACGCCCAGCTTGGGGTCGTTCTCCACGAGGATGGGCGGTGCGCCTGTTCCGAGCCGCTTGGCGACCCCCGTCGCCAGCGGCACGTCGTGCCAGCCGAGGTTCGGTGCGAACCGGACGTCGCCGCTGGCGGGGTCGATGATGCCCGGCGCGGCGACGCCGACAGCGACGGTCCGGAACCCGCCGGTGGTCAGCGCGGTGAGCGCTGTTCCGACGAGGTCGGCGACCTCGTCAAGGACCTGGTCCTGGGTCAGGTGCGGCACGTCGAGCGGCCGGACGTCCTCCCGGAGCACGGTGCCCTGCAGGTCCGCGGCGGTGAGGGCGAGGAAGGCGACATTGACCTCCACGCCGACGCCGCAGACCCGACGGCCGTCCACCTCCACGGTCTGGCCCGGGCGGCCCACCGCGCCGCCCCGGACGGTCTCGCCCTCGGTGACCAGGCCGCGGCCGGCGAGGTCGGCGATCAGGCTGGAGGTCGTCGCCTTGGACAGGCCCGTCTCGGCCGCGAGGCGGGCCCGTGAGCGGCCCCCCACGGCGCGCAGGTGGCGCAGGATGAGGCCCATGTTGGCGCGCCGCATCTGGGCCTGGTCGACGCGGCCGGCGAGGTCTGCGCGCACCCCGCCCGCCGTCCGTCGGCTACCGGACGCTCCTGACGCTCCTGACGCCACCGTCCTGCTCCTTCCGTCGGGCGGTCACGACTGCCCGCTCCGGGACCTGCGCTGGACCCTGTCATGCAGCCGTTGACACTGTCAAGATTAGTTTGTATAGTTTCCGAACGAATAGGTTTGTCCGATCGCGACCGAAACGAGTGAGCCCGCATGACACCCCAGAGCCACCTGCAGACCGAGGTCTTCGGCCAGCCCGACGACTGGGCCGCCGTCGTGTCCCGGCTCCCGGAGCTGTCCGCCTGCCTGCCCCAGCCCGGTGCTCGCGTGGCCGTCGTCGGCTGCGGCACCTCCTTCTACATGGCCCAGGCCTACGCGGCCCTTCGGGAGGGCGCCGGTCTGGGGGAGACCGATGCGTTCGCTGCGAGCGAGGCCCGGCTCGGCCGGGCCTACGACGCCGTCCTGGTCATCACCCGCTCGGGCACGACGACCGAGGTCGTCGAGGTGCTGCATGCGATGAAGGCACGCGGCATACCCACGACCGCCATCGTCGCGACCCCCGGCACCGAGGTGACCCAGCTCGCCGACGAGGTCGTCCTGCTGCCCGAGGTCGACGAGCAGAGCGTCGTCCAGACCCGCTTCGCCACCTCCACGCTCGCGCTGCTGCGCGCATCCTTGGGTGAGGACCTCTCTGGCGCGATCGCCGACGCACGCGGCGTGCTCGACGAGCCCGAGGACCAGGCGCTGGCCGCGCTCGCGGACGTCGAGCAGGTCACCTTCGTGGGACGCGGCTGGGCGGTCGGGATCGCGGAGGAGGCGGGCCTGAAGCTGCGCGAGTCGGCCCAGTTCTGGAGCGAGTCCTACCCGTCCATGGAGTACCGGCACGGCCCGATCAGCATCGCCTCGCAGGGCCGCGCGGTCTGGGCGTTCGGTGTCGTCCCCGACGGTCTGGCCGCCCAGGTCGAGGCGACCGGGGCCCACTTCGAGCACCGTGCCATCGACCCGCTCGCCGACCTCGTGCGGGTCCACCGGCTCTGCCTGCTCAAGGCGCGCCAGCTCGGCCTCGACCCCGACAAGCCGCGCAACCTGACCCGCTCGGTCATCCTCGCGGCTCCCGAGGCGCAGTCTGCGTCATGACCGGCGCGCGCTCGGTGGTAGCCGCGGTCGACGTGGGCGGCACCCGGATCAAGGCGTCGCTCGTCGACCGCGAGCTGACCGTGCTCGCGCAGACGACGACGCCCACCCCCAGGGACGTCGCCGCCGACATCGCGTCGGCCGTCGAGTCGGTCGTGGACGGGCTGCGCCGGCAGGTGACAGGCTGCGGTGAGCTGGACCTCGTGGGCTGCGGCGTCGTCGTCCCCGGGCTCGTCGACGTGACCCGTGGCGTGGGTGTCCGCTCGGTCAACCTGGGCTGGTCGGACCTGCCGATCCGGGACCTGGCCGCCTCGCGGCTGGGCCTGCCGGTCGTGGTCGGCCACGACGTCCGGGCCGGCCTCTTGGCCGAGACCCGGCTCGGGGCAGCCCGCGGCGAGCGGCAGGTCGTGTTCGCGCCGATCGGGACAGGCATCGCCGGCGCGCTCCTCCTCGACGGGGCCATCATCGAGGGCGACGGACGGGCCGGCGAGCTCGGTCACGTCGTCATCGACCCCGACGGACCCGCCTGTCCGTGCGGCCAGCGCGGCTGCCTGGAGACCCTCGCCTCAGCGGGTGCCGTCGAGCGGGCGTATGCCGCCAGAACCGGCACCCCGGTGAGCGCCGAGCTGGTCGCCGACCGCGTGGCCAGGGGCGAACCGGAGGCGCAGGAGGTCTGGGACCGCGCCGTGACCGCGCTGAGCCGCGCCATCACCACCGTCGTGACGCTGACCGGCGTCGACCTCGTGCTCATCGGGGGCGGCCTCGCCGAGAGTCGCGAGCTCCTCCTCGCCCCGCTGCGAGCCGACGTCGCAGCCCGACTCACCTTCCAACGCAAACCGCGGATCGAGCGGGCCGCGCTCGGCGACCGTGCCGGCTCCCTCGGCGCGGCCTGCCTGGCCTGGGACGCGCTGTGATCATCGCCGTCACCCCCAACGCGGCCCTCGACATCACCTACCGGGTCGACACGCTCACCCCGCACGCGAGCCACCGGGTCACCGCGATGGCACAACGTGCCGGTGGCAAGGGGGTCAACGTCGCCGCCGTCCTCACCCAGCTCGGCCACCCGGTGCTGGCGACCGGCTGGGCGGGGGGCGCCATCGGCAGCCAGGTCCTCGCCGACCTCGACGCGCGGGGCATCGACCACGACTTCGCCACCTCCGACGGCGAGACCCGGCGCACGGTGACCGTCGTGTCGCGCGAGGCTGGGGACGCCACCGTGTTCAACGAGGCCGGGCCACCGCAGACCCCGGACTCGTGGCGAGCGCTCGGTGAGCACCTCGGGCGCCTCGTCCGCGCGACGGGCGCCACCGTCGTGGTGCTGTCCGGCAGCCTGCCGCCGGGTGTGCCTGCGCACGGGTATGCCGAGCTGGTCCACCTGGCCCATGACGCGGGTGCCCAGGTGATCCTGGACGCGGACGGGGAGACGCTCGGCTCCGCCCTCTCCGCCGGCCCGGACCTGGTCAAGCCCAACCGCGCCGAGCTCGCCGCGGCGACCGGCATACCCGACCTGTCCGGCGGGGTGGCCGCCCTCCGTGCCCGGGGAGCCCGCGACCTGGTGGTCTCCGCCGGAGCCGACGGCATGTCCTGGCACCGGGCCGACGGCCCGGCCCTGCGGGCCGGCCTCACCGAGGTCCTGGCTGGCAACCCGACCGGAGCCGGCGACGCCTGCGTCGCCGCCCTGGCGGCCGGCCTGGCCGCAGGAGCGCCTCCGGCGGACACGCTGCGTGACGCCGTCGCCTGGTCGGCGGCCGCCGTGCTCCAACCCGTCGCCGGGGTCGTCGACCCCGACGACGTCGCCCGACTCCGTGCCCAGATCCTCCTGGAGGAGACCTCGTGACCCTTGCCCCGCTCCGTGACGTGCTCGCCGACGCTGCCCGCGAAGGCCATGGGCTCGGCGCGTTCAACGTCATCCAGATCGAGCACGCCGAGGCCCTTGTCGGTGCTGCCGAGGAGACCGGCCGACCGATCGTGCTCCAGATCAGCGAGAACGCCGCCAGGTACCACGGAGCCCTGGCGCCCATCGCCTTGGCCACCAGGGCAGTTGCGGCCGCCTCGTCGGCGGTCTGCGTCCTGCACCTCGACCACGCCGAGAGCGAGGCACTGGTCGACGAGGCCCTGACCCTCGGCTTCACCTCGGTCATGTTCGACGGCTCCAAGCTCGATGACGCGCAGAACCGGTCGGTCACCCGAGCCGTCGTCCGGCGCTGCCACGACGCCGGGGTGTCGGTCGAGGCCGAGCTCGGCGAGATCGGCGGCAAGGACGGTGTCCACGCCCCGGGCATCCGCACCGACCCCGACGACGCCGCGGCGTTCGCCCGTGACACCGGCGTCGACGCACTGGCCGTCGCGGTCGGCTCCTCGCACGCCATGACGAGCCGGACCGCCACGCTGGACCTGGATCTCATCGCCCGGATCCGGGCCGTGGTCCCCGTCCCGCTCGTGCTGCACGGCTCCTCGGGCGTCCCCGACGACCTGCTCGTCGCCGCTGTCCGGGCCGGGATGGGCAAGGTCAACATCGCAACGCACCTCAACACGGTGTTCACTGCGGCGGTCCGCGAGCTGCTGGCAGCCAACCCCGCGCTCGTCGACACCCGCACGTACCTCGGGGCGGGACGGGCCGCGGTCCAGGTCGAGACGGCCCGGTTGCTCCAGCTCCTCGCCGTCGGTTGAGCCAGCGGCACGGTCAGGTAACCGGCCACGCCCTGCACGAGCCACGAGGTCTGCCAAAGGGGGGGAGAATCCGGCTCGCCCGTCTGTGACTGGGGCTATCGTGAATCGGGTTGATGGTCGATCGCACCTGTGGCCAGCTGGAGATCCGAGGTAGTGCGATGTCGCAGTCCGACCCCTCCGATGCGCGATCCCGGCCGGGCCGTGCCGCCGGTCCCGAACGGCTGGCGCCGCTGCTGCCGCTCGGTGAACCGGTCGAGGCGCTGCTGCGCAAGGCGCAGTTCTTCGTCCCGGGGACAGCGACCCCGGACCACCGGGAGGTGCGTCGCGAGGGTGGCCGGGGTGCCGAGGAGTTCTATCGCGAACGCTGGCGCCACGACAAGATCGTCCGCTCGACCCACGGGGTCAACTGCACCGGCTCCTGCTCGTGGAAGGTCTACGTCAAGGACGGGATCATCACCTGGGAGACGCAGCAGACCGACTACCCCTCGGTCGGCCCTGACTCGCCCGAGTACGAGCCACGTGGCTGCCCGCGCGGCGCCTCCTTCTCGTGGTACACCTACTCGCCGTCCCGGGTCCGCTACCCGTACGTGCGCAGCCCCCTGCTCGAGCTGTGGCGGGCCGCCCGCACCGAGCACGCCGACCCCGTCGACGCCTGGGCGAGCATCGTGCGCGACCCAGCCAAGACCGCGCAGTACAAGTCCATGCGCGGGCGTGGGGGCCTGGTCCGCAGCACGTGGACCGAGGTCACCGAGCTCATCGCGGCAGCGCACGTCCACACGATCAAGGAGTTCGGCCCGGACCGGGTGGTCGGCTTCTCCCCGATCCCGGCCATGTCGCAGGTGTCGTACTCGGCCGGCACCCGGTTCCTGTCGATGATCGGTGGCGTCATCCTGTCCTTCTACGACTGGTATGCCGACATGCCGATCGCGTCCCCGCAGGTGTTCGGTGACCAGACCGACGTCCCGGAGTCCGGCGACTGGTGGAACTCCTCCTACCTGATGATCTGGGGTACCAACCTCCCGATCACCCGGACCCCCGACGCCCACTTCATGACCGAGGCCCGCTACCGCGGCCAGAAGGTGGTCGTCGTCAGCCCCGACTACTCCGACCACACGAAGTTCGCCGACGACTGGCTGCCCTGCGCCCCCGGCACCGATGCCGCCCTGGCCATGGCGATGGGCCACGTCGTACTCACCGAGTTCTTCCGGGAGCGGCAGGTTCCGTACTTCACCGAGTACGTCAAGACCTACACCGACCTGCCCTTCCTGGTCACCCTGCGCCAGCACGGCGACGCCTGGGTACCCGACCGCTTCCTCACAGCGGGTGACCTTGGCGGGACGGCCGCCCAGACCCCGGACGCGGCATCGCAGACGGTGATGGTCGACTCGGCCACGGGCGAGCCGTTCCTGCCGAACGGCACCCTCGCGTCGCGCTACGGGGAGGCCGGCATCGGCAGGTGGAACCTGCACCTCGGCGGGGTCGACCCCGCCTTGAGCCTGTATGCCGCCTCGGCCGAGAGCGTTGCCGTGGACCTGCCGCGCTTCGACCTCGGGGAGACCGAGGGAGGCGAGGCGATCCGGCGCGGGGTGCCGGTGCGCCGGATCGGGGGACGGCTGGTGACGACCGTCTTCGACCTGCTCATGGCGCAGTATGCCGTCAGGCGCGACGGACTGCCCGGCGAGTGGCCGACCGGCTACGACGACCCCGTGCCCTACACGCCCGCGTGGCAGGAACGGGTCACCTCGGTGCCGGCCCAGGCGGTGACCCGGGTCGCGCGCGAGTTCGCCCGCAACGCCGAGCTGTCCCGCGGTCGCTCGATGATCGCCATGGGGGCCGGGACCAACCACTGGTTCCACTCAGACCAGATCTACCGGACCTTCCTCAACCTGACGATGCTCTGCGGCTGTCAGGGGGTCAACGGTGGCGGGTGGGCCCACTAGGTCGGCCAGGAGA
>JAICMC010000142.1 GCA_025929465.1 Nostocoides sp.
GCCGCGGCCTGGTTCGGCCGGTGCGCGCGGCCGATGCGGGTCGCCCACCAGGTGGTGACCGGGGGGGGGAGCGCCTGCACCGCGGCATCCAGCGCCTGGGGCGTGCCGGCCATCCCGCCCGGCACGCCGGTGACGAAGTCGACGTGCACCGTTCCACCGAACGGCAGTCCGTGCGCGTCCAGGAGCCGGCGCAGGGACCAGACGTGCCCGAGGTCGAAGACCTCGAACTCGGGAACGACCTGCCGTTCCTGGGCCTGCACGTAGAGGTCGGACATGAACCCCCACGGGTTGAGGAAGACGTCGTCGCCGAAGTTCGTCGTGCCGCAGGTGAGGCTGCACGAGTCGGGCTCGGCATCCAGCACGGTGAGCCGCGCCGCGAGCGGGTCGTGGACCGACCCTCCCGTCGACAGCTGGACGACCAGGTCGGTCGACTCGCGCACCGCCTCGACCGCGGCCCGCAGGCGGCCGCCGTCCAGCGTGGGGCGGTGCTCGCCATCGCGGATGTGCAGGTGGATGAGCGCGGCCCCGGCCGCCTCGCAGGCCACCGCGGTAGCCACCAGCTCCTGCAGGGAGGTGGGCAGCTGCGGGACGTCGGCCTTGGCCAGCTCGGCGCCGGTGGGCGCGACGGTGATCAGGGTCCCCGGCCACGTCGTCATGGCCACATCATGGCACCTGCCGTTGCCGCTGCAGTGCAGAAGATCCTGCGGCGGGTCAGGGCTCGACGATGACTGTTTGCGCCGCAGACACCCCATCTGCGACAAGAACTGCGTCCACGGGGGTGTTCCGCCTGACCAGCGCCAGGGCAACGGGGCCGTCTTCGTGGTGCCGGGCGACCGAGGTCAGGTGGCCGACCGGGCGTCCGCCGGCACCGGCCAGCAGCAACGGCGTCCCCGCCTCGGGCAGGGTGTGGCCCGAGCCGTCCAGATGGAGGAAGACGATCCGCCGCGGGGGGCGGCCGAGGTTGCGGACCCGCGCGACCGTCTCCTGGCCGCGGTAGCACCCCTTGTGCAGGTGGACGGCTGTACGCAGCCAGTCGACCTCGTGCGGGATGGTCCGGTGGTCGGTCTCCCGGCCCAGCCGCGGGCGCCAGGCGGCCACCCGCCGCGCCTCGCTCGCCCACAGCCCGGCCAGCGGCCGGTCGCCGACGAACTCTTCCAGGCTCGCGCGCGGCACGACCACCTCGCGCCAGGACCTGCCCTGACCCGGGTGCCCGTCGACCGGTCCGTAGGCGGCGGTGTCACCGACGAGGGCGGGCCAGCGGTCGACCCAGGTCGGCGGCTCGCCGGGGAGGCCCGCGGCCCGCAGCGGCTCACCGACGACGGCATACGCGTCGCTGACGTCCGCGACCTCGACCCGCAGCATGAACCGCATGGAGTCCAGCCATCCGACGAGCGCGGGCGCGGTGCCGGGCTCGACGGACAGCCAGGTCACCTCGCCGTCGTCGACGAGGTGCAGAGCGTGCTCGATGTGGCCCTTGGGCGAGAGCACGAGGGACTCGGTGGACTCCCAGGCTGCCAGGTCGCTCAACGACTGGGTGGTCATCGAGTGCAGCCAGGTCAGCCGGTCGGGACCGCTGACGGTGACGACGCCACGGTTGCTCAGGTCGACCGCGGCCAGACCCTCGAGGAGCAGTCGCTGCTCCCGCAGCGGGTCACCGTAGTGGACGGCCACCGACGCATCGAGTCCCTCCCCCGCGACCGCACCCGGACGAGCCAGCAGCGCGGAGCCCGCGATCACCTCTGACACTTCGCACACCTTCCCTGGACGGCCATGTGGGTGAACGCCGCCTCGAAGCCGCGCTGTTCCCGGATCTGCGCGACGAGGCCGTCGGCGATCGTCGCCGGAACCTCCGCCACGCTCCCGCACCCGGTGCAGACCAGGTGGATGTGGGCGTCGTGGTCGGCCAGCTGGTAGCTCGGGGAGCGATGGTCCAGGTGGGTGTGCCGCAGGGCACCGGCCTTCTCCATCGCCTCCAGGGCGCGGTAGATGGTCGAGGGGGGCAGCGGCGACCCCCCGTCCCCAGCGACCCCGGCCGACACCTCCTCGGCGGTGGCGTGCCCCAACGCCGACACGGCCGAGAGGATCCGCTCGCGCTGACGGGTGACCCGCAGGCCGTGTCGCCGCAACAGACCACCGTGCTCGTCCACATCCCCACTGTAGGTCCGTGGCGCGGGACGCCCGAACCAGACCTGGGTGACCCTGGCCTCAGCCGACCCGCTTGAGCTCGGCGGACAGGTGGCTCTGGAGCGGTTGGCCCATGGCCGCCATGTCCATGGCGTACATGAGGTTGGAGTGGACCAGGCCGAGCAGACGGGTGCCGGCGGAGTAGTCCTTGGCGGCACTGCTGCGCAGCACACCGTCGGTGCGCAGCGAGATCCTGGCCGGCTCGGCCGTGCCGTAGTACAGCTCGACGACCCCGAAGTTGTGCGCGAGGAGCAGCTCCACCTCCCCGGCCCCGTGCCGGACTCCGTCCGCTCCGGTCCCGTGGGCCGTCCCGTTATCCAGGACCCGCCAGAAGCCCAGCTCGGTCGCGAGCGGACGGACCTTGGCGCCGTCGTCGTCGAGCAGCCAGGTGTGGCTCTGCCACTCCAGGAACGGCCGCCCGTCGTGCGAGCAGACGATCTCCTGTCCGAAGTGCCGGGACTCGATGGTCGGGTAGCCGACGACGCCAGCCCCCTCCCAGCGCCCGATCAGCCAGGCGAGCGGCGCGAGCTGGGGGGGCATGTCGAGGTCGAGGTTGAAGGCCACGGGCCCGATCGTAGTCTGGCGGTATGCCGTCGACGCCGCGCTCCCTCGTCCTGAAGGCCACCTGCGGCGCCGAGGCGCCCGAACGCCTCAACCAGGCCCTCACCGTCGCTGCCACGGCCCTGGCCAGCGGGTATGCCGTGAGCCTCTGGCTGACCGGCGAGGCCGCCTGGCTGGCCGTCCCGGGCCGGGCCGACAAGATCGTCCTGGACCAGGCAGCGCCGATCGCCGACCTGCTCGCGGCGGTACTGGACGGCGGCACGGTCACGGTCTGCGGCCAGTGCGCGGCGCGGCGCGGGCTGCTGCCCGGGGACCTGCTGGCGGGCGCGACGGTCCGCGGCGCCGCGGCATACGTCGAGGAGGTCATGGCGCAGGGCACCCAGGCCCTCGTGTACTGACCCCGCTCAGCCGGCGAGCAGGGTCCGGGAGAACACCAGGACGACGACTCCGCACAACAGCAGGGCGGCCGCCGCACTGGCGACCTGACCCCGGAAGCCGGCGATGGCCGGCAGGGTGGCCAGCACCCGCCGCATGGCGTGGCTCACGGCGCCGACGAGGAAGCCGAGCAGGACCGCCTGGCCGATCCGCGGCGACCCGGCGAGCAGGCTCGCCAGGACCGCTGCCCCTCCCCCGAGGAGCATCGCCAGGGGCAGCAGCCACGGCCGGACCCTCGGACGGTCCACGAGCAGGTCAGCCACCGAGGCGACAGCGACGCCCGCCGCCGCGCAGGCCAGGGCGTCCACGCCACCGGTCAACCGCGCGAGCGAGACGGTTGTCGCCCCGCAGGTGAGGATCGCCAGCGCCGCGGTGCCGATCGACACCGACTCGGTCAGCCGTGGCCGCCCGTCGCGACGGAGCAGCTGGTGGACCAGCAAGGCGATCAGCCCACCGCCGACCACGACCGGCAGGTTGCGCAGGTACGGGTCGTCCGGGGTGGCGGCGACGACGACCGGACCGGTGACGGCGACGAGCCCGACGAGCACCCGGGGAACGGTCGGGGACGGGGCACCGAGCAGGTCCAGCCACCCCCAGGCGAGGGCGAGGCCGGTGAACACGACGGCCGCGGCCAGCAGCAGCGGGTCGGCATACGCCGTGAGCGCCGTCAGGGCGCAGAGGACCACGCTCGCCAGGACGCACAGCGGCCGGCGGACCGGGGTCAGGTCCGGCAGCGGGACGCCCCCAGCGCGGGCCAGCCGGCGTGCGGACCGCGTCGGCGGCGGCTGGTCACCCGACGGCTCCGTCGGCGCAGCGCTGGACTGGGGCACAGCGTCATGATGGCATCACCCGCCCGCGAACGGCGGCAGCACCTCCACGACCGAGCCCGGGAGCGCCGCGTCGTCCGGGCCCACCCGGTGACCGTCGACGAGCAGGGAACACAGCGGAAGGATCGCCGCCACGCCAGGGGCCGAGCGAGCGATCGCCGCCGTCACGTCGCGGACCCTCCCGGGAGCGACGGTGATTTCCTCGGCGCCGGCGGCAGCGCGCGCGCCGGCCCAGAACCGGACCCGGACGGCGGGGTCCACGTCGTGGTGGACGGGCTGGGGATCGGTCATGACCGCATATCCTGCCCTGTCATGGCGGAGTTGTTGTTGCTGACCAGCTCCTTGGCACCGAGCGCCGAGGTGTTGCCGGCCCTCGGCCTGCTGGCGCACCGGGTCCGGGTGCTGCCCGCGGAGGCCACCGCCCTGCTCAACACGGCCCCGGCCGACGCGGTCCTCGTCGATGCGCGGCGCGAGCTCGCGGTCGCCCGTTCCCTGTGCCGCGTCCTGCGCACGACGGGCACGTCGGTGCCGCTCCTGGCGATCCTCACCGAGGGCGGTCTCGCGGGTGTCACCCCGGAGTGGGGCCTGGACGACGTCATCGTCGACACGGCCGGCCCGGCGGAGGTCGAGGCCCGGCTGCGGCTGGCGACCGGTCGCCTGGCCGACGGCGCCGCCGCTGAGGGTGTCGCCATCCAGAGCGGGATCCTGTCGATCGACGAGGGAACGTATGCCGCGAAGCTGAACGGTCGGGTCCTCGACCTGACCTACAAGGAGTTCGAGCTGATCAAGTACCTCGCCCAGCACCCCGGCCGGGTGTTCACCCGAGCCCAGCTGCTCCAGGAGGTCTGGGGCTACGACTACTACGGGGGCACCCGCACCGTCGACGTGCACGTCCGACGGCTGCGGGCCAAGCTGGGCGTCGACCACGAGCTGCTCATCGGGACGGTCCGCAACGTCGGCTACCGGTTCGTCCCCGAGGACGCCGCGTCCACGACCGGCTGACGAGCGCACCCGGCATACGGCCTGCCCTTGCTTCTCGCTTTATCGGGTCACCCGATAAAGGCAAGGATCACGGAGTTGGCAACTCGGTATCCCTCCACATTCTCGGGTGACCCGATAAACCAACAGGAGGGCACGCGGGAGGGCGCCTGCCCCCGGGGTGGGGAGAGGCGCCCTCGCGCGGGGCCGGATGGCCGGCTGGCTGCTCAGCCGAGCTTGGTGATCCGGTCCATGGCCGGGGGCGTGTACGGGCTGTGCGCCTCCAGGTAGTTGGCGAAGGCGTCGATGTCCAGGCCACCGATGTACTTGTTGGTGCCCGTCGTGAATGCCGGGAACCCGTCCCCACCGTCGGCGAGGAAGTTGTTGGTGACGATCCGGTAGGTGGCGGCGTCGTCCAGCGGGGTGCCGTTCAGGGTCACCTCGCCGAGCGTCGTCCCGGTGTAGGAGTAGGAGAACCCGTCGGACACCTGGAGGATCTTGGGCGCGGCCGCGTTCTTGTCCGTCCACTGCTGGACGAGCAGGGACTTGATCTGGGCACCGGTGAGGTCCAGCGACACGAGGTAGTTGTTGAACGGCTGCACCGTGAACGCCTCCTCGTAGGTGACCACCCCGTCGCCCTCACCCTTGGCCGAGCTGGCGTAGGTCAGGTCGGCGCGGATGCCGCCGGGGTTCATGAAGGCGATCGTCGGAGGGCCGAACGAGCCCACGACGCTGGGGTCGGCCAGCTGGGCGTCGGCGATGAGGTCGCCGAGCTGCTGCTCGCCGCCGGCGTTGACGTCGGTGCCGCTCCGGCCCACGTCCTCGGTGATCTGACCCAGGACCTTGTTCGCGATCGGAGCGACGAGGGCCCGGTACTTGTCCAAGATGCGCGTCTCGCGCGGAGCGGGAGCGACGTCGCGGGTGACGATCATGTTGCTGCCCTTGACCGAGGCCCGAACGATGTCGTTGGTCCGGTGGTCGTAGGTCAGCTCGGTCTCGGTGAACAGCCGGCCGAACGAGGACGCGGAGGTCACCAGCCGCTGCTGACCAGCCGGGTCGGGCACGTTGCACACGTACGGCTGGTGGGTGTGGCCGGAGATGACCATGTCGATCGCGGGGTCGAGGTTCTCGGCGATCGAGAGGATCGGCGAGGAGCCGTCGAGGGTCTTGTCGAACGTCCCGCCGTCACAGGCCCACGTGTAGGTCGGGTTGACCGGGTAGGTCGTGCCGTTGGTGTCCTGCCACTGCTCCAGCGTGGGAGTCGCGCCCTGGTGGATGAGCACGATGATGGCGTTGACCCCCTTGGCGCGCAGCGTGGGGACGAGCGCGTTGGCGGTCTCGACCTCGCTCCTGAAGTCCAGGCCTGCGACGCCGGACTTGGTGACGATGTTGGGGGTGTCCTGCAGGGTCATCCCGATGAAGGCGATCTTGGCGCCCTGGTAGGTCTTGATCGCGTATGCCGGCAGGATCGTCTTGTTGGTGCCGGCGTAGAAGACGTTGGCGGCCAGGTAGTTGAAGTCGGCACCCTGGAACTTGTTGGAGGGGCAGGAGTTCTGGTTGTTGGCGCCGTCCTTGCCGTCGGACAGGCAGCCGCCGTTGGCCATCCGCTGCAGCTCCTTGTAGCCCTCGTCGAACTCGTGGTTGCCCACGGCGGTGGCATCCAGCTTCAGGGCGTTCATCGCCTGGATGGTCGGCTCGTCGTGGAAGGCGGCGGACAGCAGCGGCGAGGCGCCGATGATGTCCCCCGCGGCGACCGTGAACGAGGCGGGGTGGCCCCGGCGCGCCTGGTAGAGGTGCGTGGCCAGGTACTCCACACCGCCTGCGTCGACGGTGTCGTCGACCGGCATGCCCGTCACGGGGTCGAGGTGGTGACCCACGACGACCCGGCCGCTGGAGCCGGTGGGCGGCTCCAGGTTGCCGTGGAAGTCGTTGAACGAGAGGATCTGGATGTCGGTCGTCGGGCCGGTCCTGGCCGCCTCCGAGGACGTGCTGGTGAGCGCGACGCCGACGACCGTGGTCGTCGCGAGGGCGACGATGCTCGCCAGCCTCGTGGATGCGATTCTCATGTGGGGTTCCCTTGCAGTGTGCGGGACGGCGTGCTGATGACTGCCCCGGGGGATGTCGGTTGCTGAGTCCGAGCCGGCCGAGGGAGAGCCGACCGGTGCGACGCTAGCGGGTCGCACCGACAGATGGGATGGTCCAATGGTCACGATGCTCCCCGAACCTGCTTGGCAGATCACGCCCGCTTCGCCGGACACCGCGTCGGCTCCCGACGAGGTCCGCGCGCTGGCTGCGAGCGCGCAGACCGCCGACGGCGTGGAACCGCTGTCCGAGCACTCCCTGCTCAACCTCACCTCGGCCTCGTCCCGGCACGTGTCGGCCCACGCCGGGGCGCTGCTGGTCGGCTACGCCCAGGTCTGGGCCGACTCCGCGGCCGAGATCGTCGTCGCGCCGGACCATCGCCGACGTGGTCTGGGGTCGGCCCTGTGGGAGGCCTCCCGTGCGGCGGGAGCGGACCGGGCCTGGGCCCATGGCGACCTGCCGGGCGCGGCCGCCCTGGCCGCGGCATACGGGCTGGAGCGAGTGCGCGAGCTGCACCGCATGACCAGGGCTCTCACCGTCGCCGACACGGCACCGGTCGGCCTGCCGGAAGGTTTCGGGGCGCGTGCGTTCGTCCCGGGGAAGGACGAAC
>JAICMC010000070.1 GCA_025929465.1 Nostocoides sp.
CCCCGTCCTCGCCGTCGTCCTCGTCCTGCAGGCCTTCCACGTCCCGGACCGGCGACACCAACTCGGCCACCGGGGTCTGCGTCACCGAGTTGACGAAGCGGGTGTAGACGACGTAGAGCTCGTCGAACCCGTCGCTGCCCTGCTCCTCCCCGCCGGACGTCGCGGCCAGGCCGTTCTCGATCGCCTCGGTCGCCTCGTGGATGTTGGCGAAGCCGGGCTGCTCGGAGAATCCGGTCCACGAGCCCGCCAGCCGAACGCGCCGGAAGTTGTAGTAGGCCGTGCCCTTGCGGCCGATCACGAAGCGGACGATCTCGCGTCCCTCGCTCTGCAGACGAGCGGCGAGATCGTTGGCTGCCCGGATGGCGTTCGCGTTGTACCCGCCGGCCAACCCGCGGTCGCTGGTGATCAGCAGGATCGCGGTCCGCCGGGGGTGCTCGACGCCGGTCAGCATCGGGTGCCGCAACGACTTGTCCTGCTGCAGGGCGGCCAGCGCGCGGGTGAGCTCCTCGGCGTACGGGCGGGCGGCCTGCATGCGGTTCTGCGCCTTGACGATGCGCGAGGCGGCGATGAGCTCCATCGCCTTAGTGATCTTCCGGGTCGACTGGACCGAGCGGATCCGCCGCCGGTAGTCCCGAAGCGCCGCACCCATCGACTCAGCCCGACTGTCCCGCGGCAGTGGCGCCGCCGGCCGGCTGTGCCGCTGCGGCCTCGGGGTTGTCGGTCGGCTGAACGCCCGCCTGCGGGGCCGACGTCTGCCCCTCGTTGGCGCCGCGACCCGGCCCGGTCGGTGCCGTGCCCTCGCCGCTGCCCGACTGGAACGTCCGCTTGAACTCGCCGACGAGCCGCTCGAGGTGCGCGGTGAAGTCCTCTTCCCACTTCTTGGCCGCGGCCAGTTCGTCGAACAGGCCCGGCGCGTGGTGAGCGACGTAGTCGATGAACTCGCGCTCGAACCGGCGGACGTCACTCACTTCGACGTCGTCGAGCTGCCCGGTCGTGCCGGCCCAGATCGAAACGATCTCGTGGCCGATGGGGAACGGCGACGCGGCGGGCTGCTTGAGCAGCTCGACCAGCCGGGCGCCGCGGGCCAGTTGCTGCTGCGAGGCGCGGTCGAGGTCGGAACCGAACGCGGCGAACGCCTCCAGCTCGCGGTACTGCGCCAGGTCGACCCGCAGCCGCCCGGAGACCGAGCGCATGGCACGCGGCTGCGCGGCGCCGCCGACGCGGGAGACGGAGATGCCGACGTTGATGGCCGGACGGACGCCGGCGTTGAACAGGTCCGTCTCGAGGAAGCACTGCCCGTCGGTGATCGAGATGACGTTCGTCGGGATGTACGCCGACACGTCGTTGCCCTTGGTCTCGATGATCGGCAGCCCGGTCATCGAGCCGCCGCCCATCTCGTCGGAGAGCTTCGCGCAGCGCTCGAGCAGCCGGCTGTGCAGGTAGAACACGTCGCCAGGGTAGGCCTCACGGCCCGGCGGACGCCGCAGCAGCAGCGAGACGGCACGGTAGGCCTCGGCCTGCTTGGACAGGTCGTCGAAGACGATGAGGACGTGCATGCCCTGGTACATCCAGTGCTGCCCGATGGCCGAGCCGGTGTAGGGGGCGAGGTACTTGAACCCAGCGGAGTCGGAGGCGGGGGCCGCCACGATGGTCGTGTACTCCATCGCGCCGGCCTCCTCCAGCGTGCCCCGCACCGAGGCGATCGTGGACCCCTTCTGGCCGATGGCGACGTAGATGCAGCGGACCTGCTTGTCGGGGTCCCCGCTGGCCCAGAACTCCTTCTGGTTGATGATCGTGTCGACCGCGACCGTGGTCTTGCCGGTCTGGCGGTCACCGATGATCAGCTGCCGCTGGCCGCGACCGATCGGGGTCATCGCGTCGACGGCCTTCAGGCCGGTCTGCAGGGGCTCGTGGACCGACTTCCGTTCGACGACCGTCGGCGCCTGCAGCTCCAGGGCGCGACGCTCCTCGGTCTTGATCTCGCCGAGACCGTCGATCGGCTGGCCGAGCGGGTTGACGACGCGACCGAGGAAGGCGTCACCGACCGGGACCGAGAGCACCTCGCCGGTCCGCTTGACCTCCTGGCCCTCCTCGATCCCCGAGAAGTCACCGAGGATCACGACACCGATGTCGGCGACGTCGAGGTTGAGCGCGAGCCCCAGCGTGCCGTCCTCGAACTGCAGCAGCTCGTTGGTCATCGCCGAGGGCAGGCCCTCGACGTGGGCGATGCCGTCACCGGCATCGGCGACGCGGCCGACCTCTTCGCGGGAGGCCGCGCCGGGCTCGTAGGACTGGACATAGCTGTCCAGCGCGTCCCGGATCTCCTCCGGACGGATCGAAAGCTCCGTCATGTCTGATCTTCTCCTCGGTAGCCGGCCCTGTCATCGGGCCGAAGTTCGGATGTGCAGTTGGTCGTGCGGTCCTGCGTGGTGCTCGGTCCCGACGGTAGGTCAGCCGCCGGTCAGATGCCGACGGGCCTCGTCAAGCCGACGCAGGATGGTGCCGTCGACGACCTCGTCGCCGATCTGGACGCGGATGCCACCCATGACGTGCCGGTCGGTGACGGACTGCAGGTTGACCGACTTGCCGTAGACGCCCTCCAGCGCCGTGACGAGCCGAGCCCGCTGCTGCTCGGTGAGCTCTGCCGCCGAGGTGACCACCGCCGTCAGCTGGTCGCGCCGGGCTGCGGCCAGCGCCAGGTAGGTCTCCAGGGTCCGGTCCAGCCGGCGCCCGCGCGGGGTACTGACCGCCTGGCGAGCGAGCCGAACCGTCTCCGGTGCGGCCTTGCCGTCCAGCAGCCGGGTGACGATCTCGGCCTTGCCGGTCGCGTCGGTGTTGCGCGTCGAGAGCACGTCGCGCAGCTCGGGGGCTCCGGAGACGGTGCGGTCGAACCGGAACAGCTCGTCCTCGACCTCGTCGATCCGCCCGTCACGCTCGGCACCGGCCAGCACGGTCTGGACCGCGAGGGTCTCGACGCTGTCGGACAGGTCGCGGTCGGTCGACCAGCGCTGCGCAGCCAGCGCCGAGATGACCGAGGTCGCGGCGTCGCCGACCTTGCCGCCGAACAGCCGGCCGACGAGGTCACGCTTGGCCGCCGCGTCCCGGGAGGGGTCGGCGAGCGCGCGCCGCAGGGTGGCGCTGCCGTCGAGCGCGCCGAGGATCCCGAACAGGTCCTCGGCCAGGACGTCCCAGTCGGTGCCGGGGACCAGGACCTCGTCCAGGGCCTCCCGCCCCTTGGCGGCCGCGACGCGCGACGATCCCTGCATATCAGGACCCCTGCTCGAAGGTCGTGTCGCCGGTGGGCTCGTCAGGTGCTGCCGACGTGCTGGCCGCACCGACCTTCTCGGGCCTGATCTCACCGGCTTCCAGCTCGGCGAGGAAGCGGTCCACGATGCCGGACTGACGCGCCTCGTCGTGGAGCGACTCCCCGACGATCCGGCTGGCCAGCTCGGTGGACATCGCGCCGACCTGCGAGCGCAGCGACACGACGGCGGACTGTCGCTCGGCGTCGATCTGCTTCTTGCCCGCCTCGGTGATCCGGTCCGACTCGCTCTGGGCCTGTCCGCGCATCTCCGCCACGATGGAGGCACCCTGCGCCCGCGCGTCCTCGCGGATCTTGTTGGCCTCGGCACGGGCCTCGCGCAGCTGGGCGTTGTACTGCTCGAGTGCAGCCTTGGCCTGGGCCTGGGCGTCCTCGGCCAGCTTCATGCCGCCCTCGATGGCCGCCGCGCGCTCGGCATACAGCTCCTCCATCTTGGGCACCACCTTGGTGCTGTAGAGCCAGTAGAGGATGGCAAAGGAGACCAGGGCGATAATCAGCTCGGCCGGATGCGGGATGAGCGGGAGCTTGCCGCCCCAGCCGTTGTCATCGGCTGCCGGGATCGCTGCGAGGATCACGTCGCGTCCTTACGTTGCAGGGTCGGAGGGGATGGGGGTCGGCCCGGTCACTTGAAGACGAAGGCGAAGACCAGACCGAGGATGGCAAGCGCTTCGGTGAGCGCGAAGCCGGTGAAGGCGATGGTCTGGAGCATGCCGCGGGCCTCGGGCTGGCGGGCCACCCCGTTGATGTAGGCGGCGAAGATGAGGCCGATCCCGATACCGGGGCCGATGGCGGCGAGGCCGTAGCCGAGGTAGGCGATGTTGCCGGACATGTCTGTTCCTTTCAGATGCCACGTGGCGCCTGGTGCGACACATGCGTTGCGGGATGTTCGGTTGAGGTTGTTGGTACGGGTGGGTCAGTGCTCCTCCGCCACCGCGTCGGCGAGGTAGAGCGCGGTGAGGATGGCGAAGATGAAGGCCTGGAGGAACTCGATGAACAGCTCGAAGAAGGTCATCACGACCGAGAAGACGAACGAGAGCACGCCCGAGCCCCGCAGGAACAGGTTGTCCCCGTGGAGCAGGAGGTACTCCCCGCCAACGACGAAGACGAGCAGCAGCAGGTGGCCGGCGAACATGTTGCCGAAAAGTCGCAGGGCCAGCGTGACCGGGCGGACCACGAAGAAGGTGAGCAGCTCCAGGACGAACATGACCGGGACCAGCCAGCCGGGCAGGCCGGGCGGGACGAGCGACCTCAGGTAGGGCAGGAACCCGTGCTTGCGCCGGACAGCCACGACGTGGTACGTGACGTACACGACGAGGGTGAGCGCAATGGGGATGGCGACTCGGCCGGTCGGCGGGAACTGGAAGAACGGCAGGACGCCGAAGACGTTGTTGACCAGGACGAGGCTGAAGACGCTGAAGACCATCGGGATGAACGGCCGGAAGTTCTTCGCGCCGATGACGTCGCGGGCGATCGAGTTGCGGACGAAGTCGTAGACCTGTTCGGCCAGCCACTGACGTTTGGTCGGGACCACGCTGAGCTTGCCGGTCACACTGACGAAGAACCACCCGAGCATCGCCACGGAGATGAGCATCTCCACGGCCGGCCTGGTGAGGGACCAGTTCCCGTTGGAACCGATGTTGACCAGCGGCTGCCAGAAGTCAGCAATCCCTGGAGTCTCGAATCCACCGCCGTCCGCAGGCACGACGCCGGTCATGAGTTGAGCTGACAACACGGTGGGGGTCACTGCCTCTCATTGATGTCTGCAACAGGGTGCTGAGTCGACGAAACGATGACCGCGGTGGGCACGCCTCCTCGGGAGCCTGCAGGTACCGTACCGGACGCGAGGACCGGGCTGCGAGCGCTCGACACGGGCTGGTCAGCGCTCATCGCGGGTCGGCCCCGGCGGGGTCGTAGACGGCCGACCGGCTGCGCCGCAGAGCACGCATGCCGAATCCCTGCCAGAGGACGGTGACCACCAGGGCGGCCAGGCCGAGGGCCGGTCCGTCGACCCAGGCGCGGCCACCGAGGCCGACCATGACCCCCAGCAGGACCAGCACCTGCCCGAGGTAGACGGCCATGGCCACGGCGACGAAGGCCTGCGGGTTGGCGCTACGGACCAGCTTGCTGAGCAGGACCATCCCGGAGGCGAAGAACCCGAGGGCGACGGCGGCGCCGAGCGCGGCGGACAGTCCCGAGGCCCAGCCGGCGGCGAGCCCGTAGCCGACGGCGACCACGCCGCCGGCGAGCGCCGCCGGCAGGATCGCACCGCGCAGCATCGCGTCGAACGGTGCGCCGGGGGCGGCCGTCGGGGGCGTCGCTGCGGTCATGCTTCCCTGCCTGACGTGGGCTCGTGCTCGGGTCTCGCGAGGGGTCGTGGGGTGCTTGTGAAAACTATCACAAGCGGTGGAACGGCTTCAACACCCACCTTCGCACGTGCGGGGTCGGGCTGGGTCGCAGGGAGCGCGTTGGGCACGGCTCAGCCGATGTCGACAGGACGGTGGGAGGCGACGGTCACCCGCGGCAGGAGGGCCGTGAGCAGGCCGACGACGACCACCCCGGCGAGCGCACCGAGGCCGGCCACGAGCGGGCGCAGGAAGACGAACGAGACCGACCCCAGAGCGATGACGGCGGCCCAGCTCCACAGCAGGAGCACGGCACGACGATGCCCGTGGCCCATCTGCAGCATCCGGTGGTGCAGGTGCTGGGCGTCGGGCTGCCAGGGACGCCGGCCGGCCCGGGTCCGGCGGACGACGGCGAGCAGCAGGTCGGCGACCGGCAGCAGGAAGATGGCGATGGGGACCACGAGCGGCAGGATCGTCGCCGCGACGGGGCTCGCCGTCAGGTCCGCCGAGCTGACCGTCCCGGTCACCGAGATCATGGCGGCGGCGAGCAGCAGCCCGAGCAGCAGCGCCCCGCTGTCCCCCATGAAGATCCGAGCCGGGTAGAAGTTGTGCGGCAGGAACCCCGCACAGCACCCCACGATCGCGGCGGAGATGAAGGCGGCGCTCGTGAAGACGTTGGCGGGGTTGTAGTGCTGCCCGACGAGGTAGGCGTAGAGGAAGAAACTGACCGCCGAGATGCCGACGACCCCCGCGGCGAGCCCGTCCAGGCCGTCGACGAAGTTGACCGCGTTGGTCGAGAAGACGACCGCGAGCACGGTCAGCCCGACGAGGATCGGCGCGGGAAGCACGGTGGTCTCGCCGAGGGGCAGCGAGAAGAGCTGCACCCCCTCGAACGCCATCACCCCGGCCGCAAGGAGCTGGCCGGCGAGCTTGGTGAGCGCTCCGAGCTCCCGGACGTCGTCGATCGCCCCGACGAGGCAGACCAGGCCGGCACCCACCAGGACACCCCACAGCTCACCGCCGTCGAACACCTGGCGCAGGAACGGCAGCTTGTGCGCGACGAGGACAGCCGAGCCGAAGCCGAAGAACATCCCGACGCCGCCGAGCCGGGGGATGGGCACCCGGTGCACGTCCCGGTCCCGGACCGGCGTGTACGCCTTGAACCGGACCGCAAGGCTGCGCATGAGAGGCGTCGCGGCGTAGGTGACGATGGCCGCCACCATGACGACGAAGAGGTACTCCTTCACCTCGCCTCTTCCCGGGTGTCCGGGATCAGCGCGGGTATGCCGGGAAGCGTCTGACGAGGTCGCTCACCTGGCCACGCACCTCCGTGGAGACGCGATGGCCGGGGTCGGCGTCGCCCTTGGTCACCGCGGTCGCGATGAGGTCGGCGACCACCTGCATCTCGGCGATGCCCATCCCCTGCGTCGTCACGCACGCAGTCCCGACCCGGATGCCCGAGGCGATGTTGGGCTTCTGCGGGTCGAACGGGATGGCGTTCTTGTTCAGGGTGATCCCTGCGGCGTCGCACCGCGCCTCGGCGTCCACCCCGGTGACGAGCACCGGCTGGAGGTCGTGGAGGGACAGGTGGGTGTCGGTGCCGCCGGTCGTCGGCCGGATGCCGTGGTCGCCCAGACCCTTGGCGAGGGCGGCGGCGTTGGCGATGACCTGTGCGGCATACGCCTGGTACTCCGCCGTGGCGCACTCCTTGAAGTTAACCGCCTTGGCGGCGATCGAGTGCATCTGCGGGCCCCCCTGCATCATCGGGAAGACGGCCTTGTCGATGGCGGCACGGTGCGCCTCGGTGCAGACGATGGCGCCGGACCGGGGCCCGCGCAGCACCTTGTGCGTCGTGAACGAGACGACATCGGCATACGGGACAGGGCTCGGAATCGCCTGTCCGGCGACCAGGCCGATGAAGTGCGCCGCATCGACCCAGAAGATCGCGCCGATCTCGTCCGCGACCCGACGGAAGAACGCGAAGTCGATGAGCCGCGGGATGGCCGAGCCGCCCGCCAGGATCACCTTGGGGCGGTGCTCCTTGGCCAGCCGCTCGACCTGCTCGTAGTCGATGTCCTCGGTGTCCTTGTCGACGCCGTAGTGCACGGCGTTGAACCACTTGCCGGAGAAGGACACCTTGGAGCCGTGGGTCAGGTGCCCGCCGTGCGGCAGGCTCATCGCCAGGAGGGTGTCGCCCGGCTGCAGGAACGCACCGTAGACGGCCTGGTTGGCGCTGGCCCCCGAGTGCGGCTGGACGTTGGCGTGGTCGGCACCGAAGAGCGCCTTGCACCGCTCGATGGCCAGGTTCTCGGCCTTGTCGACCTCGGCACAGCCGCCGTAGTACCGGCGCCCCGGGTAGCCCTCGGCGTACTTGTTGGACAGCGTCGAGCCGAGCGCGGTGAGGACCGCCGGCGAGCTCATGTTCTCGCTGGCGATGAGCTGTAGGCCGCCTCGCAGCCGGCCGAGCTCGGAGAGCAGGACCCCGGCGATCTCCGGGTCGAAGGACTCCAGGGCGTCGAAGTCGGAGCCGTAGAAGGTGTCACTCATCGCGGTGGGTCTCCTGCTCATCGTCGGGGTGGTCCGGCGACAGGACGTCGTCGGCGGGGTCCAGGGTGCCTGACGAGCCCAGGGCGTCGGCGCTGGGCATCTGGTCGTGCTCGGCTGTGCCCGTCTGCACGCCGTCGGCAGCGGGCTCGGCGTCGGCAGGCTCGCTCAGAGCGTATGGCTCGGCCGGGCTGTCGGGCTCGGTGCGGCCGTCGGGCTGGGCCGGGCCGTCGGGCTCGACCGGGCCTGCGGATCCGGCGGCGCTCGCGGCCAGGACAGGGTCGAGGGCCTCCTGGCCGAGCGCCCCCACCCGCAGGACGTGAGCCTGCTCGCCGGTGCAGTCCACGATGGTGGACGCCAGGCCGCCGCGCACCCGTCCCCGGTCGAGGTAGACCTGCACGGCGGACCCGAGCTGCGTCGCCGCGTCGATCAGGTCGCGCGCCGCCGGGTACCCGGTGCGGTTGGCACTGCTCACGGCCATCGGTCCGATCGCCTTGAGCAGCTCCAGGGCCAGCTCGTCGTCCGGCATCCGCAGCGCGACCGTGCCGTTGGTGTCGCCGAGGTCCCAGTGCAGGGAGGGCTGGGCCTTGAGGATGACCGTCAGGGGCCCGGGCCAGAAGGCGTCGATCAGGTCGCGGGCGTAGGCCGGGACGTCCGTGGCCAGCCCGTCGACGGTCCGCGCGTCCGGCACGAGCACCGGTGGCGGCATCTCCCGACCCCGGCCCTTGGCCGCGAGCAGATCGGCGACCGCGCTGGCGTCGAAGGCGTCACAGCCGACCCCGTACAAGGTGTCGGTGGGCAGGACGACCAGCTGGCCCGCCCGGACGGCCTCGGCGGCCTTGGCGATGCCCTCCTGGCGACCCTCGTCGGTCGTGCAGTCGAACACCGGACTCATGAGCGCAGAGCCTACGCGCTGCCCCGCCGCCCTCCTGCGCCACTCCCCCGCACCCACCACCCCGCTTCTCTTGTGTTTATCGGGTCACCCGATAAACGCAAGAGATACCGAGTGGCAAAGTGTGTACACCTCCACGAAGTCGGGTGAAGTGCCTGGCTCAGGCCGCGACGCGGCGGGCAACCGTGGCCCGGGGTCGTCCGGTGAGGTCCGGCTCGTCGCGGATGTCGGCCCACTGGCCGGTATGCCGCAGCGCCTCCGGGAGCAGGACCCCCTGGCTGTCGGCGTGCTCCATGACGAGCACGCCACCGGACATCAGCAGGGCGGCAGCCCGCTCCGCCACGGCCCGCGGCAGGGCCAACCCGTCCGAGCTGCCGCCGTAGAGCGCCACCTCGGGGTCATGGTCACGGACCTCGGGGTCGACCGGCTCCATGTCGACCGGGATGTACGGCGGGTTGGACACGACGACGTCGACGCTGCCCAGCAGGTCCTCGAACGCCAGGGTTGCGTCGCCGAGCCGCAGGTCGACGTCCAGCCTCAGCGCGTCCCGGTTCGCCAGGGCCCAGCCCAGGGCGAGGTCGGACAGCTCGACCGCGTGGACCACGGCCGCCGGCACCTCGTCCTTGACCGCGAGGGCGATCGCACCGCTGCCCGTGCACAGGTCGACGACGACCGGACGCCGTGTGCCGGAGGCGAGCGCCCGGCATACGGCCTCGATGGCCAGTCCCGCCACCATCTCGGTCTCGGGTCGCGGGATGAAGACCCCGGGGCCCACCCGTAGGTCCAGGTTGCGGAAGCCGGTGCGGCCGGTGAGGTGCTGCAGGGGGACCCGGGCCGCCCGCTCGTCGACCAGCCCCGCGTATGCCGCAGGCTCGGGCAGGCCGAGCACCATCGCCTTGCGGAGACCGGCCAGGTCGAGACCGGCGGCGTGCGCCGCCAGCACGAGCGCGTCCGACTCCGGGGTGGGGACGCCCGCCGCGCGGAGTCGGGTCGTGGCCGCGCGGACCGCCCCGCTCAGGTCGCCGGTCACGTCGCGGCCAGGCGCGCGGCCTGGTCGGCGTCGATGGCCGACTGGAGGACCGGCCCGAGGTCACCGTCGAGGACCGCGTCGAGGTTGTACGCCTTGTACCCGGTCCGGTGGTCGCTGACCCGGTTCTCCGGGAAGTTGTAGGTGCGGATCCGCTCGGAGCGGTCCACGGTGCGGACCTGGCTCTTGCGCGCGGCATTGGCCTCGGCATCCGCCTCGTCCTGGGCGATCTGGTGCAGTCGCGCACGGAGCACCCGGAGGGCGGACTCCCTGTTCTGCAGCTGGGACTTCTCGTTCTGGCACGAGACGACCAGTCCGGTCGGCAGGTGGGTGATCCGGACCGCGGAGTCGGTCGTGTTGACCGACTGGCCGCCGGGCCCGGACGAACGGTAGACATCGACCCGTAGGTCGTTGGGGTCGATGCTGACCTCGACCTCCTCGGCCTCCGGCATCACCCAGACACCCGCCGCGGACGTGTGGATCCGTCCCTGGCTCTCGGTGACGGGAACCCGCTGCACCCGATGGACCCCGCCCTCGTACTTCAGCCGCGCCCACGGCGCCTCACCGGGCTGGGGAGGACCCTTGCTCTTGATGGCGACCTGGACGTCCTTGTAGCCGCCGAGGTCGGACTCGGTCGCGTCGATCACCTCGGTCCGCCACCCGCATCGCTCGGCGTGTCGCAGGTACATGCGCAGCAGGTCGGCGGCGAACAGGGCCGACTCCTCCCCGCCCTCCCCTGCCTTGACCTCCAGGATGACGTCACGGTCGTCGTCAGGGTCGCGCGGCACGAGCAGCCGCCGCAGCCGCTCCCCCGCGGCGTCCACCTCGGCCTCGATCGAGGGCACCTCCTCGGCGAAGGACGGGTCCTCCGCGGTGAGCTCGCGCGCGGCGCTCAGATCCTCGCCCGCTGCCTGCCAGGCGTGGTAGGCAGCCACCGTCGGCGCCAGCGCGGCATACCGCTTGGACACCTCGCGGAGCCGGTCCGGGTCGCCGGCCACGGCCGGGTCGGCCAGCTGGGCCTCCAAGGTGGCGTGCTCGGCCTCGAGCGCGGCAGCGGACTCGAACAACGGGACTCCTCCCCCGGCACCCGGGCTGGTCGTGATCGCTTCGTCGGGAACGGCAGTGCGCCGACCCTGACCGTCGTGGTCCGGGCCGGCGCACGCGAGAAGCTACTTGGCGACCTTCTTGCCGTAGCGGGCCTCGAACCGGGCCACCCGGCCACCGGTGTCCAGGATCTTCTGCTTGCCGGTGTAGAAGGGGTGGCAGTTGCTGCAGACCTCGGCGTGGATCTGGCCGCTCCTGGCCGTGCTACGCGTGGTGAACGTGTTGCCACAGGTGCAGGTCACCGTGGTCTCGACGTACTCGGGGTGGATGTCCTTCTTCAACTTCGCTCCTTGGATCTCATCCGGGTCGGCGGGCCCACCGACGAGATGTCGATGCCAGGCCCTGCCCGATGGGCGTGCCGTGAACCGGTCCAACGGTCAAGTGTGCCAGAGATTGGCGCACCACCCGTCAACGCCCGCGGTCGCCCGGTGCATTCCCGGCCGTCCAGCGAACGGCGCGCCCCGCTCACGCTCAGCCGGGCGGGCCGTGTGCGATCCGGCGTCGGAGCTCGGCGACCCCGGCCGGGCCCTCGTCGACGTCCCACCAGCTCTCCATCCACCACGTCGCGCCGGCGTCGGCCCATGGCGCCGGAGAGCCGTGGACCGTGCCGAAGTCGCCGTGCGAGTCGCCCTCGACGACGACGTCGTAGCCGTCCCACGGCAGACCCAGGCCGTCCCGTATGCCGCGCAGACGCTCGACGATCTCGCTCAGCGCCTCGAGGGTCAGTCCTGAGCTGCCCTCCTGGCCGGCCGCGACGGCGGGAAAGATCCCCTGCCAGCGCGCCGCGCGCTCCAGCGACGGCTGCCGCTCGCGGCCGGGAACCAAGGCGCCGACGACCCAGACGGGCGGGTGCGGCAGCTGGGTCGGAGGTGGAGGCGCGAGCTCGGTGACCTCCCGCACGGTCCAGAACTCACCGGCATACGAGAAGGGCTGCCCGCCGAGCAGCCCCGCCCAGATGGCCAGACCTTCGTCGAGCCGACGCGCCCGGACGGCACGACCCTCGTCGGGCTCGACAGCCAGCCAGTTGGCGTTGACCGCGCCGAGACCGGCACCCAGGACCACCCGGCCGGCGGAGAGCCGGTCGACCGTCGCGGTGTTGGCGGCCAGGTCCCACGGGCGGTAGCGCGGGACGGGGGTGACGAGGGTCCCGAGCCGCACCCGGTTGGTCACCATCGCGGCCCCGGCGAGCGTGGGCCAGGCGGCGTGCCGGAAGGCGGCCTCCCAGCTGAAGATCCCGTCCCAGCCGGTGGCCTCGGCGAGCGTCGCCAGGTCGGCGAACTCGCGCTCGCTGGCGAAGGGGACGACGAGTCCGTAGCGCATACACCGACCCTACGAGCGACCACCGACGCCGGTCACCCCGTCTGCGGAACCCGGCGTGCGGGCCTCAGCTGTCGTCGTCGTCGAGGCGGATGTTGCTCGTCTGCTGGACCTGGGTCAGGAACTCGTAGTTCGTCTTGGTCTTGCGCAGCCGGTCCAGCAGCAGCTCGATGCCCTGTTGTGAGTCCAGGGCCGCGAGGACCCGACGAAGCTTCCACATGATCCGCAGCTCTTCGGTGGCCAGCAGGATCTCCTCGCGCCGGGTCCCGGAGTTGTTGACGTCGACCGCCGGGAAGATGCGCCGGTTGGACAGGCCGCGGTCGAGCTTGAGCTCCATGTTGCCGGTGCCCTTGAACTCCTCGAAGATCACCTAGTCCATCCGGGACCCGGTCTCGACGAGGGCTGTCGCGAGGATCGTCAGCGAGCCGCCGTGCTCGATGTTGCGGGCGGCGCCGAAGAACTTCTTGGGCGGGTAGAGCGCTGCAGAGTCGACACCGCCGGACAGGATCCGGCCCGAGGCCGGCGCCGCCAGGTTGTAGGCCCGCCCCAGCTTGGTGATCGAGTCGAGC
>JAICMC010000069.1 GCA_025929465.1 Nostocoides sp.
AGCTGGTTGCGCCCGAGCTTGCGGTACGGCTCCACGTCGACGACGCCATGGGCGCGCAGGGTCCTGGCCACGGCGGCGGCGTCGATGCTGTCGTCGAAGTCGATCGTCGTGACGACGTCGGACCGGTGCGCGGGCTCGGTCACGTAGGGGGTCGTGTATGCCGTGCGCTCCGCCCAGTCGTAGACGCGGCTCGAGCTGTCCCTGGTCCGCGCGGTGGCCCAGGCCAGTCCGCCGTTGGTGTTCAGCCACTGCACCTGGTTGTCCAGGAGCGCGAGGGTGGCCACCGCCGGGGTGTTGTAGGTCTGGTCCTTGAGCGAGTTGTCGATCGCCGTCGGGAGGCTGAAGAAGTCGGGGACCCAGCGGCCGCTGGCGGCGATCTCCTCGACGCGGGCGAGGGCCCGGGGTGAGAAGGCGGCGAGCCAGAGGCCGCCGTCGGAGGCGAAGCACTTCTGGGGAGCGAAGTAGTACACGTCGGTCTCGGCCAGGTCGACGGGCAGCCCGCCGGCGCCGGAGGTGGCGTCGACGAGCAGGAGTGCGTCGTCGTCGGCGCCCTCGACACGCCTGACCGGCGCCATCACACCGGTGCTCGTCTCGTTGTGCGCCCAGGCGTAGACGTCGGTGCCCTGCTCGGCGCGGGGGGTCGGCAGGCTGCCCGGCTCGGCCCTGATGACCGTGGAGTCACCGAGGAACGGTGCGTGCTGGGTGACGGTGGCGAACTTGCTGGAGAACTCGCCGAACGCGAGGTGCTGGGCGGTGTGGCGGACCAGCCCGAAGGCGGCGATGTCCCAGAACGCGGTGGAGCCGCCGTTGCCGAGGATGACCTGGTAGCCGTCGGGCAGGGCGAAGAAGTCGTGCAGGCCGGCGCGGACGGACTTCACCAGGTTCTTCACCGGTGCCTGCCGGTGGCTGGTCCCGAGGACCGTGCGGCCCATCGCGGTGAGCGCTGCGAGCTGCTCCGGACGCACCTTGGAGGGGCCGGAGCCGAAGCGGCCGTCGCCCGGCAGCAGGTGGGCGGGGATGGTGATGGCGGGCGCAGCAGCGGTCTCGGGCACGGCCGCAAGTCTCGCACCGCCGTCCGAGGGCTGGGATATGGCGTCCATCACCCGGACGGCACCCGTCCCGGCCGCCGCCTCCGCCTGCGCCTCCGCGCCGGTGACCGACCTGCCGGGAGCAGAGGTTGGGTCCGTGGTCCGTGGTCCGTGGTCTGCGGTTCGGGGGGGGGTGGGGCTGGGCCGGGAGGGAAGGGGTGCGACGGGAAGGACGGGGCGGGTCAGGCGGGGGCGCGGTAGCCCTTGACGTCCTGCACGGGACGCGGGCCGGGACCGACGTAACGCGCCGAGGGACGGATCAGCCGACCGGTCTGCTTCTGCTCCAGGATGTGCGCCGCCCAGCCGGCGGTCCGCGCACAGGCGAACAACGGGGTGAACATGTTCGAGGGGACCTTGGCGAAGTCGAGCAGCACCGCCGCCCAGTAGTCGACATTGGTCTCCATCTTGCGCTCGGGGTGCCGCTCCGCCAGGGCTGCGATGGCCGCCTTCTCCAGCTCCAGCGCCACCTCGTAGCGGGGCGCCCCGAGCCGCTGGCAGGCGTCGCGCAGGACCGCCGCGCGAGGGTCGTACGCGCGGTACACCCGGTGCCCGAAGCCCATCAGCCGCTCCCCGCGGTCGAGCACCCCGGCGACGTACTTCTCGGCGTTGCCGGACCGCTCGACTCCCTCGATCATGTGCTGGGCCCGCGACGGCGCACCGCCGTGGAGCGGACCGGAGAGGGCACCGACCGCACCGGTCAGGCAGGCCGCGACGTCGGCACCGGTCGAGGCGATCACCCGTGCCGTGAAGGTCGAGGCGTTCATCCCGTGCTCGGCAGCTGAGACCCAGTAGGCGTCGATCGCCTCGACGTGCGCCGGGTCCGGCTCGCCCCGCCAGCGGATCATGAACCGCTCGGCGATCGTGCGGCCCTCGTCCACGCGGGACTGCGGGACCATCGGGCTGCCCAGGCCGTGTGCGGACTGGCCGATGAACGACAGCGCCATGACCGAGGCGCGGGCCAGGTCCTCGCGGGCCTGCTCGGCGGAGATGTCGAGCAGCGGCTGGAACCCCCAGATGGGGGCGAGCTGGACGAGGGCCGACTGGACGTCCACCCGGATGTCACCGGTGTGGACCGGCAGCGGGAACGGCTCGGCCGGCGGCAGCCCCGGCTCGAACTCGTTGTCGACGAGCAGGCCCCACACCTGGCCGAACGGGATCGTGCCGACGAGCTCCTTGATGTCGACCCCGCGATAGCGCAGCGCACCACCCTCCTTGTCCGGCTCGGCGATCTCGGACTCGAAGGCGATGACGCCCTCGAGGCCCGGCTTGAGGTCGTTCTCGGGCATGCGGGTTCTCCACTTCGTCGTGCGGCGGACCGGGTTACGGCGACCCTCATTGTGCACGTATGCCGCCGGGTCCGGACCCGAACGGGCGCGCTTCTCACGGTCTGGGCCTTCGGCGTACGACGTCCTGTCAGAGCCTTCTGCGACACTGCGGACCATGAGTGTCACCACGGCCCAGCCGACCCGTTTCGAGGTCGAGACCGGGGGCAAGGCTCCCTGGCCGGCTCTCTGGGCCCTCGTCATCGGCTTCTTCATGATCCTCGTCGACTCCACCATCGTCACGGTCGCGCTGCCGCACATCATGAGCGGGCTGGACACCGACATCAACGGGGCCGTCTGGGTGACCAGCGCCTACCTGCTCGCGTATGCCGTGCCGGTCCTGATCACCGGCCGGTTGGGCGACCGCTTCGGTCCGCGGACGATGTACCTGGCCGGTCTCGTGCTCTTCACCGGAGCGTCGGCGTGGTGCGGCTTCTCCACGACGATCGGGATGCTCATCGTCGCCCGCGTGTTCCAGGGCCTGGGTGCCGCGATCATGACACCGCAGACGATGTCGGTCATCACCCGGATGTTCGCGCCGGACAGGCGTGGCGCGGCCATGGGGCTGTGGGGGTCGGTCGCCGGCGTGGCGACCCTCGTCGGTCCCATCCTCGGTGGCGTGCTCACCGACTCGGTGGGCTGGCAGTGGATCTTCTTCGTCAACGTGCCGGTCGGCATCGTCGGGTTCGTCCTCGCAGCGCGGCTGGTGCCCCGGCTCACGACCCACAAGCACTCCTTCGACATCCCCGGCGTCGTGCTGTCGGCGGCGGGTATGTTCCTGCTCGTCTTCGGTATCCAGGAGGGTGAGAAGTTCTCCTGGGGCACGATCAGCGGCCAGGTCACCGTGTGGCGGCTGATCATCCTCGGCCTGGTCGTCGTCGCTGCCTTCGTCTACTGGCAGTCGCGCAACACCCGTGAGCCGCTCCTGCCGCTCTTCCTGTTCAAGGACCGCAACTTCTCCCTGGCCAACCTCGCGATCACCGTGGTCGGCTTCTCGATCACCGCGATGGCGATCCCGCTCATCCTGTACTTCCAGGTGGTGCGCGGGATGTCACCGACCCGGTCGGCGCTGATGCTCGTCCCGATGGCTCTGCTCACCCTCGTCGTCGCACCGCTGGTCGGACGGTGGATCCAGACGCACAACCCACGCTCGGTCGCGACCATCGGACTGCTCCTCTGCGCGCTCGGCCTGGGCTGGTATGCGGTGCTGCTCCACCCGGGCACACGCACCTGGGTGCTCCTGCTCCCCGCGGCGGTTCTCGGACTGGCCAACGGGGCGATGTGGGGACCGATCTCGGTCACCGCGACCCGCAACCTGCCGCCTCGGCTCGCGGGCGCCGGGGCGGGTGTCTACAACACGGCTCGGCAGGTGGGCGCAGTCCTTGGCTCCGCCGCGATCGCCACGGTCATGGAGAGCCGGATCGCCCACGCCTTCCCCGGCTCCAGGGTCGCCGTCGGCGGCTCGATGATGGGCCAGGCGCTGCCGCCCCGGCTGCACGACGGGTTCAGCTCGGCGATGGGCCAGTCGCTGCTCGTACCGGCCGGTGCCCTGCTGCTGGCGGTGGTGGCCGCCGCGTTCTTCGCCCGTCCGTCCGAGCTGGCCCGACACGGTGGCCGGCTCGCCTTCGGCGGCAAGGCACCGCCCGGTCGTCACGCCACCTCGACTCGCTACCCGCCCGCCACGCGGCCCGTTCCCGCAGCTGACCCCGCTCCGGCACCCACTCCGGACCGCGTCCCCGCGCCGCAGCCGGTTGCTCGACGGGCCGTGCCGGAGCCCGGGGCGTGACCACTGCCGTCCTGGAGCCCGAGGGCGAGTTCGACACGACCACCTTCACCGGTGACCTGACCGGGCAGCACGGCGAGGACAGCCTCTTCCTGGAGTGCGCCTTCGAGGCGGTCGACCTCACCGAGACCCGGCTCTCGCACTCCCGGTTCACCGAGTGCACGATGACGGGGCCCCGAGGCGCGGGTACCGACCTGTCGGACACGACGTGGCTGGACTGCGCCGTGGTCGAACCGCGCCTCGGAGCGCCCCAGCTGCACGGGGCGACCTGGCGCCGGGTGCGGTGGAACGGCGGCAAGGTCGAGTTCGCCAACTTCCGTGGGGCCGCCCTGCGCGACGTCGCCTTCGTCGACTGCCTGCTCATCGAGCCGGACTTCGCCGAGGCGACCCTGACCGGCGTGTCGTTCGACGGGTGCCGGCTGGTCCAGCCCGACTTCGGGCGGGCCACCTGTCGCACGGTCGACCTGTCGGGGGCGGACCTCGTGGCACCGCGCGGGCTGGCCTCGCTGCGGGGCGCCATGATCTCCCGCCTCCAGCTGCTCGACGCCGCCGACGGCCTGGCCGCCGAGCTCGGCATCGTGGTCGCTCCCTGACCGATGGCGCTCCTCCTGGACCTCGCCCCCCTTCGCGAGCACCCGGCATACCGCCGCCTCTTCGCCGGCTACGCGCTGGCCAACGTGGGCGCCCAGCTCACGGCGGTCGCCGCCAGCCTGCAGGTCTACGCCCTGACCCGGTCCACCGCAGCGGTCGGTCTCGCCGCCCTCTTCGCGCTCGTCCCGCTCGTCGTCATGGGCCTGTACGGAGGCGCGCTCATCGACCACCACGACCGAAGGGTCGTCGGCCTCGTCGCGCAGACCGTCATGTGGGGGGCCACGCTCGTCCTGCTCGGCCAGGCGCTGCTCGGGAACGCCCACGTCCTGGTGCTGTACCTCGCCCTGGCGGTCGGCAGTGGGGCGTTCGCCATCGCCTCACCGGCCCGCTCGAGCATCTATCCGCGCATCCTGCCGCGCGAGCAGCTGCCCGCCGCCAACGCGCTGTCGGTGTTCGCGATGAACTCCGCGCTCACGGCCGGGCCGCTGCTCGCCGGGTTCCTCATCGGGTGGTTCGGGTTCAGGGCGGCGTACGCCATCGACGGCCTGCTCACGACGGCCGCTCTCCTCGGGCTGGCCTCGCTGCCGCCGGTCCCGCCCGAGCCGTCGATGACGGGAGCGCCACGGGTCTCGGGGTTCCGCGCCGTGTGGGACGGCCTGGCGTTCCTCGGGACCCGCCCCAATGTCCGGATGACCTTCGTGGCCGACATCGTCGCGATGATGCTCGCCGCGCCGCGGGTGCTGTTCCCGGCCGCCGGTGCGGTCTACCTCGGCGGTGGGTCGCAGACCGTCGGGGACCTGTATGCCGCCTCGGCCGTCGGCGGGCTCGTCGCCATGGTGCTCAGCGGTCCGCTCGGTCAGGTCCGCCGCCAGGGCCTGGCCATTCTCGTAGCCATCGTCGGGTGGGGCGTCGGGGTCGCCGGGCTCGGCGTCGCGCTCCTGCTCAGCGAGGGCCACGTCGCCCGCGGCACGGCCCTGGGGATCGCGCTGGCCGCGATGTGCTTCGCCGGGGCGTGCGACGCGGTGAGCGCGGTGTTCCGCCAGACCATCCTGCAGTCGGCCACGCCGGACCACCTGCGCGGTCGGCTGCAAGGAGTGTTCATCGTCGTCGTCGCCGGCGGGCCCCGGCTGGGCGACCTGCTCGCCGGAGGGGCCTCCAGCTGGCTCGGCGAGCCACGGACCGCGCTCTTCGGCGGTCTGACGTGCATCGCTGTCATCGTCGCCGTCGGCTCATGGCAGCGCGCGTTCGTGCGCTACGACGCCCTTGACCCGACGCCGTGAGGACACGGCATACATTGGCCGTATGCCGGTCGACCGCGTGGACTACTCCGGAGAGGGCCTGCACGAGGACGACCTCCTGCCGACTCCCTGGCAGCAGGCCAGAGCGTGGGTCGACCAGGCCGTCGAGCGGTCCCGGTCGGCGGGTGATGTCCCCGAGCCCACCTCGATCTCGGTCGCCACGGTGGACAGCGAGGGGGTGCCCGACGTCCGGACCGTGCTCATGCGGTTCTTCGACGAACGAGGACCCGGCTTCGTCACCGCTCTGACCTCGGCCAAGGGACGTCAGCTGCAGGCGAACCCGGCGGTCGCGGCGGCACTGACCTGGCCGGCGATGTTCCGCGCGATCCGGTTCCGCGGGGTCGCCGAAGAGCTGTCCCGGCAGGAGGTCGGCGCGTACTTCGACCAGCGTCCGTGGGGGTCCCGGATCAGTGCCTGGAGCTCCCGCCAGTCCGAGCCGGTCGACGGCAGGGAGCCCCTGGAGGCGGCCTACGCCGCATACAGCGCCCGGTGGCCGGAGCGCGGCGAGCCGGGCGAGGTGCCGCTGCCGGACTTCTGGGGCGGCTACCGGATCCGCTGCTCGAGCGTCGAGTTCTGGGGCGGGCGCTCCAACCGGCTGCACGACCGGCTCCGGTTCGACCGGGTGCGGGAGGGCGGCCTCGACACGGCCGACGCCTGGCGCGTCCAGCGCCTCCAGCCCTAGGACCCGTCGAACGGCCGCGGAGAGGGCGGAGCGGGTCAGGTCACTCGGGTGGGGCGGAGCGGGTCAGGTCTCTCGGCTGGGCGGGACGGGGTCAGGTGCGGCGGTGGATCCGGTGCGGTGCGGCCTGGGCGCGCGGCTTGATGACGAGCAGGTCGATGTTGACGTGCGCGGGCCGGGTCGCCATCCAGGTGATCGCCTCGGCCACGTCCTCGGCGACGAGCGGGTCGACGACCCCCTCGTAGACCCTGTCGGCGCGGGCCCGGTCGCCCCGGAACCGGACGAGGGAGAACCCCTCGGTCTGCACCATCCCCGGCGCGACCTCGCCGACCCGCACCGGGCGCTCGACGAGCTCCAGACGCAGCGTCTCGGTGAGGGCCCGCTCGGCATGCTTGGCGGCGGTGTAGCCGGCCCCGCCCTCGTAGACCAGCCCGCCCGCGATGGACCCGACGTTGACGATGACCCCCTCGCCGGTCGCCTCCAGTGCGGGCAGGAGCGCCTGCGTGACCCGAAGGGTGCCGAGGACGTTGACCTCGTACATCTCCCGCCAGTCCTCGACCGACCCCTGGGCCACCGGGTCGGCCCCGAGTGCGCCGCCGGCGTTGTTGACCAGGACGTGCAGGCGACCGCCGACCGCCCTCGCAAGGGCCGCAACCGACGGCTCCGACGTCACGTCGCACGGCACCGCCACGCCGTCGATCTCGGCGGCCAGCGCCTCGATGCGGTCAACCCGGCGAGCGGCACACACCACCCGGAAGCCCTGCGCGGCAAGGGACCTGGCAGCAGCGGCGCCGATGCCGCTGCTCGCGCCGGTGACGACGGCGGTCCTGCGGGCATCGATGCCGTCGGCGGAGTCACCGCTGCTGGCGGAGTCGTGGCCCACCGGGAGGTCACCGCGCACGGTGTCCTCGCTCATGCCGGCCGGACCGTCGTCGGGTCGACCGTGATCCAGGTGGCGTTGGCGCGGGCGAGCAGCCGCCCGGACCCCGCGGCATACAACGCCGTCCCGGTGTGGTGCTTGCGTCCCTCGGACCCGCACCGCCAGGCCATGACGACATGCGGCTCACCGACCAGCGGCAGGGCCAGGACCTGAGCGGTCATCGTGCCGAGGACCATGGGATGCTCGGCGACCCCGCCGACCCATCCCCCGGGGCAGTCCAGCGCGGCCCAGACGATCTCCGGCGTGACCTCGGCCGGGGTCCAGGCCGCGGCATACACCCCCCCGCGGCCGGCCACCGGCGCCGGCCGCAGCGAGAGCCCGTCGGTGCGCGCGGTCCCACAGGAGAAGCAGGTCGGGAACGGGTGGTGGACCAGACCCTCGTAGGCCGCTCCGCCTGCCGTCGCCGCTCCGAAGGACACCGGCGCCTGGACAGCTCCGGTGAGCTCCGCCGCCGGGGCAGCCGTGGCCACGAGCACCGACCCGTCGCGTACCTCCACCCCTGCGCCGTCCTCGGTGGCCGAGCCCACCAGCAGGCGCTCGAGGGGTGGGGGAGTGCGCAGCCGCACGGACACGGCACCCGCCCCCAGGACGAGGGCGGCGACCCGGCCGCTGACCCAGCCCCCGTTGCCGGACTCGGGGGGACCGTTGAAGCGTCGGGGGACGACGAACGTGCTCACACCGGCAACCTACCGCCCCCTGTTAAGGTCGAACGCGTGTCCGGTTCCGGCAGGTTCTCCTTCCGCGAGATCGCCGTCCCGGCCTATGGCCCCACCATCGTCGCGGCCGTCGGGACCGGGGCGGTCACGCCGATCATCGCCCTCGGCGCCCTGGACCTCGGCGCCAGCGTCTCGGTGGCCGCACTGGCCGTCGGTCTGGGCCTGGTCGCCGAGCTGTTCTTCGCCGTCCCGGTCGGCTCGCTCGTCGAACGGGTGGGGGAGCGTCGGGCTCTGGCCTGGGCAGCCCTCGTCGACGCCGTCGCCTCGGCGGTCGCGTGGCTCGCGCCGGGGCTGACCGGGTACTTCGTGGCCCTGTTCGCGCTCGGCTTCACCAACTGCGTCTTCCTCATCGCGCGGCAGGGCTACCTCATCGAGGCGGTGCCGTATGCGGCGCGTGCCCGGGCCATGTCGACCCTGGGGGGCGTGAACCGGATCGGGATCTTCCTCGGTCCGTTCATCGCGGCGCCGCTCGTCCACCTGTGGGGTCCGCGGACGGGGTATGCCGTGGCCGTCGTCGCCGGGGTCGCCGCCGGCGTCCTGGTCCTGGCCACGCGCGACCTCACCGCAGCGCACGAGCGCGCTGCCCGTGCGGCGCGGCGCCGCAGCTCGCGGGAGGTGCTCTGGTCGCACCGCCGGACCTTGCTCACCGTCGGGATCGGCGTGCTGTTCATCGGCATCGCGCGGGCCGGCAAGAACACCATCGTGCCGCTCTGGGCCGAGCACGTCGGGCTCACGGCGAGCCAGACCGCCCTCGTCTTCGGTGTCGCCGGCGGCATCGAGATGCTCCTGTTCTACCCCGCGGGGTCGGTCATGGACCGGTTCGGGCGGCTCTGGGTCGCACTGCCGATGGTGGCGATCATCGGCACGGCGATGGTCCTGCTCCCGCGCACGACCAGCCTGCTCGGCGTCGCGCTGGTCGCGGTCATCGCCTCGCTCGGCAACGGGCTGGGCTCGGGGATCGTCATGACGCTGGGTGCCGATGCGGCGCCCAGCGAGGGGCGGGCCCAGTTCCTCGGCGGGTGGCGGTTCCTCTCGGTGGCCGGCGGCAGCCTCGCGCCCGTGCTGATCAGCGTGGTGGCCGCCACGGTCTCCCTCGCCGCGGCATCCGTCGCCTTGGGTGTCATCGCCTGGGGTGGTGGGCTGTGGCTGGTCCGGTTCCTGCGCCCGCGCGACGGCCGTTCGGCAGGTCCCGCGGACCGTGCCGCGTGAGAGGCTGAGCCCGTGACGGACCTGATCGACACCACGGAGATGTACCTCCGCACCATCTACGAGCTGGAGGAGGAGGGGATCCCCCCGCTGCGAGCCAGGATCGCCGAGCGGCTCGGCCACTCCGGTCCGACCGTGTCCCAGACCGTCGGCCGGATGGAGCGCGACGGGCTGCTGTCCCTCGCCGGCGACCGGCAGATCGAGCTGTCCACCCGGGGCCGTCTCCTCGCGACCAGGGTCATGCGCAAGCACCGGCTGGCCGAGCGTCTCCTCGTCGACGTCATCGGCCTGGAGTGGGAGTTCGTCCACGACGAGGCCTGCCGTTGGGAGCACGTCATGTCCGAGCGGGTGGAGCGCAAGATCCTGGCCATGCTCGGCGACCACCGGGAGTCCCCGTACGGCAACCCCATCCCCGGGCTGGAGGAGCTCGGCGACACCGTCGCCAACGAGAGCTTCCGACTCGGCATGCACCCGCTCACCGAGGTCGCCCTCGCCGAGCCGGTCACCGTCATCGTCCGCCGGATCGGTGAGCCCGTCCAGGTGGACCACGAGGCGTTGTCGCTGCTCACGGCTGCCGGCGTGCTGCCGGGGCGCCGGATCCGGGCCCGCCGCGAGGGGACGCGGGTGGTCGCCTCGCTCGAGGGCGCCGAGGAGGCGTCCGGCGTCTCGCTTCCCGACGACGTGGCGATGCACGTGTTCGCCGCGTACCCCTCCTGAAGGCTCCCGTCACCGACCCACCTGGACCACGTCCACGTCACGGTCCACTGGCGGGCTCTCGCGAGCACGCCAGGGGGCCGATCGTGGTCGTCCGATGACCGTCCCGTGACCCAAACGTGACAATTACGGCTCGATCCGTTACGTTGTGCGAGGCCGGTCCACCCCTGGGACCGGTTCCCGAGGTGGACGCCGAGTCCTGCCACCACCAAGGGTCGTCACCACCGCTGGCAGGAGCGGGGGAACCACCTTCGGCGCGTCGCGAGACGCGTCTTGGGGTGAAGCCCAACCGGCGCGACGCAGGTCGTGCCGTGCAGGCCGGGTAGACCTCTGACCCGAACCCGACAGCTCACCTCGTAGGCGTTGAGAGGTTATCCGTGGCCCTGAACTCTGCCACCGGGCGCCACCGCGCGGCCGGACGCTACAACCCCCTGTCCGAGATCGGGACGCTGCTGGGCAGGTCGGCCAAGCCGGCCGTGAAGAGCACCGCGGTCCTCGCCGCGAGCGGCGGGCTCGTCGCGGCCCTCGCCCTGCCGGCGCACGCCGCGACTGGCCTGACCTCCAGGGATGCCGCCAAGACCACCTCGGGTCGCACGAACGGCTCGGGCGCCAACCTCCAGGCGGTGCGGTCCATCGCTGCGAGCGCTCTTGCCGCGGCCCCCGCGGTCGTCGCCCCGCAGGTGGCCGGGCCGGCCGCCTCGCAGACCTTCGGCGTCGCCGGCTACACCGCGGTCGCCAAGCCGAAGCCCAAGCCCAAGCCGAAGCCCAAGCCGGTCGTCCGCGTCGTCAGCCAGGCCGCCTCCCGGTCCAGCCACCGGGTCCCGGTCTCTGCGAGATCCTCGACCGCGGGCACCAGCTATGCGGCGGCGGCGAGCCACGCGGCGGCCAGCGGGGTGATCGCGGTGGCCAGGACCCTGCTCGGCATCTACTACGTCTACGGCGGGTCCACCCCGGCCGGTTTCGACTGCTCCGGCTTCACGTCCTACGTCTTCCGCCAGGTGGGGATCTCCCTGCCCCGCACAGCGGCCGCGCAGCAGGCCTCCGCGCAGCGGGTGTCCAGCCCGCAGCCCGGTGACCTCGTCTTCTTCGGCTACCCGGCCTACCACGTGGGCATCTACGCCGGCGGCGGCATGATGTACGACTCGCCCACCACCGGAAAGACCAGCGGCCTGCACACGATCTGGTCCACGAACGTCACCTACGGTCGCCCCTGACGACTGGTTCAACACCCCTGCCAGCAGTACGACGAAGGCCCCGCACCCCTGTGGCGGGGCCTTCGTCGTATGCCGGCAGGGCGGGCCGCCTGCCGGCAACAGGCAGGCCGGACGGGGGCGGGCCCGGCATACGTCGGCTGACGTAGGCCCGAGGTGACGCTGCTCGGCTGACGACCGGGGCCGGCGGATCGGGTGCACTGGTTCTCACCCAACCAGCAAGCGGCCGAGGCCGCGCGACCACCCGGAGCAGCCGCATGCCCGCACCGCACGCCTGCGGTATCAGCGCGGCGGCGTGAGATCTCTCGTTGGCATCCCGATGCCGTGGTGACCCGGGCAGGACGCTACGACCACGGCACCGACAGAGAGAGGTGAAGGTCATGGTCACATCAGCAACGACCCTGACGCAGCACGGTGTCAAGCGATCCACGGAGGTGGTCCAGCTGGCCGCCCAGGCAGGGCTCGAGCTGGCGGCGGCCGCCACGATGCTGGAGAAGGAGTCCGCCGGCGGAGCCAACGTCTGGGGGCACGACCACGTGTCCAGCGGGGGCTTCTACGTTCCCGGTTCCCCGGTGACCAAGACGGCATACCTCGCCTACAAGGCGCACCGGCACCAGCTGGGTGCCCAGGGGGTCGGCCCGACCCAGCTCACCTGGCCGGGCTACCAGGACCGTGCGGACGCCATGGGTGGTTGCTGGGACTGGCGGGTCAACTGCGCCGTCGGCTTCGGGGCGCTCGGAGACCTCATCCGAGCCCACGGATACCGGGGCGGGTTCAAGGCCTACAACGGGGCCGACGCCTACGCGGAGGCGGCCATGGCGCGACTGGCGGTGTGGCGGCAGCGTCTCGGGCCGGTGCCCGTCTCGGTCGGACAGCACCCGACCCTGCGGTTCGGGGACGTCGGTGCGGTCGTCGCGCGCGTCCAGGCCTTCCTCAACCGGACCTTCCCGCTCTACTCGCAGATCGACCTGGGGCCACAGCGCTACGGGCCGCAGACGGCAGGGGTGGTCGCCGAGTTCCAGAACCGGGCCGGAGTCCTCGGGGCGGGAGTGGACCCGACGGGTCGAACGATCGGTCCTGCGACCTGGGCAGCGCTGGAGACGTTCGGCTACCAGTGACCGGCGAGCGAGCTGCACGGGTCGGCCCACCGCGTCGTCGGCGAGGTCCGCACGGGCGGTCAGTGGTTGCGCAGGGCGGAGATGAGCTCGGCCTTGGACATCGACGACCTGCCCTTGATGCCGACCTCCCGCGCGCGCCGGGCAAGGTCGGACTTGGTCCAGTCCTCGTAGTCGCCGTGGCTGCCGCCCTTGCGGCCGACCGCGGACCGGGAGGTGTTGGCCGCCGCGTTCGCGATCCGTGCGGCTTTCTCCTTGCTGGCGCCGTCGTCCCGCAGCGTCTCGTACAGCTCGGGGTCCTTCACGGACGGTCCTGGGTTGCGTCGTGGCATCGTTCCTCCTGGGGTGACCGGTCGCGGCCGCCGCCGCCGTCCGGGGCGTACCCCGTCGGTCCGCGACCAAACGGCCGGCGTCGACGACCGCTGACCAGGGGGGTGGGGGGGGGGCGGGCCGACCCGGCCCGGGCCGCCCCCGGGGCCGGTGGCGGCCGCCCCCCCCCCCGCGGCCCCGGCAGGCGGTGGTGGGCGGCCCGGCCGGGCCC
>JAICMC010000109.1 GCA_025929465.1 Nostocoides sp.
CAGAAGGCCTCGCCGTTCGCCCACCTCGGCAGCCTTCCGGGCGGCTCGGCCGACCTGGGTGGAGCGCTCGTCCTCGTCCTGGTCGCCGCCGCCCTCACGGCATACGGCGTCCGGTCGTTCCGCCGGCGAGACCTGATGACCTGAGGTGCTGTCTCCCCCGTCAACGAATCCTCCCCAAGTCGCGTGCTGACCGACCGTCCGCACGCGACTTGGGGAGGATCTGGTGACAGGAGGAGGTCAGGTGAGGTCGGTGCGTCCGGCCGCCTTGAGGGCGTCGACGACGGCCTTGACGTCCTGGGCCCGCTCGCGGGTCGTGACGAGGAGCGCGTCGGGGGTGTCGACGACGACGACGTCATCGAGCCCGACGACCGCCACCACGCGCCCTGAACCGGGCACGACCAGACCGGTGCAGTCGACTGGCGTCACCAGGCCGGCATCACCGAGCACCGTGGGCCCGGCGTCCGCGCCGGCCCCTGGTGGCCGGGGCAGCAGCCCGGCCAACGAGGCGAAGTCGCCGACGTCGTCCCAGGCGAACGTGCCCGGGACGACGGCGACGCGACCGGCGGCCGCCGCGGGCTCGGCGATGGCGTGGTCGATGGCGATCCTGGTCAACCCCTCCCAGGTGCGGTCCAGCAGCGCCGGGTCGGCGGCCAGGGCACGCAGGCCGGAGGCCAGGTCGGGGTGCCCCTCGTGGAGCAGGTCGAGGAGCAACGACGCCCGTACGACGAACATCCCGGCGTTCCAGCGGTAGGTCCCCTCGGCGAGGTAGCGCGCGGCGGTGGCCGCGTCCGGCTTCTCGACGAACTCCTCGACGGTGCGAGCCGTGGGCTGCCCCGCCAGCGCCTGCCCCGCACGCAGGTAGCCGAAGCCGGTGGCGGCCTGGGTCGGCTCGATCCCGATCGTCACGACGAGGCCCGTGCGGGCCACCTCGACGGCCTCCCGCACGCACGCCTCGAAGGCTCCCTGGTCACCGATCAGGTGGTCGGCCGCGAACGAGCCGATGACCGCCGACGGGTCCCGGGCCTCGAGCACCGCCGCCGCCCAGCCGATCGCCGCCATCGAGTCGCGAGGCGAGGGCTCGGCCATCAGCTGCGCAGCGGGCAGGCCCGGCAGCTGGGCCGCGACCGCGGCTGCGTGCCGCACCCCGGTGACGACGACGAGCCGCGGGCCGACGAGGGGCCCGAGCCGGTCGGCCGTCGCCTGCAGGAGGGTGCGGCCCGAGCCGGTCAGGTCCAGGAGGAACTTCGGCGCACCGGCCCGCGACAGCGGCCACAGGCGGGTCCCCGCCCCGCCCGCGGGCACGACCGCCCAGAACCCCTCGATGGCTGCCATGCGATGGCAGGCTAGACGTCCGAGGGCGCCAACCCCAAGTCCCGGGTCCGACACCGGGCCGGCGTCGCAGCCCGCCGACGCCGGTTCATGGCCTACCGTGGCAGGGCCGTTGTCGCTTCCCCGACCGCCACGACCGCCGGAGCTGCCGTTGACCACCTCGACCCCTCACCCGAGCGGCGCTCGTCGACGGTCGGCCGCCTGGGCGGTCGCCCTCGCGGCGGGAGGCATCGTGGCAGCCGGACCGGCCCAGGCCGCCAGCACTCCCCCGCCGCGAACCGCCACGGCGGGCGGCCTGCCCAGCCCGGCCGCGACCGTGGACCCGGCGACAGCCGTCGGCGGCCCGATGCTGGCGTCGATGGGGATCACGACCGACCTGCCGGCCGGGACGCCCGCACCCCCGGTCATGCATGACGTCGCGTGGCTGGTCGCCGACCTGGACACCGGCGACGTCCTCGCCGCCAAGGCGCCGCACGCGAGGCTGGCCCCCGCCAGCACCCTGAAGACGCTCACCTCGATCGTGCTGCTGCCCAGGATCAACCCCACCAAGTCGTATGCCGCCGCCGCTGGCGACGCTCGGGCCGGCGGGACCCGGATCGGGCTGGTCCCGGGCCAGCTGTACAGCGGCGGCCAGCTGTTCCAGGCGCTGCTCATGGGTTCGGCCAACGACGCGGCATACATGCTGTCCCGGATCAACGGCGGGATCCCCGCCACGCTCGCCGAGATGAACGCCACCGCGAAGCGGCTGGGCGCCCTGGACACCCACGCGGGGAACCCGAGCGGGCTGGACTCGCCGGGACAGAGCAGCAGCGCCTACGACCTGGCCCTGTTCGGGAAGGCGGCCATGAAGATCGCCGCCTTCCGCAGCTACGACACGGCCCGGACCGTGCCCTTCCCCGGCAACCCGGTGCCCAAGGCGTCGGCGACGCGCAAGGCGACGCCGGGCCGGGCGCCGACCTCGGCAGCAGCCAGCTCCAAGGCTCCGGTCGTCGTCGATGCCGCCGGGACCAGGCGGCAGACCTTCCAGCTGTCCAACCACAACACCCTGCTGTTCAACTACCCCGGAACCATCGGCGGCAAGGACGGCTACACCGACCAGGCCCACCGCACCTACATCTCGGTCGCCCGGCGCGGTGGGCACACCTACATCGTCACCGAGATGGGCGGCACCGACTACCAGCAGTGGCGACCGACGGCCCGCCTGCTCGACTGGGCCTTCGCCCACGGACCCGAGGCCCGCCCGATCGGGCGGCTCGTCGAGCCCGGCGAGGTGGTGGCGGCTGCTGCTGCCTCGGCGGCCGCCTCGGCCGCTGCCGCGTCCGCGAGCCAGCGCGCGGACAGCGCCTCCAGCGCCAGCGCCGCCAGCGCCGCCAGCGCCATGGCGGCGGCCGACCCCTCGGCGGCCGACCGGCGCGTCGCCGCGCTGGGTCTGGCACCAGGCGACGCACGCGCGACCACGACGACGGCGGTCGGGGCCGGCGCCCTGACCGCCGCCCTGCTGCTCGGCGCTCTCGGCCTCCGTAGGGCCCGGCGGCGGATGACCCACGCCGCCCGGCACTGATCGGGCTCGACGCGGGGAGCGCTGACACAATGGCGCGGTGAGCCAGGACGACAGGACCCCCTCGACGACCGGGTCGCCCGCCCCCGCCCCGGGCACGACCGCCCAGGCCGAGCCAGCCACTCCTCCTCGCGCGAGACCGACGGACGACCTGCGCACCACCGAGCACACCATCGGGGTCGGGCGCCGAGACCTGGCCTACCGGGCCACGACCGGGCGGATGGTGGTCGCCACGGAGGCCCTGGACGACGGGGTGTTCGGGGGGCGCAAGCCGTTCGCCGAGATGTCGGTGACCAGCTACGTCGTCCCGACCGCTGCAGGCCAGCCGGAGCGACCGGTCACCTTCGCCTTCAACGGCGGCCCGGGGTCGAGCTCGGTGTGGCTGCACCTGGGCCTGCTCGGTCCCCGGCGGGTCCTCGCGGGCGACGCCGGCTCCCCCGTCGGACCCCCCTACGCCCTCGCCGACAACCCCGAGACCCTGCTGTCCGTGTCCGACCTGGTGTTCATCGACCCCGTGTCCACCGGCTGGTCGCGGGCCGTCGACGGCGGCAAGCCCGGCGACCAGCACGGCTTCACCGCCGACGTCGAGAGCGTCGGGGAGCTGATCCGGCTCTGGGTGACCCGGCACAACCGGTGGCTGGCCCCCAAGCTCCTCCTCGGCGAGTCCTACGGCACGGTCCGGGCCTCGGCCCTGGCCGAGCACCTGCAGGACCGGCTGGCGATGTACCTCAACGGCGTCGTGCTCATCTCCTCGGTCATCGACTACGGCGCGAGCGACCTGGACTACCGCAACGACCGCGCCTACGTCGACTACCTCCCGACGTATGCCGCGACCGCGCACCAGCACGGCTTCCACGGCCGTCGGTCCCTGGCCGCGGTGCTGCGCGAGGCCACCGAGTTCGCCGAGCGGGACTACCCCTGGGCCCTCGCCCGCGGGTCACGGCTCACCGCCGGGGAGCGCCGGTCGACGGTCAAGCGGCTGGCCGCCCTCACCGGTCTGTCTCCGGCATACGTCGAGCGGGCCGACCTGCGGATCGAGCACATCCGCTACTTCACCGAGCTGCTGCGCGACAAGGGAGCCGCCGTGGGCCGGCTGGACTCGCGCTTCACCGGGCCGCTGGCGGCCGGCAACGCCGAGCAGTGGGACTCCGACCCGGCCATGGACGCCATCGTCGGCGCGTACGCGTCCGCGTTCAACCACTACGTGCGCACCGAGCTGGACTACGAGAGCGACCTGTCGTATGCCGTGATGGCCGACCTCCACAAGAGCTGGTCGTTCAAGGAGTTCGAGGGCAAGCCGGTCGACGTGACGGGCGCCCTCTCCCGAGCCATGCGCGCCAACCCGCACCTGCTCGTGCACGTCGCCTACGGCTACCACGACGGTGCGACCCCGTACTGGGCGGCCGAGGACTCCTTCGCCCACCTGGACGTGCCCGAGAACCTGCTCGCGAACATCGAGCACCATCACTACGAGGCAGGTCACATGATGTACGTCCACGAACCGAGCCGAGTCCGGCAGAGCAGCGACCTGGCGGCCTTCGTGACCCGGGCGGTCGGCCGATGACCGGCCTGGCCTGGCTGCCGGCGCCCGACCCCGCCGAGGTCGCGGCCGCCCTGACCGAGCGGTTCGCCCAGACCCACGGGGCACCTCCGGACGGGGTCTGGTCGGCACCCGGCCGGGTCAACCTGATCGGCGAGCACACCGACTACAACGACGGGCTCTGCCTGCCGTTCGCCCTGCCACACCGCACGTATGCCGCGGTGCGGGTGCGCGACGACGACCGGCTGACCATGTCCAGCGTGCAGGCCGGCGACGGCTGGTCGGGCACCGTGGACGAGGTGGGGCCGGGGCGCCCGGACGGGTGGTCGGCCTACGTCGCCGGCGTGTGGTGGGCCCTGCAGCGCCGGGGTGCCTCCCTGCCGGGCCTGGATGTGCTCATCGACGGCCGGGTGCCCCTCGGCAGCGGGCTGTCCTCGTCGGCGGCGCTGGAGTGCTCCGTCGCGGTCGCCCTCGCGGACCTGTCGGCAACGGGCGAGAACCTGGCCAGGCGCGAGCTGATGGCCGCCTCCATCGAGGCCGAGAACGTCGTCGCCGGAGCGAACACCGGCGGCATGGACCAGGCCGTCTCCCTCCTCGCCCGCGACGGGCACGCGATGCTGCTCGACTGCGCCGACTTCTCCACCCGCGACGTGCCCTGGCGGATCGGCGAGCTGGGCTGGACCCTCCTCGTCGTCGACACCCGGGCTCCGCACGCCCTCGTCGACGGCCAGTACGCGGCGCGGCGCGCGTCGACCGAGCAGGCGGCGCGGCTGCTCGGCGTCGGCGCCCTGCGCGCCGTCGAGGTGGCCGACCTGGACGCAGCCCTCGCCCGGCTCGACGACGAGGTGCTCCGTCGCCGCACCCGGCACGTCGTCACCGAGATCGAGCGGGTGCGGGTGGCCGCCGCTGCCCTGGAGCGCGCCGACCTGGACGTGCTGGGCAGCGCGATGACCGCCTCGCACGCCTCGCTGCGTGACGACTACGAGGTCTCCGCGCCCGAGCTGGACACCGTCGTGGAGGCCGCCTTGGCTGCCGGGGCGGTCGGAGCCCGGATGACCGGCGGCGGCTTCGGTGGCTCGGCCATCGCCCTGGTCCAGGACACGGCATACGAGCAGGTCGCCGAGGCCGTCCAGGCCGCCTTCGCCGACCGCGGGTTCGCCGCGCCGCAGTTCCTCCTCGCCACCCCGAGCGCCCCCGCGGGCCGGACCGCCTGACGTCAACGATTCCTCCCCAAGTCGCGTGGTCGGTCAGCAGCCGGGCTCAGCGGTCAGCAGCCGTGCTCAGCGGTCAGCGGCCGGGCTCAGCGGCGCGGCCGGACCACTCGGAGCAGCCCGCGCGCCAGGGCGCCGGCACCGGCGACGCCGGCCGCACCGAGGACCGCCCCGGCCGCCAGCGTGGACCGGTCGACCGCCCGCTGGCCGAACGTCGGCAACCCGAGCGCTGCCCTGGCATCGCGGGAGTCGAGGTCGGCCGCCGCTCCCGCGGCCACCGACAACGGTTCCGGACCCTCGACCGCCTTGGCCAGGGTGCCCTCGGTGACCTGCAGGCGCTCCGTGGCGGTGTCCAGGTCGTTGGCCGCCCAGGCCGCCGACAGCAGGACGATGCGGGCGATGAAGTTGAGCCAGATGAGCAGCCCCACGACCAGGGCGATCGACCCGTAGAGGGGGTTCTTCAGCGTCCCGGCGAGCAGCTTGGAGCCGAACACCTTCAGCAGGGTCAGCCCGATCCCACCAGCCAGCGCACCGTTGCGTATGCCGTGCCACGGCAGCTCGACGCCGGACAGGATCCGCAGCATCACCGCGACCAGGGCGGCGTCGAGCAACACCCCGACCACCAGCCCGGCCACCGTGAGGACCCACCCCTGGCCGCCGAGCCCGATGTGCTGGGCCACGAACCCCGCGACCGCCCCGGCGACCGCCGTGACCGCCGCGGACACCACGATGCCGATGCCGAGCAGCACCATCACGCCGAGGTCGCGCAGCTTGGAGGTGATCGGGTTGCCCGGGTCGCCGGTGGCACGGAAGATCGTCCGAAGGCCGCCGCGCAACGCGCTGAGCCAGCCCAGGCCGGCCAGCACCAGGCCGATGACCGACACGGCGCCGGTGATCGACAAGGTGTTCCGGCTCGGGATGGCAAGGGAGATCAGGCCCTTGGGATGCCGGTCGTCCTTGATGAACCCGGGCAGCGTCTTGTCGAGGTAGTCCGTGATCTGCGCCAGCCAGTCCGGGTGCCCGTGCAGCAGCACCCCGAAGACGGTGAAGGCGAGCGCCACGGCCGGGAAGATCGACAGGAAGGCGAAGTAGGTGACCCCGCCGGCGAGCAGGTTGCCACGGACGCTGCCGTAGCGCTGCCAGCTGCGGTATGCCGCGGTCTTGGTCAACCGGGCCAGCAGCCGCTTGAGGGCCGTCATGCCGAGACCTGTCCCTCGTCCGCCGACCCCAGCGGGAAGGTCCGCGCGGTGCGCCAGACGTCGTCGGCGTCCTGACGGTACAGCGCGATCGAGGTCACCCTGAAGGTCGCCGTGTAGTCGGCGAGCGCGGTGTACGCGACCTGCAGGGCTGGGTCGTCGAGGTGGTGGGCCACGGTCACGTGTGGGTGGTAGCTGAACTCCAGCTCCCGCTTCACCGGACCGCCTCGCACGGCCTCCTCGAGGCGTTCGCACTCCCTGGTCCCGCGAGCCAGCTGGACGAAGACGACCGGCGAGACCGGCAGGAAGGTTCCGGTCCCGCGCAGCAGCACCTCGAACGGCTCCACCGTGCGGGCCGCGTCGGCCAGATGCCGCTCGAACGAGGCATACGCGACGTCGTCGACCCTGGTGGGCGGCAGCAGGGTGATGTGGGTGGGTATCCGCCCGGCCAGCGGGTCGCCGAAGGAGTCGCGCATGTGCTGAAGGCTGCTCCCGAAGGGCTCGGGCACGGCGACGGCGACCCCGATGGTGGGCATGGAGCGACCCTAGTCGTTGGCGTGGACGGTCAGACCGCGCGCGGCGGGAGACCGACCATCTCCCGGACGCGGGCCATCGTCACGGTGGCCACCTCGCGGGCCCGGGCGGCGCCGTCGGCGAGCACCCGGTCCAGCTCGGCGGGGTCCTCGAGCAGGGCGGCCATCCGCTCCCGGAACGGGCCCACGCTGGCGATGACGACCTCGGCCACGTCCTTCTTCAGGTCGCCGTAGCCGCGACCGGCATACGAGCGCTCGAGCTCCTCCATCCGGGTCCCGGAGAGGGCGGAGTGGATCACGAGCAGGTTGGAGACGCCGGCCTTGGTCCCGGGGTCGTAGCGGACCTCGGCCTCGGTGTCGGTGACGGCGGACATGATCTTCTTGCGCAGCCTGCTGTCGTCGTCGCTGAGCAGGAGCAGGCCCTTGTCCGGGCTGTTCGTGCCCGACATCTTGCTCGAGGGGTCGGTGAGGTCCATGACCCTGGCGGACCCCCGGAGGATGTAGGGGTCCGGCACGACGAGCCCGCCATCGCCGAAGCGGGTGTTGAACCGCTCGGCGACGTCGCGGGTGATCTCCAGGTGCTGGCGCTGGTCCTCGCCGACCGGCACGTAGGCGGCGTCGTACATGAGGATGTCGGCGGCCATCAGCATCGGGTAGGCGAACAGCCCGACGTTGGCGTTCTGGCCCTTGGCGACCTTGTCCTTGAACTGGGTCATCCGGCTGGCCTCGCCGAAGGCGGTCAGGCAGTTGCAGACCCAGGCCAGCTCGGCGTGCTCGGCGACGTCGCTCTGGAGGAACAGGGTCGACCGGCCGGGGTCCACCCCGCCGGCGAGGAACTGTGCCGCGGTGACCCTGGTCCGGTGCCGCAGCACCGCCGGGTCGGTGGGCACCGTGAGGGCGTGCAGGTTGGCGACGAAGTAGAAGGCGTCGAACTCCTGGTCCTGCAGCGTCACCCAGTTGACGAGCGCCCCGATGTAGTTGCCGAGATGGAGGGAGTCACTGGTGGGCTGCATCCCCGAGAGGATCCGGGGCAGCGGCGCGGGCGCGTCGACGGACATGGCGGCGATTGTTCCACGCGCGCCACGGGCGTCCGGACGTGGTCACCCCCGGTTCGATAGCCTGCAGACTCACCCCGCTGTCACCGCAAACCCGCCGGACCGCCCGAGGAGCTCGCCCACATGGCCACCATCATCTACACGCTGACCGACGAGGCGCCCCTGCTCGCGACGTACTCCCTCCTGCCGGTCATCCAGGCGTATGCCGCGACCGCCGGTGTCGAGGTCGAGACCCGTGACATCTCCCTGGCCGGCCGGATCCTCGCGGCCTTCGCCGACCGGCTCCCCGAGGACCAGCGCACGAGCGACGCGCTCGCCGAGCTGGGCCGGCTGGCCACGACGCCCGAGGCGAACATCATCAAGCTGCCCAACGTGTCGGCCTCTCTCCCACAGCTCAAGGCGGCCGTGGCCGAGCTGCAGGCGCAGGGCTTCGACCTGCCGCCCTACCTCGACGAGCCGCGGACCGACGACGAGGCCGATGCCCGGGCCCGCTACGACAGGGTCAAGGGCAGCGCGGTCAACCCCGTTCTGCGCGAAGGGAACTCCGACCGGCGCGCCCCGTCCGCCGTGAAGAACTACGCCCGCCGTCACCCGCACTCGATGGGCGCCTGGAGCAGCGCGAGCAGGACCAACGTGGCGACCATGGGCCACGACGACTTCCGCTCCAACGAGCGCTCGGTCCTCCTCCCGGCCGACGACACCCTCACCATCCGGCACACGGCGGCCGACGGCAGCGTCACCATCCTCAAGGACGGCCTGACCGTCCTCGCCGGCGAGGTCGTCGACGCGACCTTCCTCAGCGCCAAGGCGCTCGACGCCTTCCTCGCCGACCAGATCGCGCGGGCCAAGTCCGAGGGCGTGCTCTTCTCGGTGCACCTCAAGGCCACGATGATGAAGGTCTCGGACCCCGTCATCTTCGGCCACGTCGTCCGTGCGTTCCTCCCTGAGGTCTTCGCGGCATACGGCTCCGACCTGGCCGCGGCCGGCCTGTCGCCCAACAACGGCCTGGGCGCCATCCTCGACGGGCTGGACGCCCTGGGCGACAAGGGCGCCGAGATCCGCGCGGCGATCGACAAGGGCCTGGCCGACGGACCGCGCCTGGCGATGGTCAACTCGGACAGGGGCATCACCAACCTGCACGTCCCGAGCGACGTCATCGTCGATGCCTCGATGCCGGCCATGATCCGCACGTCCGGCCACATGTGGGGCCCCGACGGCGCCGAGGCCGACACCCTCGCGGTCATCCCGGACAGCTCGTATGCCGGGGTCTACCAGGCCGTCATCGACGACTGCCGCGCTCACGGGGCCTACGACCCCACGACGATGGGCTCGGTCCCCAACGTCGGGCTGATGGCCCAGAAGGCCGAGGAGTACGGCAGCCACGACAAGACCTTCGAGATGACCGCCGACGGCCGCGTCGAGGTGGTCAACACCGCGGGCGAGGTGCTCCTCGCCC